>JAHCKS010000125.1 GCA_026125665.1 Rubrivivax sp.
GGCGATGCGCGACGAGATCGCCGGCGGCGGCGACAAGGGCGGCACCGGCAGTCCGCCGGCCTGACGCGAGCCGCGAGCCGCGCGCGAGGGTATCGGCCATGAGAGGGCTCCCGATCGAACTGCTGTTCGCGCTGCTCTTCGCCGCGTTCGTGCTGTTCAACGTGGTGATGCAGCGTGCGGCGAGGCGGCGGCGGGCCGAGGTGGCGCAGGCCGAGCCCGAGGAAGACGACGAGATCCCCGAGGAGGAGTGGCGCGGAACGGCGGCCCCGCCGCGCCCGCCCACTGCCCGCCCTGCGCCCTCGCAGCCGCCGCGGCAACGTGCCGAGGCGCACGCCGCACCGCCGGCGCGAGCGCGCCGCCGCTTTGCCCGGCAGGCGCTGCTCGGCACGCGCCGCCAGGTGCAGGACGCGTTCGTCGCCGCGACGATCCTCGGGCCTTGTCGCGCCGACGAGCCGTACGACTTCAGGTAGCTGCGCGGCGGTGCGCCGCGCGGGGGGCCGGCTGCCTTCGCGGCCTGGGATGCCCGCGGATGAAGGCCTGCGCCTCAGCCCCAGGTCGACGCCGGCAGCGCCCCCGGCGCGAACATGCCCTCGGGCCCGAAGTGGAACATCCTCGAGCGGTCCCGCGCGTAGTCGGTGCCCTTCTTCGCCAGCACCTCGCGGTTGAGGTTCTCGTACCACCGCTGCACCGTCATCGCATCGAGCAGCACGACGTGCGTGCCGTCGGCCATGGCCGCCGTGATCGGCTCGTCGCCATGCCACGCGAACTGCGCCTCGGCGCCGTGTTGCACCATGTCCGAGCCGATGCGGCGGTTGAGCTCGATGCGGATGCGCTCGAAGTCGGCATTGGGCAGCAGCGGCGTGAAGTTCTTGACGCCGTGCACCTGGCCTTCGTTGCGCCGGTTGTCGGTCTCGGCGCCCGGCACGATCACGTCCTTCAGGTCGTAGTCGCCGTGGATGTAGGCCCAGCCGACGCCGATCGCGGCGTTGGAAAGCTGCAGGCAGCCGTAGTGCTTCGACGCCGGGTCCACGTCGACGCGCCAGCGCCAGTCGGCCGAGCAGGCGGCCGTGCGCGCCACGCCCCACTCGGCCCAGGTCTCGGGCCTGGCCGGGTCGCCCTGGCGCGGCGCGGCACCAGCGGCCAGCAGGTGAATGCCGTCGTCCCAGCAGTGCAGCGCCTTGCCCACCTTGGCCGGCTTGTAGGCCGCGGGGTGCATGCCCGGGTGCACGACGAGGCCGGCGACCTTGTAGCTCTGCTGCACCATGCGGCCCTGCAGGGAGCGCATCGCCGCAGGCGGGTCGAAGTCCGCGGTCTTCGCCTTCACCAGCGCCGGCTTCGGGTAGTAGCCCGGCTGGCCCACGTAGCGCAGCGAGTCCTCGTTCGTGTGCCGCACGAGCAGCGTCACGCCCATCTCGCGCGCCACGTTCAGGAAGGTGCGCAGGTCCTTGCCGCGCATGCCGATGCCGATGCCCATGTCCGGTTGCCTCGTCGTGCGGCGGTCCGTGCCGCGGGTTCGAGGCCGATCGTAGGTGGGTGGGCACGTGGGCGTCGTTGCGAGCGGCCCTCGCCGCCCCTCGCCCAGGGGACCCGCTGGCGGGCGGTCGCGTCCCCAGGCGCGCCGGTGCGCCGGGCGTCGCCCACTGCGCCGGCGGTGCCGGGCCGCAGCCGCAGGGCCTGTTCGACGCGCTCGTGGTCTGGGTCGAGAACAAGGTGCCGCCGAAGACCATCGCCTCGCAGGTCGTCACGGGCGGCGTCGTCACGCGCACGCGGCCGTTGTGCCCGTACCCGCGGACCGCCGTCTACAAGGGCAGCGGCAGCACCGACGACGCGGCCAACTTCACCTGCGGCGGCAACCTCGAGACGCGCGACGTGGTGTGCGACAGCGTGCTCGTGAAGTACAAGCACGAGGTGCAGGGGCCGCTGGACCACCGCGCCGGCGGCACGACGCCGGCCGAGTGCAGGGTGCCGCGGCCGTGGGGCCACGGGCACTGAGGCCCGAACGCGGGTGCGGCGCGCCGCACCCGCGGGACGTCTACCCGCCGTTGCGGCACCGAGGGCGGCACGTGGCCGGGCATGCCTCGGCCGCCGGCTGCCGCGCTCACGCCGCGGCGGCAACGCTCACGCCGGCCGGTGCACCTTGTGCAGCGGCGCCGCCGCCACCTGCCGCGCCGCCACCTCGCGCACCTCGGCCAGCAGCGCGCGCGCGTCCCAGTCGACGGGCCAGCCTTGCCACAGGCGCAGCCGGCCGGCCACGTGCACCGAGGCGATCTGCGCGCGCGAGGCCAGGCGCACGAGCTCCCAGCCGAGGTTCCACGAAGGCGTGAGCTCGGGCACGTCGAGGTCGAGCAGCAGGAAGTCGGCGGCCAGCCCCGCTTCGATGCGGCCGGTGACGGCGCCCAGCCGCGCTGCGTCGGCGCCACCGCGCTGTGCCATATCGAGCCACAGCGTGCCGGCGCCGCACACCGAGTCGCCGCTGGCCAGGCCGAAGGCGAGGCGCTGGTTGCTCTCGGCCGCGTCCATCATGCGGAAGGCGTCGCTGCGCGTGCCGTCGGTGCCGAGACCCAGGCGCACGCCGAGCGCCGCCAGCATCTGCGCCGGCGCCACGGCGTTGCCCTTCCACGGGCTCGCCACCGGGTTGATGGCGACGGCGCTGCCGCTGTCGCGCAGCAGCAGCATCTCGTCGGGCGTGAGCATCGTGCAGTGCGCGAGCAGCGCCTGCGGCCCCAGCGCGCCGGCAGCGTGCAGGTGCTGCAGCGGGCGCAGGCCACGCGCCACGAGGCTGCGTTCCACCGACGCGAGGTGCTCGTTGACGTGCACCTGCAGCGCGCAGCCGGCCTCGGCGGCCAGCTTCGCGGCGGCGTGCAGCATCGTGTCGCTCGCCGCCTCGGGGATGGAGATGGCGAGCGAGGGGTGCCACAGCGCCGAGCCGCCGGCGAGGAAGCGGCCGGCTTCGGCGAGCAGCTGCGCCTGCCGCGCTGCGCTGTTGTCGCCGGCATCGTTGCACACGAAGCCCGGCACGCAGCGCAGCCCGGCTTCGCGCGTGGCCGCAGCCAGTGCCTCGATGCCGTGCGCCGAGCGCACGCCGGCGTCGCACACGGTGGTGAAGCCGCCGCGCAGCGCCTCCAGCGCCGCGAGCTTGGCGCTGAGGTACAGACCGCGCGGGTCGAGGCTGCCCTCGAGCGGCACCCAGATGCGGCGGAAGATCTCCGAGGGCTCGCCGAACGCCAGCGCCTTGCCGAAGCTCTGCGTGAGGTGATGGTGGGCGTCGACGAAGCCGGGCATCAGCAGGCATTGCGGCAGCGCCTGCACCGGCACGCCCGGTGCGCGCGCGCGCACCGCGTCGAGCGGGCCGATGTCGGCAAAACGGCCGCCGCGCACCCGCACGCCGATGCCCGGCACAGGGCCTGCATCGGGCAGCAGCGTGCGCTCGGGCGCGAGCAGGAACTCGTCGGCCTGCAGCGCGGCGCGCAAGGGTTCGTCGGTGCGCATGTCGAACGTCTCCTTCGAGCCTATCGAAACAGGAAGACCACGCCGGTGGCCACGAGCGCCAGCGCCACCGCCTGGCGCAGGCGCGGCACCGGCAGGCGCCGCGCGAGCTGGCGGCCGAGCGCCCAGCCGGCAAGCACGAGCGCACCGAGCATCGCGCCGAGCAGCAGGTCCAGCCGGCCGGCGGCGAGGTTGACCACCGTCGCTGCCGCCGCCACCGGCAGCTGCACGCGCTGCGCCGCGTCCACCGCATCGTTCGCTGGCCAGCCGAGCAGCGCCAGCAGCGGCAGCAGCACCACCGGCCCGCCGGTGCCCGACCACGCCGACAAGGCGCCGACGAGCAGCGCCAGCAGCGCCAGCACCCCGGCGCCGAGGTGCCGCTGCCGCGCGTGGCCGCGGCCGAGCAGCGCGTGCAGGCCCGAGCCGATGGCCAGCAACGCCACCACCCACGCCACGCCGCGCGCCGGCAGCCATGCGAGCGTGGCCGCGCCGAGCGCCGCGCCGGCGGCGGCACCGAGCACGGCCAGCCAGCCGAAAGCGACGAGCGGCACGTGCGGTGCAGCCGTCGCGCCTTGCGGCCGCCGCACGAAGAACGCTGCCGCGCCGGCAAAGGCGAAGGCGAAGCTCGCCGCCGCCACCGCGTTCTCGGCGGGTACACGACCGAGCCCCACGAGCGCCGGCACCACCACCACGCCGCCGATGCTCGTGGCGCCGATGGCCGCGCCGCCCAGCAGCACGACGAACGCGGCCAGCAGCGTCACGTGGTCTCGTCTCGTCGTCGGTTCGATGGCGGGGCGGGTGGCCGGCTGTGCCGTGGCTCGCCTGCCGCAAGCGGCGGCCTGCGCGCAAAGCCGGCCGTGCCCGGCTGTCTACTCGATCTTGATGCCGGCCGCGTTCACCACCGCGGCCATCGCGCGCCGCTCGCGCGCCAGGTAGGCGGCGAACTCCGCCGGCGGCATCTGCATCGGCTTCATGCCGCCGGCGGCGAGCTGCTTGACGATCTCCGGGTCGGCGAGCACCGCGACGACTTCGCGTGCCAGGCGCGCCACGATGGCCGCATCGAGGCCCGCGGGTGCCAGCAGGCCCATCCACGACTCGACGTCGAGCTTGGCGAGGTCGCCGGTTTCCGAAAGGCTCGGCACGCCGGGCAGCGCGTCGCTGCGCTGGCGCGAGGTCACGCCGAACGCGCGCACCTTGTTCTCGCGCACCATGCCCTGCACCAGCGCCACCGGCAGCACGGCCAGGTCCACCGTGCCGCCGGCCACGTCGGTCAGCACCTGCGGGCCCGACTTGTACGGCACGTGCATCAGGTTCACGCCGGCCTGCTGCGCGATGGTCGCGGCGGTCAGGTGCAGCGACGTGCCCATGCCGTCGGTGCCGTAGCTGATCTTGCCCGGCTGCTTGCGTGCCAGCGCCAGCAGCTCGGCCGTGCCGCCGGGCGCCAGGTCGCGCCGGCCGACGAGCACGAACGGCGACACCGCCACCGGCGCCACCGGCAGCAGTTCCTTCAATGCGTCGTAGCGCACGCTGCTCGGGGCAACGAGCGGCGCGACGTTGATGGGGCTGGCCACCGCGAACAGCAGCGTGTAGCCGTCGGGCCGCGCGCGCACCACGCGCTGCGTGCCGATGGTGCCCGAGGCGCCGGGCACGTTCTCGATGATCAGCTGCTGGCCCAGGCGCTCGCCGAGCTTGGGCAGCACGATGCGCGCCGCAGCGTCGACGCCACCGCCGGCGCCGAACGGCACGACGACCGTCACCGGCTTGTCGGGCCAGGCCTGCGCGCCGGCGAGCGAGGGAGCGAGCGCGCCGGCGAGGGCGGCGCACGCGATGCCGAGCATCGCGCGACGGACAGGGCGAACACCGGACTTCAGGGGCAGCTTCATGGGTCACCTCCGCGTGGAATGGCGCGCAGTCTGGACATTCGCGCCCGTCAGGCATAGCTGAACTTTTCTTCCATCCCGTTCGGAAGAAGCGAACGGCTGCCGTACAGTGCGCGGATCGTGCACGCCGTCTCCCAGGCCTTCCGCTGCTTCGACGCCGTGGCCCGCCGCGGCTCGGTGCGCAAGGCGGCCGAGACGCTGCACCTCACCGCCGCGGCGGTGCACCAGCAGATCGTCAACCTCGAGGCCCAGGTGGGCACGCCGCTCTTCGACCGGCTGCCCAAGGGCATGCAGCTCACGGCGGCCGGCGAGATCGTGCTCGGCGCCGTGCGCCGCATGCAGCGCGACTACGAGCAGGCGCTGGCGCAGGTGGAAGGCCTGCGCACGCTGCGCCGCGGCCACGTCAACCTCGGCGTGCCGCACGCCAGCGCCGAGGTGCTGCTGCCGGCGGTGCTGCGCGACATCACGGCGCGCCACCCGGGCATCCGCTTCGACGTGCGCACCGGCAACGGCGAGACGCTGCTGCGCTGGCTGGCCGGCGGCGAGGTCGATCTCGCGTTCTGCCTGCAGCGCGTGCCGCCGCCGGGCGTGGTGCAGGTGCGCGCCTGGCCGCAGCGGCTGGGCGCGGTGGTGGCGCCGGGGCACGCGCTCGAGGCGCGCGGCGCGCGGCTGAGGCTGCGCGACTGCGTCGTGCACCCGCTCGTGCTGCCGCCGGCGGACATGGAGCTGCGCCTCATTGCCGACCGCATCGCCGCGCGCGAACGCCGCGGCCTCGAGCCGGTGGTGCAGACGAGCTCGGTGGCGCTGGCGCGCGCGCTGGCCGCCGGCGGCGGCTTCGTCGCGCTGCTCGTGCAGGAGAACGTGCTGCTCGAGCTGGCCGCGGGCACGCTGCGCTGGCTGCCGCTGGCCGACGCCGACGCGCGCACCGAGGTCGGCCTGTACCAGCGCAGCGGCCAGAACCCGGCCGTGGCCACCGGCGTGTTCGTGCAGGCGCTGGACGCGGCGTTCGGGGCCTTCGCGCAGATCGGCTGAGGGACCTGCCTTCACTGCGGTCGCCGCGCGCGCGCCGGACTACGCCGGGGGCGGGGCCGGGTCGGCCGTCATCGCCGCCGCAGCCTGCTGCATCAGGCTTCGGAGCCATTGCAGGCCCGGATCGAGCGAGCGGTACTTGTGCCACTGCATCGCCTGCTCGAACGGTGGCATCGGCAGTGGCGGCGGGAGCAGCGTGACGGGCAAGGCCCTCGCCACGCCACGGGCCAGCAGCGAGTGCACCGTGGCCACCAGCTCCGTGCCGACGACGAGGAAGGGCAGCGCGGCGAAGCCGTAGGTCGTCACCTCGATGCGACGCGACAGGCCGTAACGCTGCACGAACCAGCTCTCGAACGCCGGCTGGTCGGTGCCGACCGGCTGCATCACGACGTGGCCCGCGCCGGCATAACGCTCGAAGCTCAGCCCCTGCCGCGCATGGCTGCTTTCGCTCCACACGACGCAGCTGAACTCGTCGGTGAACACCACCTCGGCCGGATGATCGGCCGAGCAGTAGGCCTTGGGGATCACGAGCAGGTCGGCATCGCCGCGCTCGAGCGCCTGCGCCGGGTTGCGCACCTGCGGCAGCAGGTTGAAGCGCACCGTGCTGCGCTGTCCCGCCGCGGCGGCCAGCACGCGCGGCATCAGCACCTCCATCGTGTAGTCGGAGATGCACAGACGGAACTCGCGGTCGGAGGTCGTGCAGTCGAACTGCGGCTGCGCAGCGATCGAGGTGTCGATGCGCATGAGCACGTCGCGCACCGCCTCGCGCAGCACCTCGGCCCGCGGCGTGAGCTCGAGCTGCCGGCCCACCTGCACGAGCAGCTCGTCGTCGAAGTAGTCGCGCAGCCGCCCGAGCGCATTGCTCATCGCCGACTGCGACAGGTGCACGCGCTCGGCGGCGCGCGTGATGCTGCGCACCGTGAGCAGCGCATCGAGGGCGACGAGCAGATTCAGATCGAGCTTGTTGAAGCGCATCGGCCCACGGGTTAACCCGAAAAGTATTCACCGCGTCCATGCGCCGCATGGACACAAACCATTTTGCGCAGTGCCTGCCGCTCCGTAACCTCTCGGCAACCCGATTCCAACCAGAGCACGGAGACAACGAATGGCTTGCGGCCATGCGGCAGGCGAACTCACGCCTGCGATTCGCGAAGGCGATGCGATGACGCAGCGCCTGGCGCGTATCTGCGTGGTGGGGGCAGGCCTCGCGGGGCTGGCCTGCGCGCTTGCCGCCGCGGGCCGCGGCCTGCAGGTGCAGCTGTTCGACGAGGCCGAGCAGCCGTGCAGCGCGCCCGCCCACATCGAGGTCGTGCCGAACATGCTGCGCGGCCTGGTGGCGCTGGGCGTCGGCGACGAATGCGTGCGCGCGGGCTTCGCCTACCGCGGCATCGACGTCATCGACCGCCACGGGCGGCACCTGCACGAGCTGGTCACCGAGCACCTCGCCGGCGCGCGCTATCCGGCGGCACTGGGCATCCGCCATGCCGACCTGCACCAGGTGCTCGAGCGCGCGGCGCTTCGCCGTGGCGTGGCGCTGCGCCGGGGCTCGCGTGTGCACGCGGTGCACGAGCGTGAGGGCGCAGCGGCCGTCGAGCTGGCGGGCGGCAAGTCGGCGCCCGCCGACCTCGTGGTGCTCGCCGCCGGCGCCGGCAGCGCGCTGCGCGCCGCGTGTTTTCCCCATGCCCGGGCGGCGTCCGTGCTCGACCAGGCATGGTGGTACGCGCTGCTGCCGCGGCCTGTCGACCTCGACCGGCCGCTCGTGGCCTTCGGCAGCGCCGGCCAGCGGGCGGTGCTGGTGCCGGTGCGCCACGACCTCGCCGGCATCGCCCTCACCGGGCCGATGCCGGTGCAGCAGCGGCTCTCGCCGGCCGGCCATCTGCGCGAGGCGCTGGCGTCGTTCGCGCCGCGCCTGCGCACGCTGTCGGCTCACTTCGGCGAAGGCACGCCGGTCGTGCGGCGCACCGCGCGCTCGGGGCTGCTCGATCTGCCTTGGCACCACGGCGCCGTGCTCGCGGTGGGCGATGGCGCGCATGCCTTCCCGCCGCACTTCGGCCAGGCCGCTGCGCAGGCCATCGAGGACGCGCAGGTGCTGGCCGACCTGCTCGGCGCCGTGCCGGACCGCCAGACCCTGTTCGAGGCGTTCCAGCGCCGCCGCGCCGAGCGCGTGCGGCTGGTGCACGACATCACCACCACGGCGGCGCGCTGGGACCTGAAGCCCGAGGGCGACGCCGACCTGAGCCTGCTGATGGACCGGCTGATGCGCACCGTCGCCCAGCCGGCCTGACACCGACCCACCCATGAAGAGGAGACGACCCATGACTGGAAACACGGCGCCACGCCTGAGTGCGCTCGCGGCCGCCGCGATGCTGGCCGGCGGCGCCAACGCCTTCGAGATCGACACCGGCCTTCCGGACTTCAAGCTGCGCTGGGACAACACCGTGCGCTACAGCACCACGGCGCGGCTCGAAAGGGCGTCGCCCGGCCTCTCGCGCACCCAGTTCGGCCCGACCGGCGTGGTCGGCCCGAACAACATCAACCAGGACGACGGCAACAACAACTTCAGCCGCGGCATCGTCTCGAACCGCTTCGACCTGCTCAGCGAGCTCGACGCCACGGTCGGCGCCTTCGGCGGCCGCCTGAGCGGGGCGGCGTGGTACGACGCGGTCTACAACCGCGGCAACCAGAACACGAGCACGAGCGCGAACCACGCGCCGGCCAACGAGTTCCCGGACGAAACGCGCAAGGTCATGGGCCGCAAGGCCGAGCTGCTGGATGCCTTCGTCTTCGGCAAGTTCCAGCTCGGCGAGACGCCGGCCACGGTGCGCCTCGGGCGCCACACGCTGCTGTGGGGCGAGAGCCTGTTCTTCGGCGCCAACGGCATCGCCGGCGGGATGGCGCCGCTCGACCTGGTGAAGCTGCAGTCGGTGCCGAACTCCACCTTCAAGGAGATCGCACGGCCGACCGGCAAGCTTTCTGCGCAGGTGCAGGTGTCGAGCGACGTGGCGATCGGCGCCTACGTCGCCTACGAGTGGGAGAAGACGCGCCTGATGCCGGTGGGCGCGTACCTGTCGGCGAGCGACGCGCTCGGCCCGGGCGCCGAACGCATCAACGCCGGCCCGACCGGCGTCTTCGTGCGCCAGCCCGACCTGGAGGCCCGCGACAGCGGCCAGGGCGGCGTGCAGCTGCGCTGGCGCGTCGACGCGATCGACACCGACCTCGGCTTCTACGCCATCCGCTACCACGCCACCGGGCCGAGCAACATCAACAACACGCTCGCGGGTGCGCCGCCGGCGCTGACGGCACAGAGCTATCGGTGGGTCTACCACGAGGACATCGAGGCCTACGGCGCGAGCTTCGCCAAGACGGTCGGCGAGTGGGGTCTGGCCGGCGAGATGTCCTGGCGCCGCAACACGCCGCTGGCGAGCTCGGGGCAGTCGGTCATTCCGGCCATCGGCGTGGGCGTGAACTTCGACAACCGCGACAACCCCGGCTACGCCGTCGGCGAGACCGCGCACCTGCAGTTCTCGTGGATCGCCAGCCTCGGCCCGAGCTTCCTGGCGCGCGAGTCGAGCTTCGTCGGCGAGATCGCGTGGAACAAGCGCATGAAGGTGACGAAGAACCCGCAGATGCTCAACCCCAACGCCGACGAGACGGCGACCGCGCTGCGCTTCGTGTTCTCGCCCAGCTACCGGCAGGCGCTGCCGGGGCTGGACCTCTCGCCGAGCGTCGGCCTCGGCTACGCCTGGGGCAAGTCCTCCGCCGTCGGGCCGGCGTTCGGCGTCGACAAGGGCGGCGACCTGAGCCTGGGCCTGGGCGCCGTCTACCTGGGCCGGTGGAACGCAAACGTGTCCTACGTGCACTTCCTCGGGCCCGAGGGCCCGACGCTGGACAACGCCAACAACGCGCAGTTCAAGCAGGCGCTGAAGGACCGCAACTTCGTTTCGCTGTCGCTGCGCACCACCTTCTGATCCCACGCACCCGGAGACCACCATGTCGATGCCAACACTTGCCCGCGCCGCCGCGTTTGCGCTGGCGGGCCTCGCGGCCGCGGCCCTCGCCGCCGTCACGCCCGAGGAGGCGGCCCGGCTCAAGACCGAACTGACGCCGCTCGGCGCCGAGCGCGCCGGCAACAAGGACGGGACCATCCCGGCGTGGACCGGCGGCTACACGACGCCGGTCCCCGGGTTCAAGAACGGCGGCCGCCGCGGCGACCCGTTCGCCGGCGAGAAGCCGCTCTTCTCGATCACCGCGCAGAACATGGCCCAGCACGCCGACCGGCTGAGCGAGGGCACGCAGGCGCTCCTGAAGAAGTACCCGCAGACCTTCCGCGTCGACGTCTACAAGACGCACCGCACGGCGGCGGCGCCGCAGTGGGTGTACGACAACACGCTGCGCAACGCGACCACCGCCAGGCTCGAAGCGGGCGTGGTGAAGGGCGCCTACGGTGGCATCCCGTTCCCGATCCCGAAGACGGGCGAGGAGGTGATGTTCAACCACATCCTGCACTGGCGCGGCGAGGCGTGGCAGAACGAGTTCCGCGCCTACCTGGGCACGGCCAGCGGCCAGCGGGTGCTGTCGGTCGAGGGCCTGGGCGACTGGCAGATGCCGTACTACGCGCAGGGCCAGGCCGACAAGTTCGGCGGCGACCACTGGCTGATCCGCCTCGTCAACTCCGGGCCGCCGGTGCGCGCCGGCGAGGCCATCACGGGGCGCGAGAACCTGGACCACGCGAAGACCGCGGCCTGGGTCTACCTGACCGGCCAGCGCCGCGTGCGCAAGCTGCCCAACGCCTGCTGCGACACGCCGACGCCGGCCTCGGCCGGCGTGGCCAGCTTCGACGAGGTGGACGTGTTCGGCGGCCGCACCGACCGCTTCGACTGGAAGATCGTCGGCAAGCGCGAGATGTACATCCCCTACAACACGAACCGCATGTACACGGTGGCCAGGGACAGCGAGCTGCTGCTGCCGCACCACCTGAACCCCGACCACGTGCGGTGGGAACTGCACCGCGTGTGGGTCGTCGAGGCCACGCTGAAGCCCGGCCAGCGCCACCAGGCGCCGAAGAGCCGCTACTACATCGACGAGGACACCTGGGTCGCCGTGCTCGGTGACCGCTGGGACGCCAACGGCCAGCTCTGGAAGACCAACTGGGCGCACCCGGTGGTGATGCCCGACCTGCCGGCCACCACGCCGCAGCAGCAGTGGGGCTTCAACGACCTGGTCTCGGGCGCCTGGTTCATCAGCGGCGTGGTGAACGAGAAGGCGGTGCACTACCGCATCGTGCCGCGCCGTCCGGACTCGTTCTTCACGCCCGAGGCGATGGCCGGCGAAGGCGTGCGCTGAGCACGCCGGCATGCGCACCCAGGTCGATTCCATGATGCGTGTTCCGACTCTCCTGCTCGCGTTGCTGCTGGCGCTGAGCGCTTCGGCCGCGCCGGTGGGCGACGCGCTCGACCGGCCGGCCCTGCAGGTGCGCCGCCCGGCGCAGGTGGTGCTGCTCGCGGTCGCGCAGGCGGGCGACCGGCTGGTGGCCGTCGGCGAGCGTGGGGTCATCGCGATCAGCGGCGACCAGGGCCAGAGCTGGCGCCAGGTGCCTTGCCCGGTGAGCGTGACGCTGACGCAGGTGCGCTTTGCCGATGCGCGCCACGGCGTGGCCGTCGGCCACGGTGGCACCGTGCTGGCGACGAGCGATGGCGGCCAGCACTGGGAGCCGCGCCTGGACGGCCGGCGCCTCGCGCAGCTCGCGCTCGATGCCGCGCGGTCGGCCGGCGACGCGACGCGTGTGCGCGACGCCGAGCGGCTGCTCGCCGACGGGCCCGACAAGCCGCTGCTCGACGTGGCGATCTGGAACGCGCAGCGCTGGATGGTGGTGGGCGCGTACGGCATCGCCCTGCGCACCGAGGACGGCGGCCGCAGCTGGCGGCCCTGGATGGAGCACCTGCCCAACCCGCGCGGCCTGCATCTCTACGCGCTGCGCCGCCACGGCGCCACGCTGCTCCTGGCCGGCGAGCAGGGCCTGCTGCTGCGCTCCGACGACGACGGCGCCAGCTTCCGGGCGCTGGCCTCGCCGTACCGCGGCAGCTGGTTCGCCGCCGAGATGCTGCCCTCCGGCGAATGGGTGCTGGCCGGGCTGCGCGGCAACGCCTGGCGCAGCGCCGACGGCGGCGCGACCTGGTCGGCGCTCGCCGTGCCGATGCCGGCCTCGATCACTGGCATGACCCTCGCCCGCCAGGGCCGGCTGCTGTTCGTCAACCAGGCCGGCCACGTGCTGCAGCGTGACGGCGAGCGGCTGACACCGCTGAACCGCACCGCGCTGCCGCCGCTGGCCGGCGTGACCGCGCTGGCCGACGGGCGCCTGCTTGCCTACGGCCTGGCGGGCGTGCGCCGGCTCGACGGCCCTGGCGGCGCGGCGCGCTGAGGCATCGCGATGACCATGTCCTCCACCGAAACCTTCGACCCGCGCTCCGGCTCGCTCGTCGAGCGGGCGCTGTTCAACCACCGCATCGTCGTGCTGCTGCTGTGCGCGCTGGTCACCGCGCTGCTGGGCTGGCAGGCCACGCGGCTGCAGATCAATGCCAGCTTCGAGAAGACGATCCCGGCGCAGCACCCGTACATCCAGAACTACCTGAAGCACCAGGCCGACCTGAAGGGCCTGGGCAACGCGGTGCGCATCGTGGTGGCGCGGCCCCCCGGCAGCGCGGACACGATCTACGACGCGGCCTACCTCGAGACGCTGCGCCGCATCAGCGACGAGGTGTTCCTGCTCGCCGGCGTGGACCGCGTCGGCATGAAGTCGCTGTGGACGCCGAGCACGCGCTGGGTCGGTGTCACCGAGGACGGCCTCGAAGGCGGCCCGGTGATCCCCGACGGCTACGACGGCTCGCCGCGCAGCCTGCAGCAGCTCGCGACGAACGTCGCGCGCTCGGGCGAGGTCGGCCAGCTGGTGGCGCGCGACGCGCGCTCGAGCGTGATCTTCGTGCCGCTGCTGGCGCGCACCGCCGACGGCCGTTTGCTCGACTACGGCGCCCTGTCGGCTTCGCTGGAGTCGCTGCGCACGCGCTACGAGGGCCAGGGCGTGACGATCCACATCACCGGCTTCGCCAAGATCGTCGGCGACCTGATCGACGGCGTGCGCGCGGTGCTCGCCTTCTTCGCGATCGCGGTGGTCATCGCCGCCGCGATGGTCGGCTGGTACACGCGCTGCGTGCGCTCGACGGCGCTCGTCGTGATGGCCTCGCTGGTGGCGGTGGTCTGGCAGCTCGGGCTGCTGCCGCTCCTGGGCTACACGCTCGACCCGTACTCGATCCTCGTGCCCTTCCTCGTCTTCGCCATCGGCATGAGCCACGGCGCGCAGAAGATGAACGGGATCATGCAGGACGTGGGCCGCGGGGCCCACAAGCTCGTCGCCGCACGCCTCACCTTCCGCCGCCTGTTCCTCGCCGGGCTCACGGCGCTGCTGGCCGACGCGGTCGGCTTCGCGGTGCTGCTCGTCATCGACATCGCCGTCATCCGCGAGCTGGCCATCGCCGCGTCGATCGGCGTGGCGGCGCTTATCTTCACCAACCTGATCCTGCTGCCGGTGCTGCTGAGCTACACCGGCGTCAGCCCGCGCGCCGCGGCGCGCAGCCTGCGGGCCGAGCAGGCCGACGAGAGCGGCGCGGCCAAGCATCCGCTGTGGGCGCTGCTCGACCGCTTCACGCAGCGGCGCTGGGCGACTGCCGCCGTGCTCGCCGGGCTGGCGATGGGGCTGGGCGGCCTCGCGGCCAGCCAACACCTGCAGATCGGCGACCTCGATCCGGGCGCGCCCGAGCTGCGCGCCGACAGCCGCTACAACCGCGACGTCGCTTTCCTCAACGGCGCCTACGGCGCCTCCAGCGACGTGCTGGCGGTGATGGTGGAGACGCCGCCGGGCCAGTGCTCCAACTACGAGGCGCTCAACAAGGTCGACGCGCTCGAGTGGCAGCTGCGCCAGATCGACGGCGTCGAGTCCACCAACACGCTTGCGCTGCTCAGCCGCCGCGTGGTGTCGGGCCTCAACGAAGGCAACCCGAGGTGGACCGAGTTCCTGCCCAACCAGGACATGCTCAACACCGTGACCGCCGGCGCGCCGCGCGGCTTGTACAACGACAGCTGCAGCCTGCTGACGATCCACGTCTTCCTGCGCGACCACAAGGCCGGCACGCTGGCGCGCGTGGTCGAGCATGTGGAAGCCTTCGCGAAGGCGAACGACTCGCCCAACGGCCGCTTCCTGCTGGCCGCCGGCTCGGCCGGCATCGAGGCGGCCACCAACATCGTCGTCAGGGACGCCTGGCGCCGCATGCTGCTGCTGGTCTACGGCGCGGTGGTGCTGCTCGCCTTCGTCACCTTCCGCTCCTGGCGCGCGGTGGTGGTGGCGATCCTGCCGCTGCTGGTCACGTCGATGATGGCCGAGGCGCTGATGGTGGCGCTCGGCATGGGCGTGAAGGTGGCCACGCTGCCGGTCATCGCGCTCGGCGTGGGCATCGGCGTGGACTACGCGCTGTACATCCTGTCGGTCACGCTGGCCCAGCTGCGTGCCGGCAGGAGCCTGTCGGAGAGCTACTACCGCGCGCTGCTGTTCACCGGCAAGGTGGTGATGCTGACCGGCGTGACGCT
>JAHCKS010000126.1 GCA_026125665.1 Rubrivivax sp.
CCGCCGCTTCCACCGCCGCCGCGTCTCGCACCCCGGCGCGGCGGTGGCCGGCCGCCATCGGCATCGCGGTCCTGCTCGCCGCCGTCGCCGTTGCTGCCTGGGCCGCTGCGGCCTCGTGGCAGCAGGACGCCGCGCCGCTGCGCTCGCTCGCGCTGATGCCGTTCGACATCGAGGAGGGCACCGAACGCTGGTTTGTCGACGGCGTGGCCGGCGACCTCGCGACGACGCTCGCCAGCTGGAAGGACATCAAGGTGGTCGGCCGCGGCTCGACGGCGGCATACCGCGGCCGCGACGTCGATCCGCGGGTCGTCGGCCGCGAGCTCGGCGTGCGGCACCTGCTCAGCGGTCGCGCGCGGCGCGAAGGCGACCAGGTGCGCCTCTCGGTCTCGCTCGTCGAGGCGCGCTCGGGCCAGATTGTCTGGGCCAACCAGCGTGACGTTCCGCGCGCCGAGCTGGGCCTGTGGATGGGCGATGTCGCCGGCAGCCTGGCGCGCACGCTGCTGGTGGAGTATGGCGACGCGGTCGCCGCCGACCTGCGCACCCTGGATCCGCGCCAGGTGCAGGCCGATGACCTGGGGCTGCAAGGCATGGCCGAGCTGCTGCGCAGCGTGGCGCGCGAGAACTGGGAGCGTGCGAGCAAGGCGTTCGAAGCCGGTCTCGCGCTCGACCCGGATTGCCAGCGTTGCCTCGGCGGCCTGACCCTGGCCCAGACCGCGCTGGTGCACTGGGAGTGGACGAACGACCGGGCCGCCGCGATCGCGAAGGCCGAGCGGGCCCTGGCGCGGCTGAAGCTGCTCGCGCCGGAGCGCCAGCTCACCCACCTGGGCGCGTGGAACCTGGCCCTGATCGCACACGATTGGGGCGGCGCGATGGCCATCGCCGACCGCCTGGCCGAGCACTATCCGAACGAGCCGGCGTCGCACCACTACCGTTGCTCGACGCTGCTGCGCCTGGGCCGCTTCGACGACAGCATCGCCGCCTGCGAACGGGCACAGCGCATCAGCCCGCGCGATTCGCGCGTGTCGGTCTGGCAGGGCCTGATCGGCTTCAACCAGTTCCTGCTCGGTCGCTACGCTCTCGCCGAGCAGGCGTCTCGTGCCTCGGTGCTGGCGAATCCGCGTGTGCCGTTCTACAGCGCCGTGCTTGCCGCGGCGCTGGCCGAGCAGGGCCGGCGCGAAGAGGCAGCGGCCGTGCTGCGCGAGGCCGCGAAGCGGCATCCGGACTACCGCGCCTCACGCATCGCCAACTACTGGGTGGCAAGCGACCCGCGCTTCGTGGCAGGGCGCGACCGCATCGCGGCGCTGGCGGTCGAGCTCGGTTTCCCGGCTTGAATCGTTGCTGCCTTGCCCGATACTGCGGGCATGTCCGCAGCTGATGCCCCATGAAGCCGCTGACCCCGGTGAGCCCCGCCGCGCGCGTCGCGCTCGGCATCACCTTCTTCGTCGTCTTCGTCGCGGTGTGGAGCCTTGCCACCTTCGGCGGCTTCGTGCAGAAGACCTTCCTCGCCGACCCGTGGGCGATGCTGCAAAGCGGCTGGACGCTGCTGGCCGAGATGGGCTTCGCGAAGGACATCGGCATGACCGTGTTCCGCGTCGTCGGCGGCTTCGTCATCGCCGCGCTCATCGCCGTGCCGCTGGGCGTGGCGATGGGTGCGTACAAGCCGGTGGAGGCGTTCTTCGAGCCCTTCATCAGCTTCGCGCGCTACCTGCCGGCGAGCGCCTTCATCCCGCTGCTCATCCTGTGGGCCGGCATCGGCGAGGCGCAGAAGCTCGCCGTCATCTTCATCGGCAGCTTCTTTTCGCTGGTGCTGATGATCAGCGTGACGGTGGGCAACACGCGGCGCGACCTGGTCGAGGCGGCCTACACGCTCGGCGTGAAGGACACCTCGCTGATCCGGCGCGTGCTCGTGCCGGGCGCGGCGCCCGAGATCGCCGAGCAGCTGCGCATGGTGCTCGGCTGGGCATGGACCTACGTCATCGTCGCCGAGCTGATCGGGGCTTCCAGCGGCATCGGCCACATGATCACCGACAGCCAGGCGCTGCTGGCCACCGACCAGATCATCTTCGGCATCATCGTCATCGGCCTCATCGGGCTGGTCAGCGACCTCGCGTTCAAGTGGGCGAACCGGCGGCTGTTCCCGTGGGCGCAGCTCGGGCGTTGAGGACGAGAAGCCCCATGGCCGGCATCCTCTCCATCCGCGGCGTCGAGCGCCGCTTCGACCAGACGCTCGCGCTGCAGGCCACCGACCTGGAGGTGGCCGAGAACGACTTCATCACCATCCTCGGCCCCAGCGGCTGCGGCAAGAGCACGCTGCTGCGCATCGTCGCGGGGCTGGACACGCAGACCGCCGGTGAAGTGCTGCTCGACGGCCAGCGCATCCTTGGCCCGGGTGCCGACCGCGGCATGGTGTTCCAGAGCTACACGCTGTTCCCGTGGCTCAGCGTGCTCGACAACGTCTGTTTCGGCCCGGCCGAACGCGGCCTGCCGCGCGAACACCAGCTGGCCATCGCGCACGGCTTCATCACGAAGGTGGGTCTGAAGGGCTTCGAGCAGCACTACCCGAAGCAGCTCTCGGGCGGCATGCAGCAGCGCACGGCGATCGCGCGCGCGCTCGCCAACGACCCGCGCATGCTGCTGATGGACGAGCCCTTCGGCGCGCTCGACCACCAGACGCGCGAGCTGATGCAGGAGCTTCTGCTGGGCATCTGGGAGGAGCAGAAGAAGACGGTGCTGTTCGTCACGCACGACATCGACGAGGCGGTGTTCATGGGCGGCCGCGTCGTCGTGATGAGTGCGCGCCCCGGGCGCATCAAGCTCGACCGCACCGTGCCGCTGGCCCATCCGCGGCACTACAGCGTGAAGACCTCGCGCGAGTTCGCCGAGCTGAAGGCCGAGCTGACCGAGCAGGTGCGGGTCGAGGTGCGCGCGGCGCAGGAGGCGCAGGCACTGGCGGCGTGAGCCTGCGTGCCGGGTCCCGGCCGCCGGCGGCTATCCCGCCCGCACGTTGTCCAGCAGCGCCAGCGTCGCCGCGTCGCGCTGCCCGCGGAAGTACTTCTCCAGCAGGCGCGTGAACACCGGTTCGTCGGGCGCCGCGCGCTCGAACAGCGTCAGGCAGGAACGCAGCTTGAGCTCGTCGACGCTGCCGAAGACGGCCAGCGCCGTGCGGCCCTGCAGCCGGTCGAGCACGGTGCAGCACTGCAGCAGTCGCGGCCCGAGCAGCGGGTGCGCCATGTAGTCGCGCGCCTCGGCGAGCGAGGCGATGCCGAAGCGCCGCGCGAGGTCGCTGCGACCGAGCCCGCGCAGCTGCGGGAAGACGAACCACATCCAGTGCGTCTGCTTGGCGCCCTGTTCGAGCTCCTCGAGCACGTGCTCCCAGGCCGGGTCCTGCGCGTGCACGAAGCGTTCGAGCTCGTTCGAGCCGGGTGCCGGCCCGCTGGGCTGCAGCTCGCCCGGCAACGTGGTGTGCGCCCAGGGATCGGGCCTCTTGCTGCGGTTCATCGAACCAGTCTACGGCGGCAGGAGCCGCCTCTTCCCCTGCCAAGGGCGTGCTGTAACCCCCGGTCACGAACCGGCTCCGGCCGCATGGCGGGCAGGGCCGGACACGCGATTCTGCGCCTGCGCCCGAGGCATGCCAAGCGGCGCCCGCTCGGCCACTGCAGGCGGCCGGCGGCCGCGACGAAGGCGATCGATGACGAGCTCGCGCGTCGTGCCGTGCGAAGCGCGCCTGCGTGCTCGCGCGCGCCTCGCGCGTGCGCGCGCGACTCGACGCGAGGGCACCGCCGGCCGTCCGCACCGGCACACGTGCCCTCGTGCAAGTCGTCGCCGCGCATCTCTCGACCACTCGAATCACGGGTGCGCGCTAGCTTGTCAGCCCAGGCGTTCGGTAGTACATATTCCAGCAGTTGGTGTTTGTCTGATATCGGTTTCTTCGAGTCGTTCGATCTTCGAGGAGGGCCCCGATGCGCAGGCGGATCTACTGGTTGCTGCCCGACGTTGCGAGTGCACGCCGGACGGTGGATGACTTGCTGCTCGCACGCATCAGCGAGCGGCACATCCACTTCGTTGCCAAGGAAGGCACCGACATGAC
Organism: Rubrivivax sp.; assembly: GCA_026125665.1. Classification (GTDB taxonomy): domain Bacteria; phylum Pseudomonadota; class Gammaproteobacteria; order Burkholderiales; family Burkholderiaceae_C; genus Rubrivivax. The sequence continues at coordinate 4,088 of JAHCKS010000126.1, forward strand.
GGGCCTGCACGAGGCGAACCTGCTGCAGACCTCCGACCTCATCCGCTCGGCCGAAGCCGGCCTGTGCATCGGCATCGCCACCGGCGCCATCCTGGGCGCCGTGCTGGCGGTGGGCTTCCCGATCGTCGGGGACAAGCCGCAGTGGGGCCTCATCGGCGTGCTGGCCATCGTCGGTGCCGTCTTCGGCGCCTGGGCGTCGAGCATGATCGGCATCGCCACGCCGAGCGATCGCCTCAAGCGCTTCCAGCCCGCCGTCGAGGCGGGGCAACTGCTGCTGATGGTCGACGTGCCGCGCTCGCGCGTGCGCGAGATCGAACAGCGCCTGCAGTCGCTGCACCCGGAAGCGCACTTCGAGGGCGAGGAAAAGCAAGTCCTGGCCTTCCCCTGAGCACATCCCCCCTCCCGGCCCGGGCAGGGCCCGGGCTGCCCGGCCGAGGACCGATCATGGAGCTCCGACTGCACCTGCATCGCGGCATGCCGCGCGAGATGGACTGGTTTGCCGCCGGCGTGGCCGGCTTCGCGGCCAGCGCGCTGCTGATGGTGCTGGAACTGACCTGGACCGCGTCGATGAGCGGCGAAGGTCCGTGGCGCGTGACGCAGCTCGTCGCGGCGTTGACCCTGGGGGCCCCCACGCTGGCGGCGCCCGCGGGCGACTTCAGCGTCGGCGTCGTCGCGGTGGCGCTGGCCACGCACTACGCGCTCGGAATCTTCTCCGGCTTCGTCGTCGCGGGTGTGCTGGCGTTCCTGCACCGCACGGCCCAGCTCGGCGTGGCCGAGATCGTGGGGGCGGTGTTCGGGGCGGCGGTGTACTTCGTCAACTTCCACGGGCTGACGGCGCTGGCGCCCTGGTTCGCCGAGCTGCGCGGCTGGAGCACCTTCATCGTGCACGTCATCTTCGGCCTCGTCACGGCCGTGCTCTACGTGCGGCTGGCGCGTCGCGGCCTGCCGGCCAACCCTGCCCGAGAGGCCTGAAAGGGCGCGCGCATCATGGCCATCGCCATCGTCCTGTTCCTGCTCGTCGTCGGCTCGGTGATCTTCCACGTCGTCACGCCGTGGTGGCTGACGCCGCTGGCGTCGAACTGGGGCCAGATGGACCTGACGATCGACATCACGATGTGGGTCACGGGCGCGTTCTTCATCGCCATCAACCTGTTCGTCGTCTACTGCCTCTGGCGCTTCCGCCATGGCAAGGGAACGAAGGTCGCGTACCAGCCCGACAACAAGCGCCTCGAGCGCTGGCTGATCGTCGTCACGAGCGTGGGCATCATCGCGCTGCTGGCGCCGGGCCTCGTCGTCTATGCCAAGTTCGTCAACCCGCCGGCAGAGGCGATGGAGCTCGAGGTGCTGGGCCAGCAGTGGCAGTGGCGCTTCCGCTTCTCCGGCCCCGACGGCAAGTTCGGCGGCAGCGACCCGCGCTTCATCGCCGCGAACAACCCGTTCGGCCTCGACCCGGCCGACCCCGCGGGCCAGGACGACCTGCTCGTCGACGGCAACGAGGTGCGCCTGCCGCAGGGCCGCTCGGTGAAGGTGGTGCTGCGCTCGCACGACGTGCTGCACGACTTCTTCGTGCCGCAGTTCCGCGCCCGCATGAACATCGTGCCCGGGCAGGTGAGCTGGTTCTGGTTCATGCCGACGAAGGCCGGGCGCTACGAGTCGATGTGCGCGCAGCTGTGCGGCGTGGGGCACTCCAACATGCGCGGCTACGTCGTCGTCGAGGACGATGCGGCGTTCGCGGCCTGGCGCGGCAAGCTGCCCACGTTCGCCGCGAGCCTCAACCCGGCCGCCGCGGCGCCGGGCGGCGACATCGTCGCGCGCGGGCAGGCGCTCGCCGCCTCCAAGGGTTGCCTGGCCTGCCACACGCTGGACGGCCGGCCCGGCATCGGTCCGACGTGGAAGGGCCTCTTCGGCAAGACCGAGACGATGGAGGACGGCTCGACGGCGCTCGTCGACGAGGCGTTCCTGAGTGAGTTCATCAAGGACCCGAAGGCGCGCGACATCAAGGGCTTCCCCAACGTGATGCCCGCGCTGCCGATGACCGACGAGGAGCGTGAAGCCCTCGTCGCCTACATCAAATCGCTCAAGCCCTAGCAGCCAGCTAGTGCCGGCAAGGAGCTGTGCCATGGCCTTCGTCGACACCGAGTTGCACCCCGCACCTCAGTCCTTCATCACGAAGTACGTCTGGTGCCAGGACCACAAGGTCATCGCCGTCCAGTACGGCAGCGTCGCCATCCTCGTGGGCATCGTCGGGCTGGTGCTCTCGAACCTGATGCGCCTGCAGATCGGTTTCCCGGGAACGTTCGAGTTCATCACCCCCGAGCGCTACTACCAGTTCGTGACCATGCACGGGATGATCATGGTCATCTACCTGCTGACGGCGCTGTTCCTCGGCGGCTTCGGCAACTACCTGATCCCGCTGATGGTGGGCGCGCGGGACATGGTGTTCCCGTACATGAACATGCTCAGCTTCTGGGTCTACCTGCTGAGCGTCATCGTGCTCATCGCCAGCTTCTTCGTCCCCGGCGGCCCCACCGGCTCGGGCTGGACGCTCTATCCGCCGGCGGCCATCCTGCCCGGCACGCCGGGCCACGACTGGGGCATCATCCTGATGCTCGTCTCGCTCGTCATCTTCATCGTCGCCACGACGATGGGCGGCCTGAACTACGTCACCACGGTGCTGCAGGCGCGCTGCGAGGGCATGACGCTGCTGCGCATGCCGCTGGCGGTGTGGGGCATCTTCGTCGCGACCATCCTGGCGCTGCTGGCGTTCCCGGCGCTGTTCGTCAGCGGCGTCATGATGCTGCTGGACAAGACGCTCGGCACGAGCTTCTTCATGCCGGCGCTGATGTCGATGGGGCAGCTCACCGACTACCGCGGCGGCAGCCCGCTGCTGTTCCAGCACCTGTTCTGGTTCTTCGGCCACCCCGAGGTCTACATCGTCGCGCTGCCGGCCTTCGGCATCGTCTCCGACCTCATCAGCGTGCACGCGCGCAAGGCCATCTTCGGCTACCGCATGATGGTCTGGGCCATCGTCATCATCGGCGGCCTGAGCTTCGTCGTCTGGGCGCACCACATGTTCGTGGCCGGCATGAACCCGTGGTTCGGCTTCTTCTTCGCCATCAGCACGCTGATCATCGCCGTGCCCACGGCGATCAAGGTCTACAACTGGGTGCTCACGCTGTGGCAGGGCGACATCCACCTGTCGGTGCCGATGCTGTTCACGCTCGCCTTCATCCTGACCTTCCTCTCCGGCGGGCTCACCGGGCTCTTCCTCGGCAACGTCAGCGTCGACATCCCGCTGTCGGGCACCTACTTCGTCGTCGCGCACTTCCACATGGTCATGGGCGTGGCACCGCTGCTGGTGGTGTTCGGCGGCATCTACCACTGGTACCCGAAGATCACCGGCCGCATGCTCGACGACCGCATCGGCAGGCTGCACTTCTGGATCACCTTCCTCGGCACCTATGCCATCTACTTCCCGATGCACTACCTGGGCTTCCTCGGCATGCCCCGGCGCTATCACAACTACGACAACTACCAGTTCATCCCGCCCTCCGCGCACACGCTGAACGAGTTCATCACCGTCGTCGCCATCGTGCTGGCCGCGGCACAGCTGCTGTACGTGTGGAACCTGGTGTGGAGCTTCTTCCACGGCGCGAAGGCCGACCCGAACCCGTGGCGCGCCGCGTCGCTCGAGTGGACGACGCCGCAGACGCCGCCCGAACACGGCAACTGGGGCGCCCGGCTGCCGGTGGTGCACCGCTGGGCCTACGCCTACAACATGCCCGGCGCGGCGAGCGACGTGGTGATGCAGAACGCGCCGCCCGAGGCCGGCGGCATCGAGGAAGAGCACCAGGCCGCGGGCGGCAAGGCGGCGGGAGGGGCGGCATGAACACCGTCGCGCTGCCGCAAGGCTGGACCGAAGACCGCGCGCTGCGCGCCGTCGGCACGGGCCTGTGGGTCTTCATCGGCGTGGCGTGCGTGCTGTTCACGCTGTTCATCGTCGCGTACGGCATGCGCATGGACATGGGCACCGAGTGGTCGCCGATCGCCATGCCCTGGCAGCTGGTGCTGAGCACGGCGCTGCTGGTGGCCGGCAGCGTGCTGCTGGAGCGCTCGGCCGCCGACGCGCGGGCGCTGCGCCTCATCCGTGCACGGCGCCTGTGGCTGGCCGGCGGTGCCGCCGCGGCGGCCTTCCTGTGCTCGCAGGTGTGGGCCTGGCAGTCGCTCGTCGACGCGCGCGTGGTGCTCGCCACCAACCCTGCGGCCAGCTTCTTCTACGTGCTCACGGCGATGCACGGCCTGCACGTCATCGGCGGCCTCATCGCCTGGAGCGTCGTGGCCAAGCACGTGCTGCCCGCCGCCGCCGAGCCGCGCAACGCGGCGGCGCGCATCGCGCTCACGGCGCGCTACTGGCACTTCCTGCTCGCCGTGTGGGTGGCGCTGTATGCGGCACTCGGCTGGTTGACGCCGGAGATCGTTCGTTTCATCTGCGGCCGAGGATGAGAGGGCACCCATGAGCGCCGACGCCAGCCACACCGCCGCCGCCCCCGCCTACCACCGCCCGGCGGTCGGCATGGGCCTGCGCGGCTTCGTTGCCGACTGGTCGGGTGACCAGCACACGTTCCACGTCGCCTGGGGCAAGGCGATGATGTGGATCTTCCTGCTCAGCGACACCTTCATCTTCGGCTCGTTCCTCACCGGCTACATGACGGTGCGCGGCTCGACGACGGTGCCGTGGCCGAACCCGAGCGAGGTGTTCGCGCTGAAGATGTTCGGCGTGGACGTGCCGCTGCTGCTGATCGCCATCATGACCTTCGTGCTCATCAGCAGCAGCGGCACGATGGCGATGGCGGTGAACTGCGCCTACAGCCGCGACCGCAGGAACGCCGTGCGCCTGATGGTCGTCACCGCCATCTTCGGCGCGACGTTCGTCGGCATGCAGGCCTTCGAGTGGAGCAAGCTCATCGCCGACGGCTTCCGCCCCTGGGGCAACCCGAAAGGCGCGGCGCAGTTCGGCTCGGCCTTCTTCATGATCACCGGCTTCCACGGGCTGCACGTCACGGCCGGCGTGATCTACCTGCTCGTCGTCGCGCGGCGGCTGCACACCGGCTTCTACGAGAAACGGGGCAACTACCAGATCGTCGAGATCGCGGGCCTGTACTGGCACTTCGTCGACCTGGTCTGGGTCTTCATCTTCGCCTTCTTCTACCTGTGGTGAAACGCCTCCTGCGGAGAGTCCTTCGATGAGCAGCACCAGCGACGCCGGCGCGGCCGGCGCCACCGCCGGCCACGGCGCCGGCCACAGTGCCGGCCACGGTGCCGGCCACACTGCGGGCCAGCAGCAGCACCCCATCCGCCTGTACCTCGTGGTCTGGGTGCTGCTGTTCGTGCTCAGCGCCTTCTCTTACATGGTGGACTACTACCAGCTCCAGGGCCTGCTGCGCTGGAGCCTGATCGTCATCTTCATGATGCTGAAGGCCGGCCTCATCGTCGCCGTCTTCATGCACATGGCCTGGGAACGCCTGGCGCTCATCTACGCCATCCTGCTGCCGCCCCTGGCGCTGCTGGTGCTGGTGGGGCTGATGGCTTCCGAGGCGGGGCACACGTACCTGTCGCGCCTGTTCTACTTCCGCTGACCGCCTGCACGGGCAGTACCGCCGGAGGCGAGACATGATCGAAGGCACGGTCGACCGCACGGTAGCGCGCGCCGCCGCGCGCCCTGGCGTGCCCTGGCGCGCCTACTTCGAACTCACGAAGCCGCGGGTCGTGGCGCTGATGATCTTCACGGTGGCCGTGGGCATGTTGATGGCGCGCCCGGACCTGCCGCCGGCGAGCGTGATGCTCGGCGGCACGCTCGGCATCGCCCTCGTGGCCGGCGCCGCGGCGGCCATCAACCACCTGGTGGACCGCCACATCGACGCGGTGATGGCACGCACGCGCGGCCGGCCGCTGCCGCGCGGCACGCTCGGTGCGCCGCAGGTGGTGGCCTTCGCGGCGGCGCTGGGCGCCGCCGGCGTGTTGCTCCTGCTTGCCACGACGAACCCACTGTGCGCCGTGCTCACCGTGGCGGCGCTGCTCGGCTACGCGGTCGTCTACAGCGCCTTCCTCAAGCACGCGACGCCGCAGAACATCGTCATCGGCGGCGCCGCCGGGGCCGCACCGCCGCTGCTCGGCTGGGTGGCGGTGACGGGCGCGGTCGAGGCTGGCGCGCTGCTGCTCTTCACGATCATCCTCTTGTGGACGCCGGCGCACTTCTGGGCCCTGGCCATCCACCGTCGCGACGACTACGCCCGCGCGCAGGTGCCGATGCTGCCGGTGACGCACGGGGTGCCGTTCACCAGCGCGCGCATCCTGCACTACAGCATCGCCACCGTGGCGGTGTCGCTGGCGCCGCTGGCCATCGGCATGAGCGGCTGGCTCTACGGCGCGGGCGCCGTCGCGTTCGGCGTCCGTTTCGTCGTCGTGGCGCTCAGGCTGCAGCGCGACATCCGCCTGGCGATGCCCGCGTTCAGGTACTCGATCGTCTACCTGTTCGCGCTGTTCGCGCTGCTGCTGGCCGACCACTTCCTGCGCGCTTTCGTGGCCTGACCCTGGCCTGACCCTGGCCTGACCCTGGCCTGATCCCGCCCCGCGGCGCCGGCTTTCAACGCGGTGGCTGGCTCGGCCGGGGCGCGCCGACATGCGGCCAGGCGAACGCCGCCGCGACGACCAGCAGCGCGAAGGCCGTGGTGGCGTAGATCACCGTGCGCACGAGGATCATCGAGGCGCGGAACGGCCCATGCTGCGGGCCGATGACCTCGAACGCCAACGGCAGCGCCACCATCACGGCCACGAGCAGGCAGCCGGCGAGCAGCACCGCGCGATGCCGCTCGCGCCCGTCGCTGGCCCATGCCACACCGGCCGCTGGCGCCGCGGCCGGCGCTGTGCCGACGGTGCTGCGCAGCCAGCGCCTGTAGGCGATGCCGACGCAGGCCACGCCGAACAGAGTGCTGGCGTGCTGCAGCGTGTTGTAGACGAGGAACCTGCGCGGCCCGAGCGTGAACAGCGGCTCGCGCAGGGCCGGCCAGGCCTGAACGACGATGCCGTCGCCGTGCGTGAACGCGTCCCACATCACGTGTGTTGCCGCGCCGAGCACGATGGCCGCGGCGAGCAGCAACCACTCGCGTGGCTCGCGCAGCGGTGGCCGCGGCGGCAGCGACGTCAGGGCGCCGCGATGCGGCTGCGGCAACACGGCCACGAGGCGCTCGCGCAGGGCGCGCACGACGAGTGCGACGAGCATGCCGATCGGCAGGCACAGCGTGAGGATGCCGAGCGGCGTGTGTGCCTCCTTGGCGACCTCGAAGTGGCCCGTGTAGTAGAGCAGGTCGGGAGACATGGCGCCGACGACGAGCCCGGCCAGCGGCAGGCCGCGCGGGCCGCGGGCGAAGGGCAGGATGGCGGCGGGGTGGGCAAGGGTCCAGGGCATCGGGCAAGGCGCGGGGCAGGTTCTCCGGGGGGGCCATCGGCTCGTGGCGGGCCTCATTCTGCTGCGCGAGGCATCGACCGGTGCGCAGGCGCAATGCGCCGGCCCTCCGCGACGCGGTATCGTCGCCCGCCTGCGGCGGCCCTCGGGATGCACAGGGTGGCCGCCCTCCGTCACCTCCGGATCCCCGTCATCATGAAGATCGCCTTCCTCGGCACCGGCCTCATGGGCTCGGGCTTCGTGCGCCGCCTCGTCGCCAACGGCCACACCGTGCATGCCTGGAACCGCAGCGCCGACAAGGCGCGCGCGCTGGAGGCCCATGGCGCGCGCGCCTTCGCCGACGCCGCGGCCGCCGTGGCGGGCGCCGACCGCATCCAGCTCTCGCTCGCCGACGATGCCTCGGTGGACGCGGTGCTCGAGCCGCTGGCCGCGGCCATTCCCACCTCGACCTGGATCGTCGACCACACCACCACCGCGCCGCGGCCCACCGCCGAACGCGCCGCGCGCTGGCAGGCGCGTGGGCGGCACTTCCTGCACGCCCCGGTCTTCATGAGCCCGGCCAACGCTGCCGAGGGCGTGGGCGTGATGCTGGTGTCGGGCGAGCCGGCGGCGCACGAGGCGCTGCTGCCGCACCTGCAGTCGATGACCGGCAAGGTCGTCTATCTCGGCGAAGCGCCGGAGCGCGCCGCCGCCTTCAAGCTCTTCGGCAACCTCGTCATCCTCGGCCTGCTCGGCGTGCTCGGCGACGTGGCCCGGCTGGCGCAGGCGGTGGGCGTCACGGCGGCCGAGGCCAACACGCTGTTCGACCACTTCAACCCGGGTGCCACGCTGGCGGCGCGCGCCGCGCGCATCGACCAGGGTCCGTACCTGCCGGCGAGCTTCGAGACGACGATGGCGCGCAAGGACGTGCGGCTGATGCTCGAGGAGGCGCAGCGCGGCGGCGTCGAGCTGCTGCTGATGCCGGCGATGGCGGCGATGTTCGACGCCGCCGTGGCGCGCGGCGAAGGGGCGCTGGACTGCGGCGCCGCGGCCCGATCGCCGGCGCAGCGCGGCCGCTGAGCGGCACGCGGCGGCGCGGGCTGCCTCCGCGGCGACAATCGCCGGCTCGACAGCCTGCATCACCATGACCCACATCCTGCAATCCCTGCCGCGCGGCGAGCGCGTCGGCATCGCCTTCTCGGGCGGCCTGGACACCAGCGCCGCCGTGCACTGGATGCGCGCCAAGGGCGCGATCCCTTGCGCGTACACGGCCAACCTGGGGCAGCCCGACGAGAGCGACTACGAGGAGATCCCGCGCCGGGCGCTGGCCTACGGCGCCGACATCGCGCGCCTCGTCGACTGCCGCGCCCAGCTGGTGGCCGAAGGCATCGCTGCCATCCAGTGCGGCGCGTTCCACATCACCACGGGCGGCGCGACCTACTTCAACACCACGCCGCTCGGCCGCGCCGTCACCGGCACGGCGCTCGTCGTCGCGATGCGCGAGGACGGCGTGCACATCTGGGGCGACGGCAGCACCTTCAAGGGCAACGACATCGAGCGCTTCTACCGCTACGGGCTGCTGGCCAACCCGCAGCTGCGCATCTACAAGCCGTGGCTCGACCAGCGCTTCATCGACGAGCTCGGCGGCCGCAAGGAGATGAGCGAGTACCTCGTCGCCAACGGCTTCGACTACAAGATGAGCGTCGAGAAGGCCTACAGCACCGACAGCAACATGCTCGGCGCCACGCACGAGGCGAAGGACCTGGAGTTCCTCGACAAGGGGCTTTCGATCGTCAACCCGATCATGGGCGTGGCCTTCTGGAAACCCGAGGTCGAGGTCAAGGCCGAGGTGGCGAGCGTGCGCTTCGAGGAAGGCGTGCCGGTGGCGCTGAACGGCCGCACGTTCGCGAGCGCGGTCGAGCTCTTCGAGGAGGCCAATCGCATCGGCGGGCGGCACGGCCTGGGCATGTGCGACCAGATCGAGAACCGCATCATCGAAGCCAAGAGCCGCGGCATCTACGAGGCCCCGGGCATGGCGCTGCTGCACATCGCCTACGAGCGCCTCGTCACCGGCATCCACAACGAGGACACGATCGAGCAGTACCGCAGCAACGGCCGGCGGCTGGGCAAGCTGCTCTACCACGGCCGCTGGTTCGACCCGCAGGCGCTGATGCTGCGCGAGACGGCGCAGCGCTGGGTGGCGCGCGCCGTCACGGGCGAGGTGTGGATCGAGCTGCGCCGGGGCAACGACTGGAGCCTCGCGGATACGCGCAGCCCCAACCTCACCTACCACCCCGAGCGGCTGACGATGGAGAAGGGCCAGGGCGCCTTCAGCCCGGCCGACCGCATCGGGCAGCTGACGATGCGCAACCTCGACATCGTCGACACGCGCGACAAGCTCGGCATCTACTCGCGCACCGGGCTGCTCGGCGCGGGTGGCGACGGCGCGATCCCGCTGCTCTCGCCGCCGGCCGGCGGCACCGACAAGGGCTGAGATCGTGCACGCGGCGAGGCTCGTCGCGTGGGCCGTCCTCGCCGCCGTGCTGACGGTCACCGCAGCGCGGGCGGCGGCCCAGGGCACCGACCGGCCTCTGGTCGTCGGCTCCAAGCGCTTCACCGAGAGCTACATCCTCGGCGAGATCGCCTGCCAGCGGCTCGCCGCCGCCGGCCGCGCCTGCACGCACCGGCAGGGCCTGGGCAACACCGGCATCCTCGAGCAGGCGCTCGCCGCCGGCGAGGTGGACCTGTACCCGGAGTACACGGGCACCATCGTGCGCGCGATCCTGAAGAAGCAGGGCAACCCGTCGCTCGCCGAGCTCAACGAGTGGCTCGCGCCGCGCGGGCTGAAGGCGGCGGCGGCGCTCGGCTTCAACAACACCTACGCGCTGGCGATGCCCGAGGCCGAAGCGCAGCGCCTGGGCGTCGCCAGGATCTCCGACCTTGCGCGCGTGAGTGCCGATGCCATCCGGCCCGGGCTCTCGCACGAGTTCATCGTGCGCGAGGACGGCTGGCCGGCGCTCAAGCGCGCCTACGGCCTGCCGTTCGCCCCGGGCAGCGCGCTCGACCACGGCCTCGCCTACGACGCGGTGAAGGCCGGCCGCGTGAACCTGATCGACGCGTACTCCACCGACGCGCGCATCGGCCGCGACGGGCTGCGCGTGCTCGCCGACGACCGCGCGTTCTTCCCGCGCTACGACGCGGTGCTGCTGATGCGCGCCGCCGTCGACGAGCGGGCCGTGGGTGTGCTCGGCACGCTCGCCGGGCGCATCGACGAGGCGCGCATGATCGCGCTGAACGCCGAGGCCGAGCTCGACGGCAAGCCGTTCGCCGACGTGGCCCGCGCTTTCCTGGCGACCCTCGACGCGGTGCCCGGCGTGGCCTCCAGCGGCGCGGGGTCGGCCGCAGCGTCGGCCGCGGCACCGGCCGT
>JAHCKS010000127.1 GCA_026125665.1 Rubrivivax sp.
CCCCGCGGCCCGCCTCACCGGGTGGACGCCGACCGACCCCGCCTGCGGGCGACCGCCCGGTGGCCGTTGCCGCGGCGCCCGAGCTCGAACCCGCGCCGCCCGTCTATCGCACCGCGCCGCCGTCTGCGCAGACGCTGGTCTTCGACGTCTTCCGCGGCGGCGCCGCGGGCTTGGCGTCGCTGAGCTGGCGGCTGGAAGGAGACGGACGCTACCGGCTCGAGCTGCAAGGGCTGGCGGCGTCACGGCCGCTCGAGCCCGTGGAGGGCATCGCCACGGGCCGCCGCAGCGCGGCGGCCCTGGCCCCGCACTGGCGCAGCGATGGGCGGCTCGACGTCGCCGGGCTCGCACCGGAGCGCTTCTCGGTCTGGCGGCGCGGCCGCGAGCGGCACGCCGCGAACTTCCGCCGCGACGCGGGGCTCATCAGCTTCGCCGGGCCGTCGCAGACCTGGCCGTTGCTGGCCGGCGCGCAGGACCGGCTGAGCTGGATGGTCCAGCTGGCCGCGGTGCTGCAGGCCAACCCGTCGCTCGCGCAACCCGGCGCGCCGATCACGATGATGGTCGTCGGCGCCCATGGCGAGGCCGGCTCGTGGCGGTTCAGGGCGCTGGGCGACTCGGTGCTGGAACACGGGGAGCACGAAGGACTGCGCGTCTTGCGGTTCGTGCGCGAGTCGACGCTGGCCCACGATCCGCACGTCGAGGTGTGGCTTGCCCCGGCGCTGCAGCACCTGCCGGTGCGGATGGTGCTGTCGCTGCCGTCGGGCGGCGAGTCCACCGAACTCCGACTGCGCGCGTTGCAGCCTCCGTAGCCCCTCGGGGCGCACGGCCCGCATGCGGGTCACTCATGGAGACCCCCATCGTGACGGATGCCGACCGCCCCTTGAAAACGCCCGTCGACGACCCATTTCAGGAATGTCTTCCCCACCGCACGACGCCGAAGGCCATGGAACTGCTCTACCACTCCGACAGCTTTGTCGTCGTGCGCTTCGACGTCCCCGCCGAGGCACCGGGCGTTCTCGGGCGCGGCGGCTACGAGATCGTGGACAAGTTCGCGCGCAAGGAGATCTTCCTGGAAGGCCTGCTCGCCGAGAGCTTCAAGGCCGGCGTCGAGCAGCTGGCCGAGCAGGAGCCGAGCGTCGAGGAGTTCGACGCCTACATCGCGCGTTTCACCGCGCTGGCACAGCAGCCGGTGGCGATGCACTGAGGGCCGGCCGGGCCCGATCATCGGGCCTGGCGCAGACGGCGCGGCGGGACTTGTGCGCCCGCCCGGGCTGCGACAAGATCGTCGCGAACCCGACCCCGCCACGCAACCCTTCCAGCGGAGGGCCCTGAATGCCCCGAGCGAGCGCGCGCTCCGGCGCCGAGACGCGGCAGATCCTGTCCCCGGGCCTCGCCGAGGCGCCGGTGCTCGACCTGCTGAGCTCGCACTTCGTGCTGACGCTGGCGCTGCGCAGCAGCGGCCGCTTCAACCTGCGGCGCGACTGGAACAGCCTGCTGGCCATCGTCGGCCGGCACCTCGTGTGGACACCGCCGGTGCTGGCGCGCGTGCGTGCCTACCTGCGCGAGCGCTGCAAGGGCAACGCGCTGTGGCGCGGCCACGACGCGCTGTCCGACGAGGCTTTCGTCGAGCGCTACGGCCCGTGGCGCGGCCCGTACGAGGAGGGCACGCTCTTCTTCTACATCGACGAGTACATCAAGGACTCGCCGAAGGACCTGCTCACCGTGCTCGGCGCGAGCTGCGAATGGATCGCGCGCCGCCTGAAGCGGGAGCACACGCTGGTCGAGAAGAACATCGACGCGCTGGCCGGCCTGCTGCAGCTGAACCCCGCCGAGCGCGCGCTGCTGCTGTACGGCACGCTCGCGCGCTACCAGCGCGACCTGCGCGGCCTGCTCGTCGAGTTCAAGGTCAGCAACGCGCACGAAGCGTACGCGGCGCTGGCGGCCGTCGCCGGCGTCGAGGCGAGCGAGGTGGCCGAGGCACTGCGCGCCGGCTCGCGGCTCGAGCGCATCGGCATGATCGAGAACCTCATCAGCGAGCAGAACATCACCGATCTGGCCGACCTGATGAAGGTCAGCGAACAGCTGCCGCCGGTGCTGATGCGCGAGTACCACGCGCCGGGCGAGCTGATGGCCGTATTCACGCGCCCGGCCGTGAAGAGCGAGCTCGCGCTGTCGGACTTCGCGTTCGTCGAGGAAGACGCCGCCACGCTGACGGCGCTGCTGAAGAACGCCGCGGCGCGCAAGGAGCCCGGCGTCAACGTGCTGCTGTACGGGCCGCCGGGCACCGGCAAGACGGAGCTGGCGCGCGTGTGCGCCGCCGCCGCCGGACTCGAGCTGTACGAGGTGGAGTACGCCGACCGCGACGGCAACAGCCTTTCGGGCCGCGACCGCTACCGCAGCCTGCAGATCAGCCAGGTGTTCCTGAAGGGCAGCGACAAGGTGGCGCTGCTGTTCGACGAGGTCGAGGACGTGTTCCCGCCCATCAGCAGCGAGGCGGCGCAGCTGCTGGCGCGGCTGGACAGCTCGGACGCGCCGGCCTCCGGCAGCGTCAGCGGCAAGGCCTGGGTGAACCAGATCCTCGAGACGAACCCGGTGCCCGTGATCTGGGTCACCAACCGCATCGAGCAGATCGATCCGGCGTTCCGCCGCCGCTTCCAGTACCACCTGCTGCTGAAGAGCCCGCCGCCCGGCGCGCGCGAGGGGCTCGTCAAGCGCGCCCTGGCCGGCGCGGGCGTGAGCGACGGCTTCGCCGAGAAGCTCGCCGAGCGCCGCTCGCTGACGCCGGCGCAGATCCGCACGGCCGTGCGCTTCGCCCGCCTGGCGCAGACCGCGGGCGAAGGGCCGGGCGCCGGCGCGATGGAAGCCCTCATCCAGCGCCAGCTCGCCAATGCCGACAGGGCGCTCGGCGGCGCGCCCGCCGAGCGCGGCGCGCGGCCGGTGCTGACGCAGTACGACCTGACGCTGCTCAACGTCGAGACGCGCTTCCCGGTGCCGAAGATCATCGAGGCGCTGACGCGCCGCGCCGACCGCACCGACGGCCACCCGAGCAGCACGTTGTGCTTCCACGGCCTGCCGGGTACCGGCAAGACGGCGCTGGCCGAGCACATCGCGCGCGCGCTCGGCCGGCCGCTGATGATCCGCCAGACCAGCGACATCGCCAGCAAGTACGTCGGCGAGACCGAGCAGAACATGGCCCGCATGTTCGAGGAGGCCACCACCGAAGGCGCCGTGCTGCTGCTCGACGAGGCCGACAGCTTCCTGCGCAGCCGCCGCCTCGCCGAGCGCCACTACGAGGTGACCGAGGTCAACGAGATGCTGCAGGGCATGGAGCGCTTCGCCGGCGTCTTCATCTGCACGACGAACCTGTTCGAGGACCTCGACGAGGCGGCGCTGCGCCGCTTCACGTTCAAGATCCGTTTCCTGCCGCTCAAGCCCGAGCAGCGCCAGCGCATGTTCGTCGCCGAAGCGCTGGGCGGGGAGGCGGCCCGGCTGACGGCCGAGCAGCGCTCGCGCCTGGCCGCGCTGGACCTGCTGGTGCCGGGCGACTTCGCGGCGGTGCGGCGGCAGGTGGAGATCCTCGGCGCGACCTTCGAGCCCGACGAGTTCCTGAGCCAGCTGGAGAGCGAACATCGCGTCAAGCCCGAGGTGCGGCAGCGGCGCGGCATCGGCTTCGTGAACTAGCGCCGCGCCGGCGGTGCCCTGGGGGGTGCGGCGGCGGCTCAACCGGGGCGGCCGGCGGCCGATATGGCGGGGATGCAGGCGCTCTTCGACAACCTGCCTTCCTGGGCTTCCGCCGGCGCTGCCGGCGGGTGGCTCTTCGCGGGCACCACCGCCGCCGTGATCATCGGCGCCGCGGTGGGCGCCGCCCGCGTGCTCGCGCGCCGGGCGCCGGTGCAGGCGCCCGCGGCCCCGCCTGCCGATGTGGAGGCCGCGCCTGCCGGCACCGGCGAGATACCGGGCACGCCACGGGACCATCGTGAGGATGCCGCCGCCGATGAGCGCCGCGGGGCGGCCGATCGCCGCGCGAGGCGCGACACGCGCGCAGCCCGCGGGAGCCGCGACGTGCTCGACCCGCTCACCGGCCTGGTCGGCCGGCCGGCATTCGAGGAAGCCCTGGAGGAAGCGGCCTGGAGCTGCGACCAGAAGGGCGGTGAGCCGCTGGCCGTGCTGCACATCGGCCTGGACGACCTGCGCGGCCTGAACGAAGCGTTTGGCAAGGAGATCGGCGACGCACTGCTGGCTCAGGTGGCCGGTAGGCTGTGCCGGCTGCTCGGCGACAAGCCGCCAGGCCGCACGCCATCGGTGGCTCGCCTGGGCGGCGAGGAGTTCGCCCTCGCGCTGCGGGGCGAGGAAGCGGACGCCATCGGCATGGCCGCGCATGTCGTGGCCACGCTGGCGCGGCCTTTCGACGTGAACGGGCAGGCGCTCGGGCTCACGGCCTCGGTGGGCGTGGCCTGCTACCCCGCGCATGGCGCGTGGTCGCGCCTGCTCGCCCACGGCGCGGCGGCGACGCGCCACGTGCGCCAGCTGGGCGGCAACGGCCACGCCCTCTTCACGGCGGCGATGGCGGTGGACCTGCGCGAGCAGGCCCTGCTGCTGCAGGACCTGCGCCGCGCCGTGGAGCGAGGCGAGCTGAAGCTGCTGTACCAGCCGAAGATCGACGCGGCGAGCCTGCAGGTCACCGCCGCCGAGGCGCTGCTGCGCTGGGAACACCCGAAGCGCGGCGTCGTGCCGCCGACGGTGTTCATTGCGCTCGCGGAGCGGCATGGCCTGATGGGCGCCATCGGCGAGTGGGTGGTGGCCGAAGCCTGCCGGCAGGCGGCGGTGTGGCGCGAGAAGGGCCTGCGCATGCGCATCGCCATCAACATCTCCGGCCACCAGCTGCGCCACGACCGCTTCGTCGCGCAGCTCGAGGAGCAGGCGCGCCAGCACGGCATCCCGCCGGCGCGCCTGACCTGCGAGATCACCGAGACCGTGGCGATGGAGGACACGGCGCAGACGCGCATCGCCTTCCAGCGCCTGCGCCGCGCCGGTTTCCACGTCTCGATCGACGACTTCGGCACCGGCCACTCGAGCCTGGCCGTGCTGCGCCGGCTGCCCGCGGCCGAGCTGAAGGTGGACCGCAGCTTCATCGTCGACCTCGCATCGTCGGCCTCGGCGCGGTCCATCGTCGAGGCGATCATGAGCGTCGCTCGCACGCTCGGCCTGCGCGTCGTCGCCGAAGGCGTGGAGACCGAGGCTCAGCGCGACATCCTCGTGCGCATGGGCTGCGACGAGCTGCAGGGCTACCTGTTCGCGCGGCCGATGACCGGCGTCGCGCTGGCCCTGTGGGCCGAAGGCGGCGACCCCGGCAGCCAGACCGGCACGCAGACGCCGCCGTTCAGGCCGTCGCTGTTCGAGGCCACCGACGCGGCACCGGTCGACGCCTGACGCACGCCCGGCCTCCCCCGGGCGCTTCCGGCCGGAGTGCGATGATGCGCCCCTGGCGCCGCACAGACTCGCGGCGGCAGGTCATCTTCCGCGCATGTCCGCGAGCCAGGTTTCCGTCGAATCGTCGCTGCTCATGTGGGCGCTGGCCGCGCTCATCGTGTGGCTGGGCGCGCACGTGCTGCTCGGCTGGATGCGCCAGGCCCAGGAAGCCTGGGAGTGGGACCTCGGGCGCTTCGTCCAGGTGGCCATCGGCGGGGCCACCTTCGGTACGGCGCTGTCGGTGAGCATTCCGCTCGGCCTGGCCGGCGAGGCGCTGAGCTTCCCCATCGGCTACAGCCCGCTGGCCGCGCTCGGGCTGTGGCTGGGCACGATGCTGGGCGTCACGGTGCTGGCGCTGGTGCCGGTGTGGCGCGAGGAAGGCGCCTCGGCGGCCGGCGCCGGCGTGCTGCTCGGCGCAGCGATCACCGGGCTGCAGGTGGCGTGGATGCTCGCCGTCGGCTTCCGCCCGGGCATCCGGTGGGACGGCGTGTTCATCGCCGCGGCCGCCGTGGTGTCGGCGGCCGGCACCGGCACCGCGATGGCCATCGCCTTCCCGTACGGCGAGCGGGCGCGCACCTACAGCTACTCGTGGCGCATCGCCGCCGCCGGGCTCATCGGCCTGGCGTTCCTCGCCGGCTATGCGCTGCTGCTCTTCGCCGCCGATTTGCCGACGCAGATCGGCTCGGTGTTCCGGCACGAGCTGCCGGGCAGCGCGATCTCGCTGCTCGGCGGCGGGCTGCTGCCAATCGTGCTGCTGCTGATGGTGATGGACCTGGAGACGCGGCGCCGACAGCGCCGGCGCCAGTGGCGCGCGCGGCGCCGTGGCGACCCGGGCGCCTCGGTCTACGGCAGCGAGTCGGTCATGCCCGGCATGCAGATGCAGCCGCCGCAGTACCAGCCCCGGTACCAACCGCGCCACCAGCCGCCTCGCGACGCATCCCGCCCCGAGGCCCGTGACCAGCCCGGCGCAACGCCCGGTGGCCAAGGCCCGGCGCGCGGCCATCCGGAGGCCCTGGCCGGCGAGCCCCCTGCACGGAACCCGACCGAACCGCCCCCGACCCCACCGCTGCCGGGCCCGCCGCCGCGGCCGCCGGCGGCGCCTCAGGCTGCGGCGGTGGGCGCAATGCCCGCCGCGCCGGGCACCCCCGACTCTCCACCGCACCTGGCGGCGTCGCCCAGCGAACCGGAACCCACGACGCCCACCCCCGGTCACCCGGCTTCGTGACGGGCTGCCGGCCTGCGCGAAGCCCGTACCGGCCGTGGTCCGTCCGGGCAACGGGTCGGACCGGCCTCCTTCCTAGAATCCCCGCATGAAGGCATTCGTCCCCCCGCCCTACACGCGCGGCGCCGCCCTGCCGGCGCTGCTGGCCGAGCGCATCCTCGTCCTCGACGGTGCGATGGGCACGATGCTGCAGCGGCACCGCCTGGCCGAGGCCGACTTCCGCGGTGAGCGCTTCGCCGCGCACGGCAAGGACCTCAAGGGCAACAACGACCTGCTGTCGCTGACCCGGCCCGACCTCGTGCGCCGCATCCACGAGCAGTACCTCGAGGCCGGCGCTGACATCATCGAGACCAACACCTTCGGCGCCACCGCCATCGCGCAGGAGGACTACGGCCTGGCGGACGTGGCGCGCGAGCTGAACGTCGCTTCCGCCCGGCTCGCCCGCGAAGCCGCTGACCACCACGCCCAGCCGGCGAAGCCGCGTTTCGTCGCCGGCGCGCTCGGGCCCACGCCGAAGACGGCCAGCATCAGCCCCGACGTCAACGACCCCGGTGCGCGCAACGTCGGCTTCGACCAGCTGCGCGACGCCTACCGCGAGCAGGCCGAGGGCCTGCTCGAAGGCGGCTGCGACCTCTTCCTCGTCGAGACGATCTTCGACACGCTGAACGCCAAGGCCGCCATCTTCGCGCTCGACGAGCTGATGGAGTCGAGCGGCGAGCGCCTGCCGGTGATCATCTCCGGCACCGTCACCGACGCCTCCGGGCGCATCCTCTCGGGGCAGACGGTGCCCGCGTTCTGGCACTCGGTGCGCCACGCGCGGCCGCTCGCCGTGGGTCTGAACTGCGCGCTCGGCGCGGCGGTGATGCGGCCCTACATCGAGGAGCTGTCGAAGGTGGCCGCCGACACGTTCGTCAGCTGCTACCCCAACGCCGGCCTGCCCAACCCGATGAGCGAAACCGGCTTCGACGAGACCCCCGAGGTCACCGGCACGCTGCTCGAGGAATTCGCGAAGAGCGGCTTCCTCAACCTCGCCGGCGGCTGCTGCGGCACGACGCCCGAGCACATCGCCGAGATCGCGCGACGGCTCAAGACCTATCGCCCCCGCGCACGGCACGACCCGCTCTTCTCGAACCTGCTGGCGGCCTGAGCACGGGCCGACCTGCTCAGGCCAGCGGCGTGGACGGCCCGGCTCCGCCGGGCCGTCGCGCGAGCCCCCTCGGGGGGCAGCGACCGCCAGGGAGCGTGGGGCCCAGCCTAGATCTCCAGCTTCGTGCCCAGTTCGACGACACGGTTCGCCGGCAGGTTCAGGAAGTCCGCCGCCGCGGCCGCGTTGCGGTGCATGCTGGCGAAGAGCTTCTCGCGCCACATCGCCATGCCGTCGCCGAAGGTCGGCACGACGATGTCGCGGCTGAGGAAGTAGCTCGTTTCCATCTCCTCGAGGTGCACGCCGCGGCCCTCGAGCAGCTGCAGGGCCTCCGGCACGTCGGGGTCGTTCTTGAAGCCGAAGTGCAGCGTCACCTGCCAGCAGTCGTGGCCGAGGCTCTCGACCTCGATGCGCTTGTCGAAGCCGACCCACGGCACCTCGTGCTGCGTGACCGTGACGAAGACGTTCTGCTCGTGCAGCACCTTGTTGTGCTTGAGGTTGTGCAGCAACGCGAACGGCGTGGCGCCCTTCTCGGCATTGAGGAACACGGCCGTGCCGGCCACGCGCTGCGGCGGCGCGATGAAGATGCTCTCCAGGAACGGCGGCAGCTCGATCGATTCGGCCCGCAGCTTGGCGCCCATCAGCGCGCGGCCCTGCTTCCACGTGATCATCAGCGTGAACATCGCCGCGCCGATGACGAGCGGGAACCAGCCCCCCTCCAGCACCTTGACGATGTTGGCGGCGAAGAACGTGATGTCGACGATGAAGAAGAGCCCCGTGGCCGCCAGGCAGGGGAGCAGCGGGAGCCGCCAGGCGAAGCGGATGACGAAGAAGGTCATCACCGTCGTGATGGACATGTCGATGGTGACGGCGATGCCGTAGGCATGCGCCAGCGCGCTGCTGGAGCCGAACACGACCACCGCGAAGACGACGCAACCGAAGAGCGCCCAGTTCACGAACGGCACGTAGATCTGGCCGGTGTCGCGGATCGACGTGTGCGCGATGCGCAGGCGCGGCAGGTAGCCCAGCTGGATGGCCTGCTTCGTCACCGAGAACGCCGCGGTGATCAGCGCCTGCGAGGCGATGACCGTGGCCAGCGTGGCCAGCACGATCAGCGGATACAGCGCCCATCCCGGCGCCATTTCGTAGAACGGGTTCTTCACGTTCTCCGGGTGACGCAGCAGCATGGCCCCCTGGCCGAAGTAGTTGACGACGAGCGCCGGCATGACGACGGCGAACCAGGCCCAGCGGATCGGCGGCTTGCCGAAGTGGCCGAGGTCGGCGTAAAGCGCCTCGGCGCCGGTGACGCAGAGCACGACCGCCCCGAGCGCCGCGAAGGCGACGCCCGGGTGCGCGAAGACGAAGCCGAGCGCGTGGTGCGGCGACAGCGCCGCCAGCACCTGCGGGTGGCCGGCGATGTGCGGCAGGCCGAGGGCCGCCATCGCGACGAACCACGCCAGCGTCACCGGCCCGAAGAAGCGGCCGACCGCGGCGGTGCCGAAGCGTTGCAGCGCGAACAGCGCCGTCAGCACGACCAGCGTGACCGGCACGACGAAGCGGTGCAGCGCCGGCGCCGCCACCTCCAGGCCCTCGACGGCGGACAGCACCGAGATGGCCGGCGTGATGACGCCGTCGCCGAAGAAGATGGCGGTGCCGAAGATGCCCAGCAGCAGCAGCCGGCGGCGCAGCACGGGGCGATCGCGCACCGCGTTGCTGGCCAGCGCCAGCATGGCGATGAGGCCGCCTTCGCCGTTGTTGTCGGCGCGCAGGATCAGCACCACGTACTTCAGCGACACGATGACCGTCAGCGTCCAGAAGACGAGCGACAACACGCCGAAGATGTTGGCCGGCGTCAGCGGCACGCGCCCGGCGGCGAACACCTCCTTCAGCGCATAGAGCGGGCTCGTGCCGATGTCGCCGTAGACGACGCCGATGGCGGCCAGGCCGAGCGTGGCCAGCGCAGCGGGGCGGCCCGTCCGCGGCAAGGGAAGAGGAGCGGCTGCGGTCATGCGGCAGGCCTGCGCGGGCGCGGCGAGGGGCGGCCGGGCGGCGGCAGCCCCGCGGCCGTCGGGGCCCGTCAGGCTTCTTCGAGTTCGGTCGCCGGGTCGGTGGCCTCGAGTTCGTAGGCGGCACCGAGCATCGCGAGGCGACCGATGACGCCGTACATGTAGAAGCGGTTGGGGGCGCTTGCCCCCGGCTTGGCGCCGCGGCGCGGCAGCTGGTGGCTCTCGGCGAAGGCGAGCGGCACGTAGGCCGAGCCCGGCGCGTCGAGGCTCTCGTCGATGCCGCGCGCCGCATGCACGCGGTAGAAGCCGCCGATGACGTAGCGGTCGATCATGTACACCACCGGCTCGGCGACGGCATCGTTGATGCGTTCGTAGGTCGGCACACCCTCCTGCACGATGACGTCGCGTGCCGCCGAGGCGGCCGGCATGCTGCGGGCCAGGCGCGCGCGCCGCTCGGGGTCGTCGAGGTCCTTCGCGTCGCGCAGCGTCACGACGTCGGTGCCGCCGGGGCCGTCGGACTTCACGACGACGAAGGCGCGCTCGGCGATGCCGTACTCCTTGTGCTTGCGCCGCACCTTGGCCAGCAGCGCGTCAGCGTGCGACTTGATGCAGTCGAAGCCCTCCTCGCGCGTGAAGTCCACCTGGCCGCACTGCCCGTGCATCGTGTGCAGCAGCCAGGGGTCCATGCCCAGCAGCTTGGCGAAGCGCTTGGCCACCTCCTCGTAGCTGGCGAAGTGGCGCGACTTGCGCCGCGTGGCCGAGCTGGCGTGCAGCGGCGGCAGCAGGTACTGCTCGTGCAGGTCCTCCAGCATGCCTGGCACGCCGGCGGCGAGGTCGTCGTTGAGCAGGATCGTGCAGGGGTCGAAGTCCTTCAATCCCAGGCGACGCTGCGTGCGCACGAGCGGCTCGAGGGTCAGCTCGCCGCCGTCGGGCAGCGCCAGCGGGCGCGGCGACTCGACCTCCTTTGCCAGGCTGCCCAGGCGCACGTTCAGGCCGGCGAGCGTGAACACCTCGACCAGCCGCTGCAGGTGCGTGAGATAGAAGGGGTTGCCGGCCAGCGCCTGCGCGCCGGGCACGAGCAGCAGGTTCTTCGCCTCGGGGCAGATCTTCTCGATCGCCGCCATCGCCGCCTGCACGCCGAGCGGCAGCATCTGCGGCGTGAGGTTGTTGAAGCCGGTGGGGAACAGCTCGGTGTCCACCGGCGCCAGCTTGTAGCCGGCGTTTCGCAGGTCCACCGAGGTGTAGAAGGGCGGCGTGTGCTCCATCCATTCGAGCCTGAACCAGCGCTCGATGGCCGGCATCGACTCGAGGATGCGCGCTTCGAGCTCGTTGATGGGCCCGGTGAGCGCGGTGATCAGGTGCGGCACCATGGCGGCATTCTAGGTAGGCTGCCACCGGCCTAGGCGTCGCGCCGGTCCGTCCTGGGGGGGTCGGGCTCTATCGGCGGGATAGCTCGAGCCGGTCCTCCGGCACCGCGGCCCCTCCCCTCACGGGCGGGCCAGAAGCACGAGAGCCGAGGCAAGCCCCGGCTCCGAAGGACGAAAAGGCGCCCCACCGTGCGCGTTGAGTCGCGCGCGCAGCGCGTCGACTCCAACAGCGCTTGGATGTTCCGGCCGGCCGTCCGGCCGGTCCGGAACATCGTCAGTTGTACGCCGTCTCGCCGTGGGCCGTGATGTCCAGCCCCTCGCGCTCCTCGTCCTCGGCAACGCGCAGGCCCACGATGAGGTCGACGACCTTGTAGGCGATCGCCGCGACCACCGCCGACCAGACGATCGTGATCAGCACACCTTCGGCCTGGATCAGCAGCTGGCCGCCGATCGAGTAGCCGTCGGCCTTGATGCCGCCCAGGCTCGCGGCGGAGAACACGCCCGTCAGCAGCGCACCGACGATGCCGCCGATGCCGTGCACGCCGAACACGTCGAGCGAGTCGTCCGCGCCGAGCATGCGCTTCAGCCCGTTCACGCCCCACAGGCAGACGAAGCCGGCGACGAAGCCGATGACGATGGCACCCATCGGGCCCACGGTGCCGCAGGCCGGCGTGATGGCCACGAGCCCCGCCACCGCACCCGACGCGGCGCCCAGCATCGACGCCTTGCCCTTGCCGAGCGCTTCACCCATCGACCATGCCAGCACCGCCGCGGCCGTGGCCAGCAGCGTGTTGACGAAGGCCAGCGCCGCACCGCTGGTCGCCTCGAGGTTGGAGCCGGCGTTGAAGCCGAACCAGCCCACCCACAGCATCGACGCACCGACCATCGTCAGCGGCAGGCTGTGCGGCGTCAGCGCTTCCTTGCCGTAGCCGACGCGCTTGCCGATCAGGTAGGCACCGACGAGGCCGGCGACGCCGGCGTTGATGTGCACCACCGTGCCGCCGGCGAAGTCGAGTGCACCCTTGCCGAGCAGGTAGCCGCCCACGCCCCACACCATGTGCGCGATCGGCAGGTAGCAGAAGGTGAACCAGATCACCGAGAACAGCAGCACCGCCGAGAACTTGATGCGCTCGGCGAAGGAGCCGACGATCAGCGCGCAGGTGATGGCCGCGAAGGTCGCCTGGAACGCGATGAAGACGTACTCGGGCAGCTTCACGTCGGCCGTGAAGGTGTCGGCCAGGCTGTCCATCGTCACGCCCTTCAGGAAGAGCTTGCCGAAGTCGGCGATGACCTTGCCCTCGCCGCCGAAGGCGAGCGAGTAGCCGTACACGGCCCACAGCACGGTGATGAGGGAGAACACGACCAGCACCTGCATCAGCACCGACAGGATGTTCTTGCTGCGCACCAGGCCGCCGTAGAAGAGGGCGAGGCCGGGCACGGCCATGAACAGCACGAGCAGCGTGGAGGTCATCATCCAGGCCACGTCGCCCTTGTGCACCGTGGGCTTGGCGGCCGGCGCACTCGCTGCCTCGGCGGCGGGCGCCGCAGCCGGCGCGGCGGCCGCGGCGGGTGCGGACGCCGCCGCGGCCTCCGGCGCCGAGGCGGCCTGGGCCATTGCTTCCGGCCCGGCGCCGAGCAGCGCCAGGCCGAGGGCCAGGATGGATAGCAGTCTCTTCATGGTGGTGTCTCTTGGTGGGCGGCGCGCGCCGCAAGGGCGGCGAGGCGCCTGGGTCGTTTCTCGGGGAATGGGACGGCGTGGTGCAGCCGGGGGGCGCCGCTACAGCGCGTCCTTGCCGGTCTCGCCGGTGCGGATGCGCACCACCTGCTCGAGCGCGGTGACGAAGACCTTGCCGTCGCCGATCTTGCCGGTGCGGGCCGAGGCTTCGATCGCCTCGATGACACGCTCGACGAGGGCGTCGTCGACGGCCGCCTCGATCTTCACCTTGGGCAGGAAGTCGACGACGTACTCGGCGCCGCGGTACAGCTCGGTGTGGCCCTTCTGGCGGCCGAAGCCCTTGACCTCGGTCACCGTGATGCCCTGCACACCGATGCCGCCGAGCGCCTCGCGCACCTCGTCGAGCTTGAAGGGCTTGATGATGGCAGTGACCATCTTCATGGCTCAGTCCTCATGTTGGCTAACGCAGAAAGTGTCGGTCACGCGCGGCACGCTCAGAACGTGTACTTCAGGCCGACCACGGCACCGGCCTTGCCGAGGTCCTTGCCGTTGGCCGGCGAGGCATAGGCCTTGGTGCCGGCGATCGACTTGGTGTCGGCGCCGACGACGCCGCCGCTGACCGTCAGGCCCGTCAGCACTTCCTTGCTGACGATGAGCGAGTAGTCGGTGTAGGAGAAGTCCCCGTTCTTGGCCACCTTCTGGTAGCCGACGTGCGGCGCCACCATCACCGGGCCGACCTCGAAGCTGGCGCTCAGGTCGACGTAGCTGCTGTTCTTGCTGTCGGTGAAGCCGAACAGGTTGCTGACGCTGTGCGAGTACTTCAGCGTCGCCGGGCCGAACGTCAGCGCGCCGTAGATCTCGGTGGTGTTGGGGCTCGTGGCGAGCTTGTGGCCCGGGTACTGGTACGTGAGCAGGCCGACGTCGTACGACAGGTCCTTCATGATCTCGCCCTTGTAGCCGCCGTACAGGTCGATCTCGACCTTGTTGCTGCTCGCGGGGTTGGCGTCGTCGATCCACCTGATCGTCGAGGCCCAGGCGCCGACGTAGAAGGGGCCGGCGCTCCAGTCCACGCCGCCTTGCACCGCGGGCTTCAGGCGCGACTGCGAGATGCCGCGGTAGCGGTAGTCACTGACCGCGCCGACGTTGAACGACAGGTCGGCCAGGGCCACCGACGGCAGCGACAGCGCCGCGGCGAAGCTGGCCGCGGCCGCCGCCCGGGCGATCAGCGAGGTGGTCTTGTTCATGGGTTGCTCTCTCCGATGGGTCTGGTGAAAGGGGGAAGGGAACGAGTGCCGGGGGCCTGTTAGCAGCTTCCATGCCACGAAGAGGGGCCGATTGCGCCCCGGCAGCGTGCCGGTGCGGCAGGCAGAAGGCGGCCGGCGGCGGGGCTGCGCATCGAGCCGCGGCACCCATTTGGGTGCACCCGGGCGATGGCGCACATTGGTGCGCACCTCTTCGGTGCGTTCTGCACAGCCGGGCCGCTTCGCAGAATCCCGGCCATGTCCCTGGCCATCGTCCACAGCCGCGCCCTGCTGGGCATGGAGGCCCCCGAGGTGCGGGTCGAGGTGCAGCTGGCCAATGGGCTGCCGTCCTTCACGCTCGTCGGGTTGGCCGAGACCGAGGTCAAGGAGTCGCGCGAGCGGGTGCGCGCGGCGCTGCTGCAAAGCGGCTTCGCGTTCCCGCACAACCGCCGCGTGACCGTCAACCTGGCCCCGGCCGATCTGCCGAAGGACTCCGGTCGCTTCGACCTGCCGATGGCCATCGGCCTCCTCGCCGCCGCCGGCGCGCTGGACGCGGACCGCGTGGCGGCCTGCGAGTTCGCCGGCGAGCTGTCGCTGGCCGGCGCTCTGCGCGGCGTGCGCGGCGCCCTGGCGCTGG
>JAHCKS010000128.1 GCA_026125665.1 Rubrivivax sp.
CGGCGCGCGCCCGGGCCCGACGCAGCTCGAGCAGCGCGCGGGCCTCGGCGGCCACGAGCGTGTGCCCGTGCTCGGCGATCAGCGGCGCCACCTCGGGCGCACGCAGCAGGCGGTCGACGGCGGGCAGGTCCTTCGGTTCGGCCGGCGTGTCGGGCACGAGGGTGTCCGCTGGCCCGGCTTCGGCGAGGTCGTCGTGGACCTCGTTGTCGCTGCGGGGGGCCTCGGAACCGTCGACGACGGATTCGGCGGGCCTCGCCATCAGCTGCCTCCGGGTGGCGCGGTGGCGCCGGGGTTCACGGCTTCGTCGGCGGCAGCGCCGTCGGGGTCGCCGAAAAGCAGCATCAGGTTGATGCCGTGCCGCTGCTTGCCGGTTTCGGCGACGAGCAGGTCGAGCGTGATGCTGGCGAGGTCGTCGGCCACCGGCTCGGCGAGCGGCTCGCGCTCGCCGTGCACCAGCTTCAGGTAGTGGCCGCAGGCGTCGCAGGTCTCGGCCTGGATCGTGGCGCGGGCGGCACGTGCCGAGGCCTCCGGCTCCTCTTCGTCGCGGGCGCCGTCCTGCCGGTCGAGCGAGAGGTACGCGATCTTCTCGCTGCCGCTGGCGCCGCAATGGGCGCAGCGGCCGCGCGGCAGGTGCCACTCGGTGCCGCACAGCGAGCAGTGCAGGTAACGCTGGCCGGAGGCGTCGCCGCCGCTGCGCGCGATGCTCACCACCGGCCGGCTGCCGCAGCAGGGACAGATGCCGGTGTCGTCGAGCATCCCCACGGGCTGCGTCTGCGCCTGTGCGCCCGCCGGGCCCCGCGCCTCGTGAGCGCGCACCAGCTCGATCACCTGGTGCGTCCACTGCGCCTGCAACGCCGCGGCGACCACCGGCGCGGCAGCGAGGTCGAGGCCGGCCATCACGCCGTTCAGCAGCGCGTCGGCCTGCCGATCGAGGAACACCTCGTCGGCCCGTTCCAGCCGCGCCAGCGCCTCGGCCGCCGGGCCGCTCGTGACGTGGGTGCGCAAGGCCCGGACGATCTCGCGCAGCACGCCCTGCCAGGCGGGGTCGCGAGGCCCGTCGGCGGCAGCCAGCGGCGGCTTGCCGGCCAGCGACGCCCGGTCGACGGCCGCCGCGTCGGGGACGGCGACGCCACCGTCGCGCCCCAGCCGTTCCAGCGCCGCCTGCTGCGCCTCGGCCAGCCGCGCCACGAACAGCAGGAAGTCGCCCATCGCGTGCCCGTGCGCCAGCTGCCTGAGGCGCATCGCCCGCTCGGCGAAGAAGGTCGAGCGCTCGGGCCAGCGGTACGGCGCGGTGTGGCCGCCCGCCCGGGCGGCGATCTCCTCGGCGGGCAGGACACGGACGGTGGCGGTGACGGACATCGGCGCGGAAGCTCGGTACGACGGTTTGCTGGTTGCGGAATCGGACGAACCTTGGACGAAAAGACGGGCGCCGTCGAAGACAGCGCCCGTCCGGCCCCTGGGGTGAAGCAGGCGTTGCGCGCGTGCGGGTCGCGCCGCGGTCAGCGGCCGCCCGTGACCTCCTTGTGCCAGAGCGGATGGTTCATCTTCGCCCAGTCCTCGCTGACGGTGCCGCGGGTCATCGCGCGCGTCGAGCCCTTCACCCACAACGCCGCGTACACGTGCATGATCGTCGCGGCGATCAGCACCACCGCGGCGATGGAATGCAGCAGCGCCGCGGCACGCAGCACGTCGACCGGGAAGAAGGGCGCGAACCACGGGCGCCAGAACATGAAGCCCGTGACGACGAGCACCAGCAGGCTGCCCACCATCGCCCAGAACACCATCTTCTGCCCGTAGTTGTACTTGCCCACGGGCGGCATCGCGGCCTTGTTGCCGCGCAGCATGTCGCCCATGTGCTTCTTCCACTCGCGGTCCTCGGCGGTGATGATGTTCGCCTTCCACAGCCTGGCGGCCAGGCCGATGAACGCGAGGGCCATCAGCACCCCGAGGAAGGGATGCAGGATGCGCGCCCACGGCCCCCCGCCGAAGAAGTTGCTGAGGAAGTAGAGGCTCGGGTGGAAGAACGCCAGGCCCGAGAGCCCGGCCAGCACGAACATGAGCGCGATGAACCAGTGGTTCATGCGCTCGCCGTCGCTGTAGCGCTGAAGCATGCGGGCCATGTCAGGCTTCCTCCTTCGCCTTGTCGTCGCTCTTCTCTTCCACCGGCCCCACCTTCACGTAATGGAAGAAGCCGGCGACCACGGCGCCGAGCATCGCCGCCAGGGCGAGCGGCTTGGCCACGCCCTTCCACAGCGAGACCATCGGACTCACGCTCGGGTCCTTCGGCAGGTCCACCAGGCCCGGGTTGTCGGCGTGCTTGAGCACGTACATGACGTGCGTGCCGCCGACACCGGCCGGGTTGTACAGCCCCGCCTGCTGGAACCCGCGCTCGCGCAGCTCGCCGGCCCGCTTCTCGCCGTAGGCCACCATCTCCGGCTTGGTGCCGAAGCTGATGGCGCCGGTGGGGCAGGTCTTGACGCAGGCCGGCTCCCGGCCCACCGCGACGCGGTCGGAGCACAGGGTGCACTTGTAGGCCTTGTTGTCCTTGGCGCTGATGCGCGGCACGTCGAACGGGCAGCCCTTGACGCAGTAGCCGCAGCCGATGCAGTTCTCGCTGATGAAGTCGACGATGCCGTTCTCGTACTTGACGATGGCCCCCGGCGCCGGGCAGGCCTTCAGGCAGCCGGGGTCGTCGCAGTGCATGCAGCCGTCCTTGCGGAT
This sequence comes from Rubrivivax sp., assembly GCA_026125665.1. GTDB lineage: Bacteria > Pseudomonadota > Gammaproteobacteria > Burkholderiales > Burkholderiaceae_C > Rubrivivax. The sequence goes on from JAHCKS010000128.1 coordinate 2,722, forward strand.
CAGCCACTCGAGGCTGCCCTGCCCTCCCTTCTGCTCGGGGCCGACCTCGAAGAACTTCATCACCGTCCAGCTGCTCGGCGTGAGGTCCACCGGGTTGTCGTAGACGCCGACGTTGTGCCCGATGTCGTCGCGCAGGTCGTTCCAGTTCATGCAAGCCACCTGGCAGGCCTTGCAGCCGATGCACTTGGACTCGTCGATGAGCTTGGCGATCTGCGGCGCGGCGGTGCGCACCTGCGGCGTCGGCGTGGTGGTGGCGCTGCGCGCCACGATATCGAGAGATTGCATGCTTGCCATGTTCAGCTCCTCATGCCTTCTCGATGTTCACCAGGAACGCCTTGAACTCGGGAGTCTGCGAGTTCGCGTCACCCACGTAGGGGGTCAGCGCATTCGCCAGGTACCCGTTCTGCGTCACGCCCTTGAAGCCCCAGTGGATGGGGATGCCGACGTGGTGGACCTTCTTGCCGTTGACGTCGAGCCCCTTCATGCGTTTGGTGACCACGCACGCGGCGATGACCTCGCCGCGGTTGCTCTTCACGCGGACCTTGTCGCCCTGCCGGATGCCCTTCTCCTTCGCGAGCTCCTCGCCGATCTCGACGAACGGCGCCGGTTGCACGATGGCGTTGCTCTTGGCGTGTTTGGTCCAGAAGTGGTGGTGTTCGGTCAGGCGGTACGTGGTGGCCGCGTACGGGAACTCCTCCTTCTTGCCGAAGGCCTCCATGTCGCCCTTGAACACGCGGGCGGCGGGGTTGGACACCGCCTTCGGGTTGTTCGGGCACATCAGGTTCACGCCCACCGGGCTCTCGAACGGCTCGTAGTGCTCGGGGAACGGGCCGTCGGCCATGCCCACCGCGTGCAGCCGCGCCACGCCTTCGGGGTTCATGATGAACGAGCCCACGCCTTCCTCAGGCGCGGCGTTGGGGCGCATGTCGGGCACGTCCGGCCCGGCCCACGCGGTGCCGGTCCAGCGGATCAGGGCGCGCGACGGATCCCACGGCTTGCCGTCCTTGTCGGCGTTGGCGCGGTTGTAGAGCACGCGCCGGTTCGCCGGCCAGGAGTAGCCGTAGCCGGAGTAGACGCCCAGGCCGCTCGGGTCGGACGTGTCACGACGCGCCGAGTTGTTGCCGGCCTGGCTCCACACGCCGCAGTAGATCCAGTTGCCGCAGCTCGTGCTGCCATCGTCGCGCAGCATCGCGAAGCCGGGCAGCTGCTCGCCGGCGCGCAGCAGCGGCGGCCCGGGCGGCCGGCGCCGCGGCCGCCACCGCGGGCTTGGCCCCGCTTGGCCGGCGCCGCCGGCGGCGCCGGCGGGTACAGGTCCGCCAGCGCGCGGCCGTTGATGTCGCGCAGCACCTCGGTGGGCGCCGGATTGGCCGGGTTCGTGTAGGCCCAGCTCAGTGCCGCGATCGGCTCGGGCAGCGTGCCGCCGTCCTTCGCGTACATCGCGCGCAGCGTCGTGAAGATGCCGGAGATGATGTGCCCGTCGGTGCGTGCCTCGCCGGGCGGCGGAACGGCGGCCTCCTTCCAGTGGATCACGCGGCCGCTGCTGGTGAAGCTGCCGGTCTCCTCGGCGAAGCAACTCGAGGGCAGGCGGATGACCTCGGTCTGGATGGCCTTGGGGTCCACGTCGTTGAGCGGCCCGTAGTTCTTCCAGAACTCGCTCGTCTCCGTCTCCAGCGGGTCGATGATCACAAGGTACTTCAGCTTCGCGAACGCGGCCGACATCTTCTTCTTGTTCGGCATCGCCGCCAGCGGGTTGAAGCCCATGCTGATGAAACCGTGCATGCGCCCGGTGTGCATGCGCTCGAACAGCGCCATGATGTCGTAGGCCCCGTCGCGCTTGGGGATCCAGTCGTACGCGAAGTCGTTGTCCTTCGTCGCGGCGTTCCCGTAGTAGGCCTTCATCAGGCTCGTGTGCCACTTCGGGAAGTTCTGCGTGAAGGTCATCTGGTTCGGACGCAGCGGCTTGCCGGTGCGCCGGGCCAGGTACTCGGTGCGATTGGTGTCGTTGTCCAGCGGCGCCAGCATGTAGCCGCTCAGCACTTCCGAGTAGGCGTTCAGGTCGGTGATGCCCTGCACGTTGGCATGCCCGCGCAGCGCGTTGACGCCACCTCCCGCGCGCCCGATGTTGCCCAGCAGCAGCTGGATCATCGCCATCGTGCGGATGTTCTGGCTGCCCACGCTGTGCTGCGTCCAGCCCAGCGCGTACAGGATCGTCATCACGCGGTTGGGCGTGGAGGTCGAGCCGATCGCCTCGCACACCTTCAGGAACTGGTCCTTCGGTGTGCCGGTGATCTGGCTCACGAGGTCGGGCGTGTAGCGCGAGTAGTGCGCCTTCATCTGCTGGAACACGCACAGCGGGTCCTGCAGCGTCTCGTCGACCTTGACGAACCCGTCGTCGCCCAGCTGGTAGCCCCAGGTGGAGCGGTCGTAGGCACGGGTGGCCTCGTTGTAGCCGCTGAAGAAGCCGTTGTCGTACTTGAAGCCCGGCTTCAGCAGGAACGTGGCGTCGGTGTTGAACTTGACGTAGTCGAGGTGGATCTTGTCGTTGGAGAACAGGTAGTTGATCACCCCGGCGAGGAACGCGATGTCCGTGCCGACGCGCAACGGCGCGTACATGTCGGCCACCGCGGCGCTGCGCGTGAAGCGCGGATCCACGACGATCAGCTTGGCCTTGCGTTTCTGCATGGCCTCGGTGACCCACTTGAACCCGCAGGGGTGGGCTTCGGCGGCGTTGCCGCCCATGATCAGGACGAGGTCGGTATTCCCGATATCCGTCCAGCTATTCGTCATCGCTCCGCGACCGAAAGTCGGGCCCAGACTGGACACCGTCGGCGCGTGTCAGATGCGTGCTTGGGTATCGAGGGCGACCATCCCCAGGCCACGCGCCATCTTCACGGCGAGGTAGCCCGATTCGTTCGACGCGGCCGAGCTGATCAGGAAGCCGGTGGTGTTCCAGCGGTTGACCGTCACGCCCTTGTCGTTGGTCTTGACGAGGTTCGCGTCGCGGTCGGCCTTCATGTGCCGGGCCACCCGCGTCAGCGCCTCGTCCCACGAGATGCGCTTCCACTCGTTCGAGCCGGGCTCGCGCACCTGCGGGTACAGCACGCGGTTGGGCGACTGGATCATGTCCATCACGCCGGCGCCCTTCGGGCACAGCGTGCCGCGGTTCACCGGGTGGTCGGGGTCGCCCTCGACGTGCACGATGGTCGGCGTGACGTTCTTGGACCGGTCGCCCAGCGTGTACATGATCATCCCGCAACTCACCGAGCAGTACGGGCAGATGCTGCGCGTCTCGGTGGTTCGGGCCAGCTTGAAGCTGCGCGTCTCCGCGAGCGCCGCGGTGGGCGAGAAGCCCAGCGCGACGAGGCTCGATGCCGCGAGCCCCGCTCCACTGACCCGGAAGAACTGCCTCCGGTTCATGTCCATGGTGGTGTCATCTCCGATGCCCGGGAACCCGGGCACAAACAACCGGCGGTCACGCCGCACGTACCGAGGGTTATCCGCCAGCGGGCAACGGCCGGCCATCCGGGGCGGCCCGGGCATGGCGGGCGGCGTGCGCGACAACTTGTCGCAGCGGCCGGGTGGCTGCCGCGGCGCAGCAATGCCGGTGCTCGCGCACCGGGGCCGGCCGCCGCCGCAAGCAACGGCAGCGCCGTCGCCCTAGGATTGCGCGGTGCCGCACGCTCGCGCGTCCGCGGTTCCGCTGCGCCACCCTCCCCTCCGCCCTCTCCCCTCCGCCCTCTCGCCAGGCCCCTTGGCATGAGCCGCTCCCCCAGCCTGCACAGGCCGCCCGTCGCACCGGCGGCGCCCGCGCCTGCACCGGCCGCCGAGCGCAGCGACGTGGCCGAGCGCTGGCCGAACGCCGCCGTGCTCGTCGTCGACGACGAGCCGGGCATGCGCAACTTCCTCGTCAAGACGCTGGCCCCCCGCGCCGGCCAGGTGCTCGAGGCCGGCTCGGCCGAGGAGGCCGACGCGCTGCTCGCGCGCCACCGCTTCGACCTGCTGATCCTCGACATCACGCTGCCGGGCAAGAGCGGCATCCAGCTGCTGAAGGAGCTGCGCGCCGAGGGCCACCCGGGCGAGGTGATCCTCATCACCGCCTTCGCCGACCTCGACACCGCCATCGAGGCGCTGCGCGCCGGCGCCGGCGACTTCCTGCTCAAGCCGTTCCGCGTCACGCAGGTGCTGAACGCCTTCCGGCACGGCCTGGAGCGGGCGCGGCTGAAACGCGAGAACTGGCTGCTCAGGCGCGCGCTGTCGGAGCGCACGCCGCCGGCCGACGGCCTGGTGGGCCGCAGCATCGTCGTCAAGGGCCTGCAGGCGGCGCTGCAGCGCATGGCGGCGGTGGACAGCACGGTGCTGCTCACCGGCGAGTCGGGCACCGGCAAGGAGCTCGCGGCGCTCGCGCTGCACCGGCTGAGCGCGCACATCGCCGGCCCCGACCGCCGCGCAGGACCCTTCGTGCCGCTGAACTGCGCCGCCGCATCGCCGCAGACGCTGGACGTCGACCTGTTCGGCCAACCCGGCCATGACGGCCTGTTCGTCTACGCGCAGGGCGGCACGCTCTTCCTCGACGAGGTGGCCGAGCTGCCGCTGCCGCTGCAGGCGGCGCTGCTGCGCGTGCTCGAGAGCCGCCGCGTGCGCCCCGTGGGCAGCGAGCAGGAGATCCCGGTCAGCGCACGCATCGTCGCCGCCACCAGCCGGCCGCTGCGCGCCGAGGTGGAGGCGGGGCGCTTCCGTGCCGAGCTCTACTACCGGCTGCAGGTGGTGGAGATCACCGTACCGCCGCTGCGCACGCACAAGGAGGACATCCCCGACCTCGTGGCGCACTTCGTCGGCACGCTGGCGCCCAAGCTCGGCGTGCCGCCGATCGAGGTCAGCGAAGCGGAGATGCAGTTCCTGCAGCAGTACGACTGGCCGGGCAACGTGCGCGAGCTGCGCAACCTGATCGAGCGCTCGCTCATCGTCGGCGCGCTCAACGTCTCGGCGCTGTACCAGGAGCTGGCGCGCCGGCCGGACCCCTTGCCGGCGGCCGCCCCGGCGCCGGGTGCATCCGCCGGCGCGGCGGCGCTGGAGCCGAACGGCACCCCCCCCTCCGGCGCCGAGCCGGTCGACCTGGCCACGCTCGAGAAGCGCCACATCCGCGCCGTGCTCGATTCGGTGGGCGGCGACAAGTCGCGCGCTGCGCGCCTGCTCGGCATCTCGCGGCGCACGCTCGAGCGGCGGTTCGCCGATTGGGCCGGATCGGCCGGGTCGGCCGCGCCGCCGCCGCCGGCCGAGGCCTAGCCGCCGCGTTGCCGCCGGAGCCCGCCTTGGCCAGCTCGCCCCGCGCGCCCGCCCTGCCCGCACTGCCGGTGCCGCGCGGCAACCCCGTCCGCGCCGCCTGGCAAGCCGCGGTCTCGGTGCTGCGCGGCCGCTTCGCCACCCTGTCGATCCGCGACAAGCTGCTGGCGATGGTGCTGCTGCCGCTGGTCGGCGTGCTGCCGCTGCTCGGGGCCATCCTGCTGTGGTGGAGCAACGAGGCGTTCGACCGCGTGCTCATCACGAAGATCCGCTCCGACCTCGCCGTGGCGCAGGGCTACTTCGACCGCACGCTGGCCGAGGTCGGCGCGAGCGCACTGGCGATCGCCGAGAGCAAGGCGCTGCACGACGTGCTGGCGGCGCCGCCGGCGCGCCAGGCGGCGCTGCTGGAGACGCTGCGACGACGCGAGCGGCTGGACTTCGTGAACCTGCGCGCGCCCGACGGCTCGCTGCGCGCCACGCAGGGTGGCGCCGCGGCCGGCCACGACCCGGCCTCGCCCGCCTACCGGGCCAGCGCCAGCGCCGGCGAGCATGTCAGCGTCGAGGTGCTGAGCGTGGACCAGCTGGCGCTGGTCGGCCCCGAGCTGGCGCCTCGCGTGCCGGTGCCGCTGCTGCCGACGCAGAACGCGGCGCCGACCACGCGCCAGATCGAGGACCGCGCGATGGTGCTGCTGGCCACGCGCAGCATCCGCGCCGCCGGCGGCCAGGTGCTCGGCCACGTGCAGGCCGGGCTGCTGCTCAACCGCAACCTCGCCTTCATCGACCACATCAACGAGATCGTCTACCCGGCCGGCTCGCTGCCCTTCGGCAGCCAGGGCACGGCGACGCTGTTCCTCGACGACGTGCGCATCTCGACCAACGTGCGCCTGTTCGGCGCCGGCGACGGGCGCGACGAGCGCGCCATCGGCACGCGCGTCTCGCAAAGCGTGCGCGATGCCGTTCTCGGCGAGGGCCGCACCTGGCTCGACCGCGCCTTCGTCGTCTCCGACTGGTACGTCTCGGCCTACCAGCCGATCACCGACAGCGCCGGCCAGCGCATCGGCATGCTCTACGTCGGCTACCTCGAGCGGCCGTTCACCGTGCTGAAGTGGGCCATGCTCGCCGCCATCGGCGTCGTCTTCTTCGCCGCGATGATCCTCGCCGCGTTCGTCTCGCTGCGCTGGGCGCGCAGCATCTTCCGGCCGCTGGAGCAGATGGAAGCGACGATGCGCCGCGTGCAGGGCGGCGCGCTCGAGGCGCGTGTCGGGCAGGTGGCCAGCAGCGACGAGATCGGGCGGCTGGCCGGCCACCTCGACCACCTGCTCGACGCGGTGGGCGAGAAGACGCTGCAGCTGCAGCGCTGGAACGCCGAGCTCGACGCCAAGGTGGCCGAGCGCACGCGCGAGCTCGAGCAGACGCAGCAGCAGCTGGTGCGCAGCGAGAAGCTGGCCACCGTCGGCCAGCTCACCGCCAGCATCGCGCACGAGGTGAACAACCCGATCGCCGTCATCCAGGGCAACCTCGACCTCGTGCGCGAGCTGCTCGACGACGCGGCACGGGCGAAGGTCGCGCCCGAGCTGAAGCTCGTCGACGCGCAGATCGAGCGCATGCGGCTCATCGTCACGCAGCTGCTGCAGTTCGCGCGGCCCACCGAGTACGCCGGCTACGTCGACAGCATCGACGTGACGCGGCTGCTCGACGACAGCCTGGTGCTCGTGCAGCACCTGCTGGCCAAGACGCGCATCGACGTCGTGCGCGACTTCCGCGCCGCCGCCCCGGGCGGCGGCCCGGCCACCGTGGCCATCAACCGGCAGGAGCTGCAGCAGGTGTTCGTCAACCTGCTGGTCAATGCCATCCACGCCATGCCCGACGGTGGCCGCCTCGAGCTCTCGACCCGCCTGCACGATGCCGAGGGGTCGGGCGAGGTATGGTGCGAGGTGGCCGACACCGGCCCGGGCCTGCCACCGGAACTGCTGGCGCAGCTGTTCACGCCGTTCACGACACGCAAGAAGGACGGCACCGGACTGGGCCTGTGGATCAGCCGCGGCATCGTCGAGCGCTACGGCGGCGACATCCGGGCCGGCAACCGCGCCGACGAGCCGGGCGGCGGGCGCGGTGCGCGTTTCGTCGTCGTGCTGAAGACCGAAGGCGCGGCCGCGGTGCCGGCGCCCGCCGCCTGAACGCGCCGACGCGCCCGCGCGGCCGGCCCCTCTTCGTTGTGTCAGCGGTGCGAGCCCGCCAGGCGTCGACCCGGAGCGCCGCCGCGTCGCGCCGCGACGCGCGACCCTTCCCGCGGCTGGCCACCGTGCACCGCTGGCTCGGCATCGCGCTCGGCCTGTGGTTCGCGCTCGTCGGGCTCACCGGCGCGCTGCTCGTCTGGCGCGACGAGGTCGATGCCTGGCTGAACCCGCAGCTCTTCGGGCCGCACCCGGCGGGCGCCGCGGCGGCCGGCCCGCTCGACGCCGGGCGGGTGGCCGGCCTGGCGCGCGACACGCACCGGCTCGGCCGCATCGAGCGCATCCGCCCGCCGGCCCAGGCGGGCGACGTGTGGCGGCTGCAGCTGCGCGCGTCGCCGAGCCGGGTCGAGTCCGGCCGCATCGAAGCGTTCATCGACCCCGCCAGCGGCGCGCTGCTCGGCGTGCGCAGCCTCGAGGCGCTGTCGCTCGCGCCGCCGCACGCCATGCGCACGCTGTACGAGTTCCACCGCAACATCCTGCTCGGCGAGCCGGGCAGCAACTTCGTCGGCATCGCCGGCTGCCTGCTGCTGACCTCGGCCGTCACCGGCGCCGTCGTCGCGTGGCCGCGCTCGCGCGCGCGCTGGCGCAGGCTGCTGGCGGTGAGCTGGCGCGCCAACACCACGCGCGTGCTGTTCGACCTGCACCGCAGCGCCGGCGCGCTGATCGTGCTCGTGCTGCTGCTCACCACGCTCACCGGCGCCACGCTGGTGTGGGTGAACTACGTGCGCGACATCGTCGGGCGCCTGTCGCGCGTCGATCCGATTCCGGTGCTGCCGTTTCGCACCGCCAGCGAGCACGAGGAGCCGCTGACGCTGGCGGCGCTGGCGGCGCGCGCGCAGGCGGTGTTTCCGCGCCACCGCGTCGCCGAGATCCGGCTGTCGGAGCGTGGCCTCACCGGCGTGCTGTTCCAGCTGCGCGCCGAAGGCGACGTGCACGCGCTCGGCGACACCATCGCCTGGCTGCACCCGGTGAGCGGCGAGCTGCTCGCCGAGCGCAGCAGCCGCACGCGCAGCGCCGGCGAGGCCTTCATGCACTGGCTGCTGCCGCTGCACGTGGGCAGCGCCTTCGGCACGACGGGGCTGGTGCTGATGTGCGCCGCGGGGCTGGCGCCGATGCTGCTCGTGGGCACGGGCTTGTGGGTGTGGTGGCGCAAGCGGCCGGGCGAGCGGCTGGCGCGCGAGCGCGCCGCCGCCCGGCAGCGCCGGCCCCCGGCGGCCGCGGCCGGCCCGGAGCTCCCGCCGTGACGAAGGCGCGGCCCGCCCGTTGCCGGCTCAGTGGTGCAGGCGCACGAGCAGCGGCAGCGTCGAGAGTCCGCTGCCCGCGAAGCCCGAGGCCAGCAGCCGCCCGTCGGGCTGCACGAGCACGTCGTAGGCGCCGTCGCGGCCGTTGAAGAGGTTCAGGCGCAGCAGGCCGCCGCCGGCGAACGTGGGGTCCGGCGCGCCGTCGGCGCGAAAGCGCGCGACGACGAAGTCGAACGACGTGGCCGTCTCGATCGTCGAGCCGGCCACGACGATGGCGCCGTCGGCCTGCAGCGCCAGCGCGGTGGGCGTGTCGTTGCCGGTGCCGAAGTGGCTGAACACGAAGCCGTCGCTGCCGAACGCGGCGTCGCGGCTGCCGTCGGCGTTCAGGCGCAGCAGGCCGAAGGCGAAGTTGCCGACCTCCGACCAGGCCACCGCGAGCAGCAACCTGCCGTCGGGCTGCACGACGAGATCCACCGCCTCGTCCCAGTTCGGGCTGAGGTCGAGGAGCACCTGGCCGCCGCTGCCGAAGCCGGCGTCCGGCGTGCCGTCGGCGTTCAGCCGCGCCACCCCCACGTCGCTTTCGTCGCCGCGGTTGCGGCTGACGCGGCCGGCGATCACGATCTTGCCGTCGGCCTGCAGCGCCGCCGCGTGGGCGAAGTCGAGCTGCGCGAGCTCCACCGCCGCGCGCCCGCCGGTGCCGAAGCCCGTGTCCAGGCTGCCGTCGGCGTTCAGGCGCGCGACGCCGAAGGCCGAGTCGTCGGTCGTCGGCGTGTACACCGTCGTGGCGATGCCGGCGACGACGATCTTGCCGTCGCGCTGCAGCAGCACGCGCTGGGGGTGGTCGGGCGCGCCGATCCAGTCGACGTGCACGACGTTGCCGCCGTTGAAGCTGGCGTCCACGCTGCCGTCGGCGTTCAGCCGCGCGACGCCGTAGTCGTAGGCCAGGACCGACGTGAGGCTCGTGCGCACCGAACCCACGGCGACGATGCGGCCGTCGGGCATCACCGCCAGGTCGGCGATCTCGCTGCCGCCGCTGCCGCCCAGCACGTCGGCGACGCTGCCGCCGCTGCCGAAGCTCGTGTCGAGCGTGCCGTCGGCGAGGTAGCGCGCGACGCGCGGGCCGATGGCCGCGACGATGCGCCCGTCGGGCTGCAGCGCGATGGCGCGCGCGATGCCCGCCGGCCCCGCGGTGACGATGCCGCTGCCGGCGCCGAAGGCCGGGTCCAGGCCGCTGGCCGGCGGCGGCGTCGCGCAGGCCACCACGATGTCGGTGACGCTGGCCGTGCCCACCGTGCCGGTGCGACGGGTCACCGCGCACTGCTGCGCCGGGTTCGTGGGCGGCGTCTTCACGCGCACGTCGTAGGCGGCGCCGCCCGTGTAGCTGCGGTCGAACTGGAAGGCGCCGTCGGCGGCGATGGCGATGTCGACGAACTGCGCGCGGTCCTCGAGCACGAGGCCGCTGCCGGCCAGGCCGGTGACGGTGCCGCCGACGCGGTAGGTGGCCTCGACGATCTCGTAGTCGTCGTCGGCGATGGTGAGCAGCGCACTCGCCTGCGCACCGAGCGTGGCGCAGCCGCGCACGTCGTCCAGCGCCAGCTGCACCGTGCGGTTGGGGTTCGGCGTGCCATCGTCGACGAGCGCGACGGGCACGGCACGCGTGCCCTCGTCGCCGTCGGCGAAGGCCACGTGCTGCGACAGCGGCAGGTAGTGCGTGCCGGGCGCGGCGCTGCCGCCGCCGGTGGCCAGCCGCACCGACACGCGCCCGCGGCTGCCGCCCGTGCGCGAGACGAAGACGAGCGCGTGCGCCCCCGCCCTTTCGTCGAGCACGAAGGCGGGCGCGCTGAACTGCAGCGTGCCCGCGGCCGGGTCGGCGGCGCCGGCGCAGGTCGGAGCCGGCTGCACGACGAGCGGCGGCAGCGGCGGCGCGCGGTGCGGGTCGTCGCGGTCCAGCCCCGTGTATTCGAAGTCCAGGCCGCCCTTGGCCGGGTCCTGCGGGTCGCGCAGGAATGCGTTCACCACCGATTCGCTCTGGCGCCGGTCGTTCACCTCGACGTCCACCCGCACGTCGAGCACGATCTGGTTGCCCACGGCCACGGTGTCGATCGGCACGTGCACGCGCAGCGGCCGCGCCAGCAGAAGCCGGAGCAACGTGCCAACGTCCTGGACTTCGAAGTCGCCCTCGCGCCACAGCGGCGGCTCGCCCTGGTGTGCGTATTCGACGACACCGGCGAGCCACTCCTCGTAGGAGCCGACGACCGCAATGCCGCTCTTGCGCGCGAAGATCGTCGTGTTGGCGGTCTGGTCGTAGGCCGTCACCGTCATGTCCACGTAGCCTCGCAGCAGCCGGCAGCCGCCGCCCTCGGGGTTGCACTCCGGCCGGCGGGGGTCGAAGTCGGCCGCGCGCACGAGCGCCTGCGTGATGAGGAAACTGAGCGTGGCCGCCTCGTCGCGCTTGCGGAAGTACTGCACCTGCCGGTAGGTGCCGGTGGCGCCGACCGCATCGAAGCGCTGCGGGCCGGCCGGCGACTCGACACCGATGCCGTAGGTGCTGCCGGTGGAGCTGCTGAAGACGCGGGCGAGCGCGCGGGTGTTGCCGGCATCGGCGAACCACGCCGGGCCGATGTCGTAGGTGGCGACCACGGCCATCGCCGTCGTGTCCTCGTGCCCGGCGGCCAGCTCCTGCGGCGGCGTGAAGCGGTACGTGGACCAGAAGTCCCACTCGCGGTGGATGCCCTGGAACTCCAGCGGCGGCGCGACGACGAGGTACGACAGGCTCGTCACCTCGGCGCTCATGGTCCCGCCCGAGGCGGATGCGCCGGGGACCGGGCGCCACTGGCCGGCCGCCGGCCCGGTGCCGTCGGCCTTGTAGAGCACCGGTGGCACGCCGCCGGGCGCGCGCAGCGGGTCGAACGGCACCGTCACCTGCGCCGGCAAGGCGAACGCCGTGCCGTGCGGCGTGGCCGCGTAGACCTTGCCCAGGGCCAGCAGGCCGGCCGGCAGCGGGGGGGCCGTGGTGGGGTCGGCCTGCAGCTCGAGGGCCACGTCCTGCGCCAGTGCACCCGCCGGCACGGCGAGCGCCGCGCCGTC
>JAHCKS010000129.1 GCA_026125665.1 Rubrivivax sp.
CGGCAGTGCTCGCCGCCGCTGCCCCGGGCGCAGGCGCGACGTCGCCACTTCGTCGGTTCGCGTCGGCCCGAGCGGTGCCCGACAGGCGGCGCTTGACCCGTGTCAAGGCGGCCCGGCCAACCGACCCTAGGATGGCCCGACGTGGTGACTTGGCGCGTTGCCTTTGCCGCGCCTGCACCACGCCCAACCGCCTCACGATGACCCCGCTGCTGCGCATCGACGAACCGCCGAGCAGCGCGCGGCCCGAAGGTCCCTTCGCGCTGTGGCGGCTCGGCTTCCGGCCGTTCTACCTGCTCGCGAGCAGCTTCGCCGCGGTGTCGATCGGCCTGTGGGCGCTGCAGTTCGCCGGCTGGCTGCCGCGGCCGTACCTGCAGGGGCCGCTGTGGCACTCGCACGAGATGCTGTTCGGCTTCACGCTGGCGGTGATCGTCGGCTTCCTGTTCACCGCGGGGCGCAACTGGACCAACCGGCCCACGCCCACCGGGGCTGCCCTGGCGGCGCTGGCGGCGCTGTGGCTGGCCGGGCGCGTGCTGGTCCTGACGCCGTTCGCGCTGGCCGCGGCGCTCGTGAACGTGGCCTTCCCGCTGGCGGCCGCGGCGGCGCTGGCGGTGCCGCTGCTCGCGGCACGCAACCGCCGCAACTACTTCTTCGTCGCGCTGCTCGTGGCGCTGGCGGTGGCCGACGCGCTGTTCCATGGGGCCATGGCCGGCCTCGTGGCGTGGCCGGCCGGCCTGGGCATCCAGGTGGCGCTGGACGTGGTGCTGTTCATCGTCACCGTGATGGGCGGGCGCGTGATCCCGATGTTCACGAACAACGCCATCGCCGAAGCCCGTGCGGAGCGCCGGCCGCTGCTCGAGCGCGCGGTGCTCGGCGCGACGCTCGCCGTGCTCCTGCTCGACGTGCTGCGCGCGCCGGCGGCCTCGATGCCCGCGGCAGCGCTGCTCGCCGCGGTGCTGGCCGCAGCGGCGGCGCTGCACGGCGCGCGCTGGCTGCTGTGGCAACCCTGGAAGACGCTGCGCACGCCGCTCGTCTGGGTGCTGCACCTGGCCTACCTGTGGATCGTCGTGCACCTGGCGCTGCGCGCCGCCGCCGTGCTGGGCCTCGTCGCCGCGACGGCCGCCACGCATGCCTTGACGGTCGGCGCCATCGGCGGGCTCATCATCGGCATGATCACGCGCACGGCGCGCGGCCACACCGGGCGGCCGCTGCAGGCCGGCCGCAGCGAGGTCGTGGCCTACCTGCTGGTGGCCCTGTCGGCGCTCGTGCGCACCTTCGCGCCGATGCTCTGGCCGGCGCAGACCGTGCCGGGGGTGGTGCTGTCCGCGGCGATGTTCTCGGCCGCGTTTGCGCTCTATGCCGTCACGTACTGGCCGGCGCTGACGCGCCCGCGCCTCGACGGCCGGCCGGGCTGAAGCCCCCGGCCGCGGGCGCGAGGCGGCAGGCCGCGCGCGTTGCACGTGAGGCCGCCGATGCCCGGCCCGACGCCCGGCGGACGCGGCCGGGGCGGCGGCCGGACCACCCGCCAAGGCGGGTCGCGCGGCAGCACGTCGGCGTGCTCGCGTGCTAACGTGGCGCGGCTCGCGGGAGCCGGGTCGATCACGGCTGCAGGGCTGCGCCGCGGCCACGGGGAGCCCCATGGTGAGCAGCTTGGCGGGCGCCGCGTGGGCGGCGCCGCCGCAACTCGCGATCCACCTGCTCGGCGGCATCGAGTTGCGGCACGACGGGGTGGACGTTGCACTGCCGCCCTCCAGGCGCACCCGCGCCCTGCTCGGCTATCTCGTGGCGACGGGGGCGCCGCAGCCGCGCGCCGCCCTGTGCGACCTGCTGTGGGAAGGCCCCGACGACCCGCGTGCCTCGCTGCGCTGGAGCCTGACGAAGCTGCGCCCGGTGCTCGACAGCGGCGACGCGCAGCGCCTGAAGACCGACCGCGACCAGGTGCAGTTCGTCGCCTCCGCCTGCCGCGTCGACGTGCAGGAGGTGCAGTCCCTGCTCGCCGGCGGCACCGCCGCGACGCCGCTGGCGGTGCTCGAGCAGGCGGCACAGCAGTTGCGCGGCGAGTTCCTCGACGGGCTCGAGCTGCCGGCCTGCTATCGCTTCCACCACTGGTGCATGGCCGAGCGCGAGCGCTACGGCGCGCTGCGGCGCACCGTGCTGCTCGCGCTCATGCAGCGCCTCGCCGGCGAGCCCGAGCGGGCACTGCCTTACGGCCGCGCCATGGTCGCCGCCGATCCGCTGGCCGAAGCGGCGCATGCGGCGCTCGTGCAGCTGCTCGCCGCCGCCGACCGCTACCCCGAAGCGGAGCGGCACTACGAGTGGGCGCGCGGCCTGCTGGCGCGCGAAGTGGCGCTGCCCGCGGGCGGGCCGCTCGACCAAGCCATCCGGCAGGCGCGGCGACAGCGGCGCGCGGCAGGTGCCGCGGCGGAACCCGTCCTGGCCGGTGCGGCTTCGTCCGAGGTCCCGCCCGCATCTGCAGCCGCAGCCGCCCCCGCAGCCGCCTCGGCGCCCGTCGGACCGGCACCTGATCACGCGAAGGCGCGGGCGCGGGCCGCGGCCGCGGCGGCGGCATCGGGCGTTGCGCCAGGTGCAACCACGGAGGCGGCGCCGCGCCCGACCGTCGAGCACCGCACCCTGGCCCAGCCGCTGCTCGGCCGCGCCGCGGAGCGCACGGCGATCACCGAGCTGCTGCAAGGCTGTGCCCGTGCCCGGCTGCTGCTCTTCGCCGGCGAACCGGGCATCGGCAAGACACGCCTGCTGGACCACCTGGCCGAGCAAGCCGCGGCCGCCGGCCGCCGTGTCGTGCGCGGGCGCTGTTTCGAGGCCGAGCTCGTGCGCCCCTACGGCTTGTGGCTGGACGCGCTGCGCGGCGTCCCCACCGCGGGCCTGCCGGGCGAGGCGCTGGCCGGCGCCGCGCCGCTGCTGGCCGGCCAGTTGCCCGAAGGCGGCGACCGCCAGCACCTGTTCGAGGCTGCCGCCACGCTTCTGCGGCACCTGGCGCTGCAGCAGCCGCTCGCGCTGCTGTTCGACGACCTGCAGTGGGTCGACGAGGGCTCGGCCGCGCTGCTGCACTACCTCGCGCGCACGCTGGCGGCAGAGTGCGACGTCGTGTTCGCCGGGGCGGCGCGGGCCGGCGAGATCGACGACAACCGCGCCGTCAAGGGGCTCGTGCAATCGCTCGCGCGCACCGGCGGCCTGCGCCGTGTCGACCTCGGCCCGCTCGCCGAGGGCGAGGCCCGTTCGCTGCTCGGCGCGGCGGCGCTCGACACGACCACGGCGTTGCACCTGAGCGGCGGCAACCCGCTGTTCCTGATCGAGCTGGCGCGCGCCGCCGAGCGCGGCGCGCTCGACGGCATCGACGGCGGCCCGGCCGGCGCACTGCGCGGCGTCGACACGCTCATCGAGGAGCGCCTGGCGGTGCTCGACGAGAGCGCACGCAGCCTGCTCGCCTGGGCCGCCGCGCTCGGCCGCGAGATCCGTCCCGAGCTGCTCGCCACGGCCGCCGGCCTGCCGCTGGCGCAGGCGCTGCTGTGGCTGGAACGTTTCGAGCGGCACGGCCTGCTCCTGCCCACCGGCGAGGGCCACCTCGACTTCGCGCACGACCTCGTGCGCCAGGCCGTCTACCGCACGCTGTCGCAGCCGCGGCGCCGCGCGGTGCATCGCCAGATCGCGCAGGTGCTGCAGGCGGCCAGCGCCGACGATCCCTGGCTGCACGGCGAGATCGTGCGCCACGCGGCCCTCGCCGGCGACGCCGCCGCGGCCGCACGCGCCTGCCTGGCCGCCGGCGAACACTGCCTGCGCGTCTTCGCCAACGCGCAGGCGATCGAGGTCGCCGAGCGCGGCCTTGCCCATGTCGGCGAGCTGGCCACCGGGCCCGAACGCGTGCGCCTGGAGATCGGCTTGCTGCGGCTGCGTGTGTCCGCCGCCGCCGGCCCCGAGGGCCGGCAGTTGCCGGCGCTGGCCGATCGCATCGAACGCGCCATCGCCGCCGCCGAGGCGCTCGCCATGCCGGCGCAGGCCGCCGCAGGCTGGGAGATCCTCGCCTTCATGCAGCAGCGCTCGGGCACGACAGCGCAGACGCTCGTCTCGACGCTGGCCGCCGAGCGCCTGACGCGGCTGGCGGACGCGACCACGCATTGCCTGCAGCTCGCCAACAGCGGCCGTTGCCTGCTCGACATCGAGGCCGACCCCGAGCGCGGCCGCGCGCTGCTCGAGGAGGCGGCGGCGCTGGCCGGTGAGTTGGACCTGCACGTGATGGAGATCGAATGGGGCCGCGGCCTGCTGGCGCGCCACGAAGGCGACCTGGACGCGGCGCGCGTGGCGCTGGCGCGTGCCGTCACGCTGGCCCGCGGCGCCGCCAACCGCTGGCGCGAGTACGAGTGCATGGTGTGGCTGGCGACGGTGCTCCACGAGCAGGAGCGTTTCGCCGAGGTCCAGCTGGCGGTGCGGGAGATCCTCGTGGCGGCAGCGCGCATGGGCGACATGCCGGCGCCGTTCGCGCAGGGGCTCGCCGCCTTGGCGCAGTTGCGCCTGGGCGCGGCGGCGACGGGCGACGGCGCGGCCGCCAGCGGGGAAGTCGGCGCCGGCGACCAAGACGGTGCCGACGCCGAAGCGGCGCTGGCAGCCAGCCTGCAGGCGCTGCGCACGCTGGACGACAAGGCGCACCTCGCCTACCTGCTGAACGAGGCGGCCGCGCTGGCCCTCGAACGCGGCCAGCGCAGCGCCGCTGCCGCTTTTGCCGACGAGGCGCTGGAGGCCGCGCGCGCCGTGCGCCGGCCTACCGAGGTGGCGGTGGCACTGGCGCGGCTGGTCAGTGCCAGCGGCGACGTGGCGACGCCGGCGCCGTCGCGCGCCGCCCTGCGCGCCGCCGCGCTTGCGGTGCCGCGCACGGGCTCGCCGGCCGCCGACGAGGGCGACTCGCCGGCCGCCTGGGAAGCAGGCGCGGACGCTGCCGGACCCGCGGCGACAACGCTCGTTCCAACGCCCTCTGCAACGTCGCGGCCGTAGCCTGCGACCCGTCCTTCAAGCCCACAGGAGACCTCCATGCCCCGCATCGTCGTCGAACGCACCTTCGACACCCCCCAGTCCGATGCCGACATGTCGATCGTCGCCGACCGCGAGCGGCCCTGCCTCGCCGCCTACCAGGTCGCCTGGAAGCGCAGTCTCATCTCGGCCGACCGCAAGCGCATGATCTGCGAGTACGAGGCCGCCGACGCCGAGACGATGCGCCGCATCCAGCGCGAAGCAGGCGCGCAGTTCGACCGCGTGTGGGTCGGCGACGTGGTCGAGTAGCGGCCGGGCACCTGGGCGGCCGTGGCTGGCCTGGCGGCCGGCCGCGGCGCGCAGTGAGCTTGCCCTCCCGAACATCGTTCAACGAGCTTCGTGGCCGGCGCGGGTGCGTCGGTCCGCACTCGGGCCGCCGCGTGCGTGCCCAGGCAAGGAGAGGAAGATGGATGACACGAGACGGATGTTCCTGGCATCGGCGGCGGCGGGCATGATCGCCGCAGCCGCACTCTTCGTCGCCCCGGCGGCGCACGCGCAGGCCGAGCTGCTGGACGGCAAGGTCTTCAGCGTCAAGGAAGGCGAGGCCGGCAAGCCGGCCAATCTGGACAACGTGCTGACCTTCGCCGCCGGCCTGTTCCACTCCAAGGCCTGCGACGAGTGGGGCTACGGCAAGGGCACCGTGAAGGCCTCGCGCGAAGGCGAGGCCATCCGCTTCGAGGCCGAGACGCTGAGCGAGAAGTACGGCACGCGCCAGGTCTGGAAGGGCACGATCAGGGGCGACACGATCGAGGGCACGAAGACCCTGTACAAGAAGCCGAGCTTCTTCCGCCCCGATCCGGCGCCGGAGGAGGGCTGGTTCAAGGGCACGCTGCGGCCTTGACGGCGGCGATGCCGCGCACGCTGCCTGGCGCACCATGTCGCGGCGCCGCGCCGGCGCCCGGCGCGACGCAAGGCTCCAGGAGCCTGGGCGGCAGGAATCCAGGCTCCTAGGTGCCGCAGAACGTCCGGTAGCCCGCGGTCAGTGCCGCCGGCGCCGGCTCGCCGTAGGGGGCCAGCTCGGGCGTTTCGTCGAACGGCCGCCGCACGGCGGCGAGCAGGCGTTCGAAGGGCACGAGGTCACCGTCGTTCGACGCGGCAGCCAGCGCCTCCTCGACGCGGTGGTTGCGCGGGATCGAGAACGGGTTCACCCGCCGCATGCGCGCCGCCCGTGCGCGTCGCGCCTCGGGCGCAGCACCGGATCCGGCCTCGACACCGGCGGCCGCGTCATCGACCGCGCAGCGCGTGTGCCAGCGGTCGAGCCACGCGTCGGGCGAGCGCGCGTCGTCCACGAACAGCGCGCGCAGCGGCGCCTCGTCGCCGGCCGCGGCATCGGCGAGGCGCCGCCAGGCAAGCGTGAAGTCGATGCGCTCGCGCTGCAGCAGCGAGAGCCAGTCGTCGGCCATCGCGGCATCGGCCGCCGCCGTCGCGTCGTCCCGGGCGTTCGATGCCGCGAGGCCGAGCTTGCGGCGTTGCCCTTCGCGCAGCGCGCGTTCGTACAGCGCGGGAAACGCGTCGATCACCTCGGTGGCTTCGGCCACGGCGCGCCGGATGGCCGCCTGGTTCTCGTGCGCGCCGCGGCGCGCGGCGTCGTCGCCGCGCCCGCCATCGCGGCCTTCTTCGCCGGGCGACCGCGCGCCGCCTTCGCCCGGCCGGCCATCGGCTGGCGCGACGCCCGGCGCCAGCGGCAGCAGCGCCTCGGCCAGCTTGGCGAGGTTCCAGCGCGCCACCAGCGGCTGGTTGCCGAAGGCGTAGCGGCCGCCGTGGTCGATGCTGCTGAAGACGGTCGCCGGATCGAAGGCCTCCATGAAGGCGCAGGGCCCGTAGTCGATCGTCTCTCCGGAGATCGTCATGTTGTCGGTGTTCATCACGCCGTGGATGAAGCCGACGTTCATCCACTGCGCGACCAGCTCCGCCTGGCGAGCGGCCACGACGCGCAGCAGCGCGAGCCAGGGCTGGGGCGCGCCGGCCAGCGCGGGGTCGTGGCGTGCGATCGTGTAGCCGGCCAGCTGCTGCAGCCGCGCCAGATCGCCGCGCGCAGTGAAGAACTCGAAGGTGCCCACGCGCAGGTGGCTGGCAGCCACGCGCGTGAGCACGGCCCCGGGCAGCACGGCATTCTCGCGGTAGACGCGATCGCCGGTGGCCACGACGGCCAGCGCTCGCGTCGTCGGGATGCCGAGCGCGTGCATCGCCTCGCCGATGATCACCTCGCGCAGCATCGGGCCGACCGCCGCCTTGCCGTCGCCGCCGCGCGAGAACGGCGTGCGGCCCGAGCCCTTGAAGGCGATGTCGCGACGTTGCCCGCGCCGGTCGATCACCTCGCCGAGCAGCAGCGCGCGGCCGTCGCCGAGCTGTGGCGAGAAGCCGCCGAACTGGTGCCCGGCGTAGGCCTGCGCCAGCGGCTCGGCACCTTCGGGCACGACGTTGCCGGCGAGCCATGCCGCGCCCGCTTCGCCGGCCAGGGTCTCGACGGCGGCGGCATCGGCACCGAGCTCCGCCGCGAGCTCGCGGTTCAGGAACAGCAGCCGCGGCGCGGGCACGGCCGCCGGCTTCCACGCGACGTAGAAACCCGGCAGCTCGCGGGCGTAGGAGTTGTCGAAGGTGAAAGGAGACATGCGCACTGGGCAGGAACGTCGTCGCGCCCCTCGCGCTGCGACGCCAGCCAGTGTGCCTGCCCCCGGCCGCCCGCGCCGGCAAAGGGTCGCTGGCCGCGCCGGGACGTCGGCTTCGCCTGGCCGCGAGGTTTCCGGCAGGCCGCGGGGCTGCGCCAGCAGCTGGCTAGGCGGGCGGCGGCGCAGCCGGGGGTGCAGGCGCCGCCTCTCCCGGCACGAAGATCCACAACAGCAGGTAGACGAGCAGCCCGGCCCCGCCCCAAAGCGCCAGCAGCACGAAGAGCAGCCGCCACACCCACGCGTCCAGCCCCGTGGCCGCGGCGAGCCCGACGCACACGCCGCCCAGCCACCGCCCCGCCTGCGGCCGGCGCATCGCGTTGACGGCCGCCATCGTCTCGTCGGCCGGTCTGGTCGGGCCGCCGCCGGCAGCGGCCATGCCCAGCAGGCGCGCCTTCGCCGCCGCGAACTCCTCGTCGGTCAGGCCACCGGCCCGATGCACCTCGTGCAGCCGGGCCAGGTCATCGCTCAGGCTCATCATCGGCTCCCGTGGACGGATTCGTCGCGGCACGATAGACCGCATGGCGGGCGCGGCCCATTGACGCGCCTCAAGCGGCGCCCGTTGCACCGCGGGATCATGCTCACGCAGTTCTTCGGCAGGGGAAAGGCCTTGCGGCAAAGGCCGCAGGCGAGGCAAGGGCGAATCGATGGCTGAGACGACAGGCGTCGCGGCAAAGGCCGGGGCGGCCCTGCCGGGCAGCGCCGCGCGAGCTGGCGAGCTCGGCGCCGCGCAACAGGCGCAGCTCGTGCGCGCCCTGGCCGCAGCGTGGGCGCGGCAGGGCGGCGGCCCGCCGCCGCGGCACATCGAGACGCACATCTCGCACGTGCTGCTGCACGGCGGCTTCGCCTACAAGCTGAAGAAGGTGCTCGCCACGTCGTTCCTCGACCAGTCGACGCTGGCGCTGCGCCGCCGCGCGTGCGACGAGGAGCTGCGGCTCAACCGCCGCCTCGCGCCCGAGCTGTACCTCGACGTGGTCGAGATCACCGGCACGCCGCCGAGGCCGCGCCTGGGGCGCGCGGAGGGCGACGCGAGCCCCGTGCTCGACGTGGCGGTGCGCATGCGCGCCTTCGACGAAGCAGGCCTGTGGGACCGCCTGGCGGCGCGCGGCGACCTCGGCCCTGCCGACATCGACGACCTCGCCGCGCGACTGGCACGCTTCCACGCCGAAGCCGCCGTCGCCGGCGACAACGGCCCCGGCGCAGGCTTCGGCACGCCGGCGCTGGCGCGCCAGGCGCTGCTGGACAGCCTGCGCGACCTGCAGGCCCACGCCACGCGCGCCGGCTGGCCCGACGCCGGAGGCGTCGCAGCGCTGCGCCGGCTGCGCGAGTGGGAAGCGACGACCTTCGCGCGCGTGGCGCCCGCGATGCAGCGCCGTCGCGCCGGCGGCCGCGTGCGCGAGGTGCACGGCGACCTGCACCTCGGGAACGTCGCGCGCGACGTCACGCCGCGGGGCCCGCGCTGCCTCGTCTTCGATGGCATCGAGTTCAACGCGTCGTTCCGCTGGCTCGACGTGATGGACGAGGTGGCCTTCATGGCCATGGACCTGCACGCGCACGGCCTGCCCGCGCTGGCACACCGCTTCGTCGACGCCTGGCTCGAGGCGAGCGGCGATTACGACGGCCTGCGTGTGCTCGGCTACTACCTCGTGCACCGCGCACTGGTGCGTGCGAAGGTGGCGCAGCTGCGGCTGGCGCAGGTGCGCGCGGCCGGCGGTGGCCCTGCCACCGACGACACCCGTGGCCCCGCCGGGGCGGCGCGTGACGAGGCTCTCGCCACGGCGCAGCGCTACTTCACGCTCGCCCGGGCGCTCGCCGGCCCGCGGGCGCGTGCGCTGTTCATCACGCACGGCCTGCCCGGCAGCGGCAAGACGACGCTGACGCAGGGGCTCGTCGAAGCGGGCGGCCTGGTGCGCGTGCGTGCCGACATCGAGCGCAAGCGCCTGGCCGGCCTTTCGCCCTTGCAGAGCAGCGGGTCGGCGCCGGGCGAGGGCCTGTACACGGCAGCGATGAACGACGCGACCCAGGCGCGGCTGCTGCAGGCGGCCACCGACGCGCTGGAAGGCGGCTGGCCGGTCATCCTCGACGCCACCTTCATCCGCCGCGAACGGCGCGACGACGCACGCCGGCTCGCCGCGCGCCTGGCCGTGCCGTTCTTCGTGCTTCGTTTCACCGCGCCGGCGCAGGTGCTGCGCGAGCGCGTGCGCCGCCGCGCCGCCGCCGGCGGCGACGCGTCCGAGGCCGACGAGGCCGTGCTCGCCGCCCAGCAGGCGGCGCTCGAGCCGCTGCGGGACGACGAGCTAGCGAGCACGTTCGACGTGCGGCCGCTCAACCGGGCGGGCACCGGCGCCGGGGCACCTCCGGCGCGGACGGCGCGCCGCCGCGGGCCGACGGGGCGCCGGTGCTGGCACGCCTGGCGCAGCCCGGCCCCCCGTCCGGGCCGGTGGCCGGGCCGTGCTGAACACGGGGCGCGCGGCACGATGCTGGCCGTCCAGACCCTGATGGACATCGGCGCGGCCGCGCGGGCCGACGCCGGCGCCATTGCCGCACGGCAACGGCAGCGCCTCACCGCGCTGCTCGACGCGGCGCGGGCCGGCGCGTTCTACGGCGCGGCGCTGCACGGGCGCCCTTCAGCGCAGTGGTCGCTGGCCGAGCTGCCGGTGATGGACAAGCGGCGGCTGATGCACCGCTTCGCCGACATCGTCGCCGACCCGCGCCTCACGCTCGCGGCGCTGCGCGAGTTCACGGGCCGGCCCGAGCGCGCCGGCCAGCCGTTCCTCGACCGCTACTGGGTGTGGGAGAGCTCGGGCAGCACCGGCGAGCCGGGGCTGTACGTGCACGACGACGCGGCGCTCGACGTGTACGACGCGCTCGAGGCGCTGCGCCGCGACTCGCCGCGCCCGTGGGCGCGCTGGTTCGACCCGTTCTTCATGGGCGAGCGCATCGCCTTCGTCGGCGCCACCGGCGGCCACTTCGCCAGCCACGTCGCGATGCAGCGGCTGCGCCGCAAACTGCCATGGGTGACGCAGCAGTGGCGCGGCCTGTCGATCCTGCAGCCGCTGCCCGAGCTCGTGGCCGCGCTCGACGCGTTCGCGCCGACCATCCTCGCCACCTACCCGACGGCCGCGGCGATGCTCGCCGACGAAGCGCGGGGCGGCCGGCTGCGCATCCCGCTGCGCGAGGTGTGGACCGGCGGCGAGACCCTGACGCCGGCCGTGCGCACGCGCGTCGAGCAGGCCTTCGGCTGCGCGCTGCGCAACAGCTACGGTGCCTCCGAGTTCCTGCCCATCGCCTGGGAGTGCGGCCACGGGCGGCTGCACGTCAACGCCGACTGGGTCGTGCTGGAGGCCGTGGACGCGCACCACCGCCCCGTGCCGGCGGGCACGCTGTCGCACACGACGCTCGTCACCAACCTCGCCAACCACGTGCAGCCGATCATCCGCTTCGACCTCGGCGACCGCATCGTGCTGCCGGCCGAGCGGTGCCCCTGCGGCTCGGCGCTGCCGGTGGTGCAGGTGGAGGGGCGGCGCGACGACACGCTCGTCGTTCCCGGCCGCGCCGGCCGCGAGGTGCCGCTGCTGCCGCTGGCGCTGAGCACGGTGCTCGAGGAAGAAGCGGGCGCGTTCGACTTCCAGCTGCAGCAGACGGCGCGCGATTCGCTGCGCCTGTGCCTCGGCCCGCGCGCCGCGCGCAGCGAAAGCGCGCGCCGCCGCTGCCGGCAGGCGCTGGCCGACTTCGCCACGCGCCAGGGCGCCGCCGCGCTGCGCGTCACGACGACGGCGATGCCGCAGCTGCCGCTCGGCCGCACGGGCAAGCTCAAGCGCATCGTGGCCCTGCCCGGTGCTCAGGCTGGCGCGCGGCGGCCAGGTTGAAGCGGCCGCGGGAAGGGCCGCGCCGGACGTGCCCCGCCGGTTCCGCCGCGCCGGAGCGGCCGCGCCGACTCCGGCCGCACCCGGCCCACGCGGCCGAAGCCGCGAGTCCTTGACTAGGCCCTCGCCTCGCCGCGCACCAGCAGCACCGGCACCGGGCTCTGGCGCAGGACCAGCTCGGCGTCGGAGCCGAGCAGCGCGCGGCGCATGCCGCGCCGGCCGTGCGTGCCCATGACGATCACGTCGCAGCGCTGGGTCAGCGCCTCGGCGACGATGCAGTCGGCCGGGCGGCCCGCGCCGGCATCGCCGAGCACGGTCTCGCAAGCGACGCCGGCGGCGCGCACCTTCGCCGCCGCGGCGTCGAGCAGCGCGCGGCCGGTGGCCTCCAGGCCCTGGCGGATCGCCTCCCACGCCTGGCCGCTGGCCACCTCGGGCATCATCGGCACGAACTCGACCACGTGCAGCAGCACGAGGGTGCTGCCGCCGAGCGCCCTCCCCAGGGCCAGCGCCTCGTCGAGGCCGCGGCGCGCGGTGGGCGAGTCGTCCAGGGGCACGAGCAGGCGGCGGTAGGTCATGGCGGGGCTCCTCGCGGCTTGGGCCGGTGCGGCATCACACCGCAGACGGGGCGCGGCCGGCTTGATCCGGCGCAACTGCAGGTGCGGCACGTGTGGCGGGCGCGGGTGCGGCGGGCGGCCGGGCGGGCGCGAGCTCGTTGCCGACGATCGCCGCCAGCTCGGCTTCCTCGAGCGTTTCGCGCGCCAGCAGCGCCTGGGCCACGCGCAAGAGCAGCGCCCGGTGCTCGTCCAGCAGCCGCAGCGCGGTGTCGAAGCCTTCCTGCACGATGCGCTGGACCGCAGCGTCGATGCGCTCGGCCGTGCGCGGCGCGATGCCCGCCTGCGACCAGGTCGGCAGGCCCGGCGTCTCGAGCAGGCGCGGCGTGGCGTCGCCATAGCTGACGTGGCCCAGGCCCTCGTCCATGCCGTAGCGCACGACCATGTCGCGGGCGATGGCGGTGGCGCGCGCGATGTCGTCGGCAGCGCCGGTGGAGAGCTCGCCGAACACCAGCTGCTCGGCAGCACGCCCGCCCAGCAGCACGGCGATGCGCGAGGCGAGCTCGCCGGCGCGCACGAGGTGGCGGTCCTCGCTCGGCCGCTGCATCGTGTAGCCGAGCGCGCCGATGCCGCGCGGCACGATCGAGATCTTGTGCACCTGGTCGCTGCCGGGCAGCGCCAGCGCCACCAGCGCGTGCCCGGCTTCGTGGTGCGCGACGACCTCGCGCTCGCGCGGGCTGAACACGCGTGTCTTCTTCTCGATGCCGGCGAGCACGCGCTCGATGGCGGCGGTGAAGTCCGCCAGCGTCACGCGCTCGCCCTTGCGCCGGGTCGCCACCAGCGCTGCCTCGTTGACGATGTTGGCCAGGTCGGCGCCGGCCAGCCCGACGGTGAGGCCGGCCACCTGGTCGAGGTCGACGTCGGGCGCGAGCACGATCTTCTTCGCGTGCACGCGCAGGATCGCGGCGCGGCCGATGCGGTCGGGCCGGTCCACCAGCACCTGGCGGTCGAAGCGGCCGGCGCGCAGGAGCGCCGGGTCGAGGATCTCGGGCCGGTTGGTCGCCGCCAGCAGCACCACGCCGACGCTCGGGTCGAAGCCGTCCATCTCCACCAGCAGCTGGTTCAGCGTCTGCTCACGCTCGTCGTGCCCGCCGATGCCGGGGAAGGCGCCGCGCGCCTTGCCCAGCGCGTCGAGCTCGTCGATGAAGATGATGGCCGGCGCGTGCGCACGCGCCTGCTCGAAGAGGTCGCGCACGCGTGCCGCGCCGACGCCGACGAAGAGCTCGATGAACTCCGAGCCGCTGATCGAGAAGAAGGCCACCTGCGCCTCGCCGGCGACGGCACGCGCCAGCAGCGTCTTGCCGGTGCCGGTGGGGCCGACCAGCAGCACGCCCTTGGGCACGCGCGCGCCCAGGCGCCCGTACTCCTTCGGGTTCTTCAGGAACTCGACGATCTCCTGCAGCTCGGCCTTCGCCTCGTCGACGCCGGCGACGTCGTCGAAGGTGACGCCGGTGCGGCGCTCGACGTAGACCTTGACGCGGCTCTTGCCGATGCCCATCAGGCCGCCGCCCAGCCCGCCGCCGAACTTGTCGGCCATGCGGCGGACGAGGAAGTACCAGATGCCGAAGAACACGAGCGCCGGCACCACCCACGACAGCAGCGCGCCCGGCCAGGTGGGGGTGTGCACACGCGTGTAGGTGACGCCCGAGGGCGCCAGGCGCTCGGCCAGCGCCGGCTCGACGAGCGTGGCAACGATGACGCGCTTGCCGCCGGGCTCGGCCACCTTCAGCGTGCCGGTGATGCGCGTGTCGCCCACCTCCACCGACTCGAAGCGGCCGTCGGCCAGGTACTGCTCGAAGCGGCTGTACGGCACCGCCTCGACGGCCTGCCACTGCTGCATGCAATCGCGCAGCGTGAGCATGGCCAGCACGGCCACCAGCAGGTAGCCGAGGTTGAAACCGGTCTTGCGTTCCACCATCGTGGCGGCGATTGGCGCACGGCAGCCGGGCGGCCCGTTTGCGTCATCTCAACGGGCGTGCGCGGGCCGCGCGGCCCTTGATCCGGCGCAAGCGCCGGCCCCCGACGCGGCGCGAGCATCCGCGGGCTCCACCCACGAGTCGGAGTGACGACGATGAACCTGCTGCGATCCCTCACCTGGGCTTCGGCCCTCGGCCTGGCCGGCACGCTCGCGCTGGCCCAACCTGCCTCGGCGCCCGGCCCCGGGCCGCGCGCCTCG
>JAHCKS010000130.1 GCA_026125665.1 Rubrivivax sp.
CCCGATTGCGCTTCATGCCTCGCGGTTCGCGCGGCGCGCGGTGGGTAACTGAGATGGCCAGCGGCGAAGAGATGCTCATGCTCTCGAACGTCGAGAGCGCCTACGGCCCCATCCGCGCCATCCGCGGCGTGAGCCTGAAGGTGCGCAAGGGCGAGATCGCCACCGTGCTCGGCAGCAACGGCGCGGGCAAGACGACGATCCTGAAGACGATCTCCGGCATCATCGATCCGCGCCGTGGCAGCGTGCTGTTCAAGGGCCGCGACATCACCGCCAACGACCCGGCGGCCATCGTGCGCATGGGCCTCATGCACGTGCCCGAGGGGCGCGAGGTGTTCCCGCTGCTGTCGGTGCACGACAACCTGGCGATGGGTGCGTACACGCGTGCCGACCGCGATGGCGTGGCACGCGACATGGAGATGGCGTACCGCTACTTCCCGATCCTCAAGGAGCGCGAGCACCAGGATGCCGGCCTGCTCTCGGGTGGCCAGCAGCAGATGCTGGCCATCGCGCGGGCGCTGGTCGCGGCGCCGGAGATGATCCTGCTCGACGAGCCGAGCCTGGGCTTGAGCCCCAAGCTCACCCGCGAGATCTTCGAGATCGTCGTGCGCATCAACCGCGAGCGCGGCACGACGATCCTGCTCGTCGAGCAGAACGCCAACATGGCGCTCAACGTCGCCGACTACGGCTACGTGCTCGAGAATGGCCGCATCGTCATGGAGGACCGCTGCGCCGTGCTGCGCGAGAAGGACGACGTGAAGGAGTTCTACCTCGGCATGAAGGAGGCCGGGGTGCGCGGCGAGCGCCGCTGGAAGAAGAAGAAGACGTGGCGCTGAGGCCGCGCCGAGAGAAACGCCGAGAGATACGCCGAGAGAAGCGCCGAGAGAAGCGCCGAGAGAAGAGAGCGAAGAAGCCACGCCCGCCCGCACGGAGCCCGACGATGCCCCAGCTCTGGAACCTGATGCAGAACCCGCCGCTCGACGGCCCGCGCGTGCCGGGCGAGACCATTCCCGCCGTCTTCTGGAGCGCCGTGCGCCAGCGCGGCGAGGCGGTGTGGCTGCGCGAGAAGGAGCTCGGCATCTGGCGCAGCTGGAGCTGGAACCGCACCGGCGAGGCCGTGCGCGAGGTCGCGCACGGGCTGATGGCGCTGGGCGTGATGCCCGGCGAGCGCATCTCGATCCTCAGCAACACCGTCGTCGAGTGGGTGCTGGCCGACCTCGGCGCGCTGAGCGCCGCCGCGGTGGCCAACGGCATCTACCCCACCGACGCGGCCAGCCAGGTGCACTACGTGTGCGAGGACTCGGCCTCGGTCGTGCTCTTCGTCGAGGACGACGAGCAGCTGGACAAGGCCCTCGAGGTGCGCGAGCGGCTGCCGGCGCTGCGCAGGATCGTCGTGTTCGACATGGAAGGCCTGCACGACCTGGATGACCCGCAGGTGCTGTCGTTCGAGCGGCTGCGCGAGCTCGGCCGCGAGCATGCCGCCGCGCATGCCGGCGAGATGGAGCGGCGCATCGAGGCCATCGACCCCGAGTCGCTCGCCATCCTCATCTACACCTCGGGCACCACGGGCAAGCCCAAGGGGGTGATGCACAGCCACCGCACGCTCGTCACCGAGATGCGCGGCCTGGAGACGCTGTGGGGGCCGGCGAGCGACGACGACGAGCGCATGTGTTTCCTGCCGCTGTGCCACATCGCCGAGCGCATGGGTGGCGAGTATCAGGCGATGTACAACGGCGCGCGGCTCAATTTCGTCGAGAACCCCGACACGGTGCCGGAGAACGTGCGCGAGATCGCGCCGACGCTCGTCACCGCGGTGCCGCGCGTGTGGGAGAAGTTCTACTCCGGCGTGACGATCGCCGTGAAGGAGGCAGGGCGCCTGCAGCAGCTCGCGTACGCCTGGTCGCTCGGCACCGGAATGAAGGTGGCCGAGTGCGTGCTGGCCGGCCAGCCGGTGCCCGGCTGGCTGAAGCTGAAGTTCGGCATCGCCGAGTGGCTGGCGCTTTCGAACGTGCGCAAGATGATCGGCGTGGATCGCGCACGGCTGTGCGTCACCGGCGCCGCCCCGATCTCGCCCGACCTCGTGAAGTGGTACCTGGCGCTCGGCGTGCCGATGCTCGAGGTGTGGGGCATGAGCGAGAGCTGCGGGGCCTCGACCTACATGCCGAGCGGCCGCATCAAGCCGGGCTCGATCGGCATCGCGTGCCCTTGGAACGAGGTGAAGCTCGACCCGGCCACCGGCGAGATCCTCGTGCGCGGGCGCAACGTCTTCATGGGCTACCTGAACCAGCCGGAGAAGACGGTTGAGACGATCGACGCCGAGGGCTGGCTGCACACCGGCGACGTCGGCACGGTGGACGCGGACGGCTACTTCAGGATCACCGACCGCATGAAGGACATCATCATCACCGCCGGCGGCAAGAACGTCACGCCGAGCGAGTGGGAGAACGAGCTGAAGTTCAGCCCCTACGTCACCGACGCGGTGGTCATCGGCGACCGGCGCGCCTACCTCACGGCGATCATCATGATCGACCAGGAGAACGTCGAGAAGTACGCGCAGGACCACGACGTGCCGTTCAGCAACTACGCCAGCCTGACGCGCGCGCCCGAGGTGCGCGCGCTGATTCAGGCCGAGATCGACAAGGTCAACACGAAGTTCGCGCGCGTCGAGCAGATCAAGAAGTTCCACCTGCTGGAGACCCAGCTGACGGCCGAGGACGAGGAGCTCACGCCGACGATGAAGCTCAAGCGCAAGCTCGTGCAGCAGAAGTACGCCCCCCAGATCGAGGCGATGTACAGGTAAACCCGGTCCCGGGCCCTGGGGCTCGCCCCGTTGCCCATCCGGACCGGCCTGATATTCAATGGCGAGAAAAGGAGACCTGAAGATGAAATCCCTGTCCCTCTTTGCGGCCGCAGCGGCTGCCTCGTTCGCGCTGGCCGGCGGCGCGGCGCTCGCCCAGACCCAGGGCGTGAGCAAGACCGAGATCGTGCTCGGCTCGATCCAGGACCTCTCCGGCCCGATCGCCGCCTTCGGCAAGCAGGCGCGCAACGGCATGATGCTGCGCATCGACGAGCTCAACGAGCAGGGTGCCATCCACGGCCGCAAGATCAGGCTCATCGTCGAGGACAGCGCCTACGACCCGCGCAAGGCCGTGCTGGCGGCGCAGAAGCTGGTCAACCAGGACAAGATCTTCGCCATGGTCCAGCACATCGGCACGGCGCACAACAACGCCGCGCTGCCGGTGCAGCTGGAGAAGGGCGTCATCAACTGGTTCCCGCTGACCTCGTCGCAGGACATGTTCCAGCCCTTCCACAAGCTGAAGTTCTCGTTCGCCGCGAGCTACTTCGACCAGATGCGCGTCGCTGCGCCCAAGCTGGCCAAGGAGAAGGGCGCCAAGAAGGCCTGCACGATCTATCAGGACGACGACTTCGGCCTGGAGGTGATGAAGGGCGCCGAGGCGGGCCTGAAGACGATCGGCATGGAGCTGGCCGAGAAGACGAGCTTCAAGCGCGGCGCCACCGACTTCTCATCGCAGGTGGCGCGCATGAAGGCCGCGGGCTGCGACTTCGTCGTGCTCGGCACGATCATCCGCGAGACAGTGGGCACCATCGCCGAGGCACGCAAGACGGGCTTCTCGCCCACGTTCCTCGGTTCCAATGCCGCCTACACCGACCTGATCCACAAGCTGGGCGGCAAGGCGATGGACGGCCTGTACGCGACGATGACGGTGCAGCACCCGTACCTGGACGAAAGCGCCAACGCGATCCGCTTCTGGGCCGCGAAATACAAGACCAAGTACGGCGAGGACCCGACCGTCTTCTCCGTCTACGGCTACACGGCCATCGATTCGTTCATCCAGGTGGCCAACCGCGCCGGCGCAAACCTGACGACCGACAGCTTCATCAAGGCTGCCGAGGCGCACGAGTTCGCCGCCGACATCTTCGGCAGCCCGGTGGCCAGGTTCGGCCCGAACAAGCGCCAGGCGAGCGACGTGGCGCGCCTGTCGCAGTTGCAGGACGCGCGCTGGAAGGTCGTGTCGGACTACGTCAAGCCCTGACCGGCAGCGCCACTCAGGCGCCAGCGAGCGGCCGCCTGCGGGCGGCCGCCTCGCTTCGCGGCCCCGATAATCGCCGGCGATGAGTGGCAGGCCGGCAGCAGCGGACGAGTGGCTCGAGGTCGAGTCGCTCGACCTCGAGGCGCAGGGCGTCGCCCACCGCGCCGCGCCGGAAGGCGAGGATGGCCGCGGCAAGGTGGTGTTCGTCGAGGGCGCCCTGCCAGGCGAGCGCGTGCAGGTGCAGGTGCTGCGGCGCAAGCCGCAGTGGGAGCAAGGCGTCGTCACGTCCATCGCCCGCGAGAGTGCGCAGCGCGTGCGCCCGCAGTGCCCGCACTTCGGCCTGCATGCCGGGGCCTGCGGCGGGTGCAAGATGCAGCATCTGCACCCTGCGGCGCAGGTGGCGGTAAAGCAGCGCGTGCTGGAGGACGACCTGTGGCATCTGGCCAAGGTGCGGCCGGACCAGATGCTGCCGCCCATCGCCGGCCCGGCCTGGGGCTACCGCTGCCGGGCACGGCTGTCCGTGCGCCACGTCGCGAAGAAGGGCCGCATGCTGGTGGGCTTTCACGAGCGCAAGTCGCGCTACGTGGCCGACATGACGAGCTGCGCCGTGCTGCTGCCGAAGGTGAGCGCGCTTCTCCCGGCGTTGCGCGAGGTGCTGGCGGGCATGGCGGCGCGCGATCGCCTGCCGCAGATCGAGTTGGCCGCCGGTGACGACGCGGTGGTGCTCGTGCTCAGGCATCTCGATCCGCTGGCGGAGCATGACCGCGCCCGGCTGCGCGAGTTCGGCCGCCGGCACGGCGTCGTCTGGTGGCTGCAGCCCGGCGGGCCGGACACCGCGCTGCCGCTCGATGCCGACGCCCCGCCGCTCACCTAC
This sequence comes from Rubrivivax sp., assembly GCA_026125665.1. GTDB lineage: Bacteria > Pseudomonadota > Gammaproteobacteria > Burkholderiales > Burkholderiaceae_C > Rubrivivax. The sequence continues at coordinate 4,924 of JAHCKS010000130.1, forward strand.
GCGCTGCCGGAGTTCGGCATCACGATGCCGTTCCGTCCGACCGACTTCACGCAGGTCAATCCGCACATCAACCGCGTGCTCGTCGAGCGGGCCGTGCGCCTGCTCGACCCGCAGGCGGACGACCGGGTCATCGACTGGTTCTGCGGGCTGGGCAACTTCACGCTGCCGCTGGCCACGCGCGGGGCGACCGTGCACGGCGTCGAGGGCAGCGCCACGCTCGTGCAGCGCGCGCGCGACAACGCCGCCCTGAACGGCCTGGCGGCAAGGACCTCGTTCGAGAGCGCCGATCTCTTCGCCATCGACGCGGCGGGCCTGCTCGCCCGTGGCGCGGCGCAGCGCTGGCTCGTCGATCCGCCGCGCGAGGGCGCCTTTGCCCTCGCCAAGGCGCTGGCCGACCTGGTGCAGGACGGGCGCGCGTGCGTGGCGCCGGCGCGCATCGTCTACGTCAGCTGCAACCCGGCGACGCTGGCGCGCGACGCCGGGCTGCTGGTGCACCGCGCGCGCTACCGGTGCAGCATGGCAGGCGTCGTCAACATGTTCCCCCACACCGCGCATGTCGAAAGCCTGGCGGTCTTCGACCGCCAGGCCTCGGCCTGAGGTCACACGGCCTGGCGACGCCGGCCGAAGCCGGGGCTTGCGCCGGCCCGGCCGCCGGGCCGATGGCGAAGCGATGCGCGCTGGAGCCTCGGCGGCCGAACGCGGCGTCGTTGGTAACGTTTGATACCATCGCTGCATGCGCCATCCGCTGCCCGCCTCGCCCGCTGCGTTCGACGCCCCTGCGGGCGCGGCGGCACGCGGCGTAGGCGTCTTCCGCTTCGAGGACCTGGCCTGGCAGCAGACCGCGGAGCCCGGGCTTCGCCTGAAGCCGGTGCGCTACGACAACGAAGGCGGGCACTACCTCGGCTGGGTGTCGTTTGCGCCGATGGCGCGCAGCGGCCTGCACCAGCACCGCGGCGTGGCCACGAGCTTCGTCGTCGACGGCGGGCTGACCGACTACCACGGCAGCCTCGGCCTGCACGAGGCCGGCATCAACCTGCACGGCGCGACGCACGACGCCGTCTCGTACCAGAGCTCGGTGCTCGTGTCGCGGCTCGAGGGGCCCGTGGCCTATCCGCACGAGCATGGCGAGCTGAGCGGCCTGCATGCCGGCTCTCGCCACGACGAGGTGGTGAACCCCGCGCCGGACGTGCCACCCGAGGTCAACGTGAAGGTCGACGCGCTGCCGGCATGGGAGACGGGCATCGCCTCGGTGCGCCGGCAGACGATCTTCGACTACGCCGGCACCGGCAGCACGCACCGGTTTGCGCAGCTGCAGCTCGGCCCCGGTGCCGATCTGCCGCCTTGGCGTGCCAGCGCGCGCGTCGAGCTGTGGGTGCGTGGCGGCCGGCTCGGTGTGCAGGGGCAGGTCGTGCTCGCCAACAGCTTCGTCGTCATCGAACCCGGCGCCGAGGTGCGGCTGGCCACGCCGCACGGCGCGCTCGTGCTCGCCTGGGCCGAAGGGCCGGAGCATTGGCTCACGCCGGCCGACGGGCCGCGCGCCGTGCGCTCAAGCCTGTTCGGGTTCTGAGGCCCTCAGGCCGGCGATGAGCCGGTCGAGCGTGCGGCTCATCTGCACCAGCTCCGCCGCGGTGACGCCGCCGAAGAGCTGGGCCTCGCGCCGTGCGGCCGACGTGCCGAGGCGGCGAAACAGCGCCTGGCCATCGGCGCTCAACCTGAGGCTGGCCCGGCGCGCGTCGGCCGGATCGGGCTGCTTCGTCAGGCGGCCGCGGCGCTGCAGCGCCGCCAGCGCGCGGCTGACGCTCATCTTGTCGAGGCCGGTTGCCTCGACGATGTCGGTCGCGGCCACACCCGGATGGCCGGCGAGCACGACCATCACGCGCCATTCGTTGAGGGAGAGGTGGTGCGCGCGCGACAACGTCTCGACGAACGGGCGCGCGGTGAGGTTCACCACGCGCACGAGCTTGAAGAAGAGCGAGCTGTCGATCGACGTCAGCGCGCGCCGGGGCGGCACGGCTGTCGGCGTCTGCTGCCGGCGCGTGGTGCCGCGGGCGCGCTCAGCCCTTGCCACGCGCCTTCTCGGCCACCTGCTCGATCTTGCTCACGAGACCCGCGTGCGTGCCGACCTTCCAGCGCGCGTAGATGCGGCGCGTGGCGATCTGCCACGCCTGCTGCTCGGCCGGCGTGGGCACGTGCACCTCGACGCCGAGTGCGCGCACGCGCTCCACGTCCTCGGCAAAGAGCTTGCGCACGATGGCGATCTGCTGCTTCGCCGCGTCCTGCGCCGCCTCGCGCACGATCTTCTGGTCGGCGGCGGTCCAGCTCGCCCACACCGGCGCGGCGATGGCGAACAGCAGGATGTCGTTCGAGTAGTTCCACTTCGTCACGTACTTCTGGCCGAGCGTGTGGATCTTCGCGGCCAGGAACACCTCGAGCGGGTTCTCCTGCGCGTCCACGGCGCCCGAGGCGAGCGCCGGCTGCGCGTCGGCCCAGCTCATGAAGGTGGGGTTGGCGCCCATGCCGCTCATGATCTCGCCGTACATCGGGCTGCCGACGACGCGGATCTTGATGCCCTTCAGGTCGTCGGGCGACCTGACCGGTCGCTTGCTGTTGCTGATCTGGCGGTAGCCGGTCTCGCCCACGGCCAGCGGCTCGGCGCCGGCCTTGCGCACGAGCTCGAAGTACTCGTCCATCACGGCCGGGCTCGTCGTGGCGGCGTCCCAGGCCCTGTGGTCGGGCAGGATGAACGGCAGCGTGAAGACGCCGAGCTCGCGCACGGTGCCCGACCAGTTGATCGGCGCGCCACAGAGGACATCGATGATGCCTTGGCGCATGGCCGAGAACTCGCGGTCCTGCTGCCCCTGCACCAGGCTGGCGCCAGGGTACTGCTTGATGTTGATGCGCCCGCCGGTGCGCTCGCGCACGAGGTTGCCGAAGATCTCGCCACCCTTGCCCCAGGCGAAGGCCGGCGGCACCACCGTGCTCATCTTGTACTCGGCCTTGTAGGCGCCCTGCGCGTGCGCGAAGCGCGGCAGGCCCAGCGTGGCGGCGGCGCTGCCGGCGGCCAGCATCAGTCGACGACGATGCATCATCTTTGCAGTCTCCTTCGTTCAACGAGTGATCAATAGCCCAGCACCCCGGGCAGCCAAAGCGCGATCTGCGGGAACGCCACCACGGCGGCGGTGGCGACCATGAAGCCCAGCACCAGCCAGCCGACGTGTGGCAGCGTCTGCTCGATGCGCACGGCCGCCAGCCGGCAGGAGACGAGCAGGTTCACGGCCATCGGGGGCGTGAACTGGCCCACGGCGACGACCATCGTCAGCAGCACGCCGAACCACACCACGTCCCAGCCGAAGGCGAGCATCAGCGGATAGAGCAGCGGCAGGAAGATGAGGAAGATCGACACGCCGTCGAGAAACATGCCGACGACCAGCAGCAGCGCGAGCACGAGCGCCAGCGCGCCGTGCGAGCCGATGCCTGCGGCCCGCACCGCCTGCACCAGCGGTTCCGCCAGGCCAAGCGTGTTCACCGAGTAGGCGAAGATGCCGGCCAGCGCCATGACGATCATGATCACCGCGGAGATCTCGGTGGCGTCGCGCAGGATGGGGTAGACGTCGCGCCAGCCGATCGTGCGGTGGATGACCATGCCGACGAAGAAGCCATACACGGCGGCCACCACCGCTGCCTCGGTCGGCGTGAACCAGCCAACACGCATGCCGCCGAGGATGAGCACCGGCGCCGCGAGCCCCCACGCGGCGCGGCCGAGGCTGCGCCAGAAGGGTGGCCGCGCCAGCTCGCGCTCCAGCCCGCCGTAGCCGCGCCGCCGCGACAGCCACACCGCCGGCACCACGAGCGCCAGCCCTGCCAGCACGCCCGGCAGCATGCCGGCGGCGAACAGCGCCGGCACCGAGGCGCCCGGCACCGAGACGCTGTAGACGACGAAGGCGATCGACGGCGGGATCAGGATGTCGGTGGCGGCCGCGGCGCCGACGACGCTGGCCGAGAACGGCGCCGGGTAGCCGGCGCGCGCCATGGCGGCAATCATCACCGCGCCCACCGCGGCGGCGTTCGCGGGGCCCGAGCCCGAGATGCCGCCCAGCAGCATCGCCACGACGATGGCCACCAGCGGCAGCATGCCGGCCGAGCGTCCGACACAGGCCACGGCGAAGTCCACCAGGCGCTGCGCCACGCCCGAGCGGTCGAACACGGAACCCACCAGCACGAACATCGGCAGCGCCAGCAGCGGGTACTTGGCGATGCCGGCCTGCATGTTCTGCGGCGCGGCGAGCAGGCCGAACCACTGCGCGTCGGCGTTGGCCCAGCCGATGGCCACGAGGCCGCCGAGTGCCAGGGAAGCCCCGATCGGCACCCCGGCCAGCATCATCACCGCGAAGACGCCGAAGAGCGCGAGACCGATCATCGCGCGCCGCCGCCATCGCCTGCCTCCGGCTGCGGCGGACCGTCGCGCGCCACCTGCCAGGCGAACGCGAACGAGCGCAGCGCCACCGCCGCACAAAGCAGCGGCGAGAAGACGGTGAACCACCAGCGCGGCACGCCCAGCCCCATCGACGTCTCGCCGTAGCGGATCTCGTCGGCGACGACGCGGGCGAAGAGAGCGGCAAGCACGACGAACACCAGGCCGGCGGCGCACGCCGCGAACAGTGCCAGGCGCCGCCTGCGCGCGGCGCTACCTCCCTCGTAGAAGAACTCGATGCGCACGTGCCGGTCGCGCGCCGCCGCGGCAGCGGCGCCGGCGAGTGTCATCACCACCATCAGGAACACCGAGATCTCCTCCGTCCAGGCGAACGACTCGTCGGTGAGGTAGCGCGTGACGACGTTGCCCAGCGTGATGAGCACGAGCAGCGCCATGCAGGCCACCGCCAAGCCTTCCTCCAGCGCCACCGGGATCCGCCGCATCGCGCGTCGATCGTAACGATCGTGACGGCCGGGGCCGAGGCAGGCTAACCCTGAATGCGCTCGGCGCACCCCGGGAACGGAAACGGGGCCCCGCAGGGCCCCGTCGCGCCTGTCAGGCAGGCCGCGTTCAGTCTTCGCCGCCGGCGATGCCGAGGATGGCGAGCAGGCTCTGGAAGACGTTGTAGATGCTCAGGTACACGCCGAGCGTGGCGGTGATGTAGTTCGTCTCCTCGCCGTCGGCCACGCGCTTGAGGTCGTGCAGGATGAAGAACGAGAACACGGCGATGGCGACGACGGCGATCGTGATCATCAGCGCGCCGCTCTGCAGGAACACGTTGGCGATGGCGGCCACGAACACCATCACCATGCCGACGAACATGAACTTGGCCATGCCCGACAGGTCGCGCTTGACGATGCTGGACAGCGTCGCCATGCCGAAGAAGATGAGGCCGGTGCCGGCAAAGGCCGTCATGACGAGGCTCGCCCCGTTGCCCATGCCGAGCACGACGCCGAGAAGCCGCGACAGCATCACGCCCATGAAGAACGTGAAGCCCAGCAGGATCGGCACGCCGGCGGCGGAGTTCTTGAACTTCTCGATCGCGAACATGAAGCCGAACGCGCCGGCCAGGAACACGATGAGGCCGATGCCCGGCGTCATCGCGCGCGCGATGCCGGTCTGCAGGCCGACCCAGGCGCCGAGCACCGTGGGCACCATCGAAAGCGCGAGCAGCCAGTAGGTGTTGCGCAGCACGCGGTTGCGCTGCTCGGCGCTGGCGACCGCGGTATCGCGATAGGTGGTTTGCAGGCTCTGATCCATGACACCTCCGGGAGGGACGATGTGGGGCCGTGCCCTGCGGGCCGGCATGCCGCGGATTTTACGTTCCGTGCGGCGAGGGTGATGCCCCCGCAAACCCTGGCGACATGGGGCTGTGGTTGTTATCGTGGCGGCATGAAGCAACGCGCCATGCTGACCCTGGAAGACTGCCGCCGCATCGCCGCGGCCGCCGAGGCCGAGGCCGTGCGCCACCAGTGGGCCGTGACGATCGCGATCGCCGACGACGGCGGCCACCTGCTCTGGCTGCAACGGCTGGACGGTGCGCCGCCGGTCTCGGCGCACATCGCGCCGGGCAAGGCCCGCACGGCGGCCATCGGGCGGCGCGAGAGCAAGGTCTACGAGGACATGATCAACCAGGGCCGCCAGGCCTTCCTCAGCGCGCCGACGCTCGAGGGCATGCTCGAGGGCGGCGTGCCGATCGTGCACGAGGGGCAGTGCATCGGCGCGGTGGGCGTGAGCGGCGTCAGGTCTTCCGAGGACGTGCAGATCGCCCGTGCGGGCATCGCCGCCTTGGCGCCGCCCGGCGTGCCTGCGGCGGGCTGAGGTCTGTCGGCCTGCGGCTCAGCGGCGCAGCAGCAGCAGGCAGCCGGCGACGATCAGAAGCGCGGAGCCGGCGGTGTAGACCGTCGGCACCTCGCCGAACGCGACGTAGCCGACGAGCGCGGCCCAGACGAAGCCGGTGTACTCCACCGGCGCGAGGCGGCTCGCCTCCATGTGGCGCAGCGCCCAGGCGATGGCACTGAGCCCGACCGTCGCCAGTGCCCCGATGGCGGCGATGGCCGGCAGCTCCGAGGCCGGCACCGGCCGCCACACCACCGACACGGGCACGGCGAGCATCAACACCGGCAGCAGGTTCTGCATCAGCATGAAGGTGGGCAGCGCGTCGTGCTGCGCCTGCCGGCGCGTCAACACCATGACGAAGGCGAAGCAGACCGCCGAGCCGGCGGCGGAGAGCAGGCCGGCCAGCTGCGGCCGGCCGCTGCGCTGCAGCTCGGGCCACAGCGCCGCGCCGGCGCCGAGGAAGCCGAGCGCCAGCGCGCTCCAGATCCAGCGGCTCGGCCGCTCGCGCAGCAGCAGCATCGCCAGCAGCGAGATGAAGATCGGCGCCGTGTAGCCCATCGCCACGGTCTGCGCCAGCGCCAGCACCGACAGCGCGTGGAAGTACAGGCCGAGCGTGACGAGCAGCAGCGCGCTGCGCAGCAGGTGCATGCGCCACTGCCCCGGCGTGGGCATCGGCGTGCGCCACCAGGCCCACAGGCCGACGGCGAAGACCAGGCCGCTGGCGAAGCGGAAGAACGTCAGTTGCAAGGCGCCGTAGCGCGGCGTCATGCCCTTGACGGTGGCGTCCATGCCGATGAACGCAGCAGCGGCGAGCAGCGCCGCCCAGATCGGTGCGGCAGCCCAGCGCAACACCGGCGCGGACGCGCCGGCCTGCACGCCCGTCGAGGGTGCTGTCATGCGGCGAGTCTACGGGCACGCGGGGTGGCCACGCAGCGCGGAGTTGTTCCCGCCGCTATACTTCGAAGGTTTACCCGCCCCCAGCGCAGCTCACGACACTCCGGCACCGGAATCCCCTCGGACGCACCCCTGCGGCACCTCGCACCGCTCGCCACGAAGAAGTGAGCGGTGCCCGGGCCGCGAGGCACGGTGGCGGCGAGCGCGCGACACCCGGAGTCATTTCTTGTCGAGCGATCCCGCCCTCCCGGCCCACCGGCTGCGCCCCGACGGCGCGCCGGCGCTGCTGGCCCTGGCCGACGGCACCACGTTCACCGGCATCTCCGTCGGCGCCACCGGCCGAGCGGCCATCTCCACCGTCGGCGAGGTGGTGTTCAACACCGCGCTCACCGGCTACCAGGAGATCCTCACCGACCCGAGCTATTGCCGGCAGATCGTCACGCTGACGTATCCGCACATCGGCAACACCGGAGTGAACGACGAGGACGACGAGTCGCCACGCGTGCAGGCGGCGGGCCTCGTCATCAAGGACCTGCCGCTGCGCATGTCCAGCTTCCGCGCCGGGGCGACGCTGTCACAGTACCTGCGGCGGCACGGAACCGTGGCCATCGCCGGCATCGACACGCGCCGGCTCACGCGCGTGCTGCGCAGCGGTGGTGCACAGAACGGCTGCATCGTCGCCTATCCGCAAGGGACCGAGGTCACCGAAGCGCGCGTCGCCGAGGCCGTCGCCGCGGCGCGGGCCGCACCGTCGATGGCCGGCCTCGACCTGGCGCAGGTGGTGAGCACGGCCGAGCCCTACGAGTGGACCGAGACCGAGTGGCGGCTCGGCCGCGGCTTCGGCCGTCAGGCCGCGCCGAAGCACCGCGTCGTTGCCTACGACTTCGGCGTCAAGCGCAACATCCTGCGCATGCTGGCGGCGCGTGGCTGCCACGTCACCGTGCTGCCGGCAAGGACGCCTGCGGCCGAGGCGCTGAAGCTCAAGCCGAACGGCATCTTCCTCAGCAACGGCCCGGGCGACCCCGAGCCCTGCGACTACGCGATCGAGGCGGCGCGCGAGCTCGTCGCCGCCGGCATTCCCACCTTCGGCATCTGCCTCGGGCACCAGATCCTGGCGCTAGCCTCGGGGGCGAAGACCTTCAAGATGAAGTTCGGCCACCATGGCGCCAACCACCCCGTGAAGGACCTCGACAGCGGCCGCGTCAGCATCACGAGCCAGAACCACGGCTTCGCGGTGGACGAGAGGACGCTGGGCGCGAACCTGCGCGCCACGCACGCGAGCCTCTTCGACGGCACCTTGCAGGGCCTGGCACGCACCGACAAGCCGGCGTTCTGCTTCCAGGGCCACCCCGAAGCGAGCCCGGGGCCGCACGATATCGGCTACCTGTTCGACCGTTTCGTGCGCCTGATGGAGGAGCGCTGATCATGCCCAAGCGCACCGACATCGACACCGTGCTCATCATCGGCGCCGGCCCCATCGTCATCGGCCAGGCCTGCGAGTTCGACTACTCCGGCGCGCAGGCCTGCAAGGCGCTGCGCGAGGAGGGCTACCGCGTCGTGCTCGTCAACAGCAACCCGGCGACAATCATGACGGACCCGGAGATGGCCGATGTCACGTACATCGAGCCCATCACCTGGCCGGTGCTCGAACGCATCATCGCCAAGGAGACGAGCGCGCGGCCCGGGCGCATGGCGCTGCTGCCGACGATGGGCGGGCAGACGGCGCTGAACACCGCGCTCGACCTGCACCGCCACGGCGTGCTCGCAAAACACGGCGTCGAGATGATCGGCGCCAACGAGCGCGCCATCGAGAAGGCCGAGGACCGGCTCAAGTTCAAGGACGCGATGACCTCCATCGGCCTGGACTCCGCCAAGAGCGGCATCGCGCACTCGTGGGAAGAGGCGCAGGCGGTGCGCGAGCGCATCGCCGCGCAGACCGGGGGCACGGGCTTCCCGGTCGTCATCCGCCCGAGCTTCACGCTCGGCGGCACTGGCGGTGGCATCGCCTACAACCCCGAGGAGTTCGAGGAGATCTGCAAGCGCGGCCTCGACCTCTCGCCCACCAGCGAGCTGCTCATCGAGGAGAGCCTGATCGGCTGGAAGGAGTTCGAGATGGAGGTGGTCCGCGACCGC
>JAHCKS010000013.1 GCA_026125665.1 Rubrivivax sp.
ACCGGCGGGGCACGTGGCGGCCGGTGTCGTCAACGGCGATGGCGATTGAGCCGCGCGCATCCGCGGCCTCCGAGGCCACGCCGACGGCCCGTGCCGCCGAAGGCCAGCCGGCAGCGCCGCCACCGGCCCCGGGCATCGAGCGGCTGGCGATGCCGCCGGCGCATGGCCACTCGGCGCCGCTCGCCTTCTGGCCCGCACACGCGCCGAGCGGCGGTGGCGGCGCGACATCGGCGGGCGGCGGCCCCGCGGTGCTCGTCCTGCCGGCACTCGGCGTGCCGGCGGGGGCGTACCGGCGCCTGGCCGAAGCGCTGGCCGCCGCGGGCACACCCACCGGCGTGGCGGAGTGGCGCGGCGGCGGCGCGAGCGCGGTGCGCGCCGCGCGCGGCACCGACTGGGGCTACCTCGACCTGCTGCACCACGAGGTGCTGGGCGGCATCGCCGCGCTGCGCCAACGGCTCGAAGGCCGACCGGTCGCCATTGTCGGTCACTCGCTCGGTGCCCATCTCGGGCTGATGGCACGCGCCGAGGCGACGCCGGGGCTGGCCGGCGTGCTGACGGTGGCCGCTGGCACGCCGACGATGCGCTTCTTCGCGCCCAAGCTGCGCTGGCAGATCCGCGTCGTGCTCGCGGTGCACCGCGCCAGCGGCCCGCTGCTCGGCTACTTCCCCGGCCACCGCATCGGCTTCGGCGGCCGACAGCCGCGCAAGCTGATGGACGAATGGGGACTGCTGGCGCGCCTGGGCCGCTTCGAGATCGGCGGGCGCAACCTGCTCGCCCCGCGCAGCGAAGAGGCGCGGCGCATCCCCGTGCACGCGTTGACCCTGCCGCGTGACCACTACGCGCCGCGCGCGGCCACGGTGCACCTGCTCGAGCTGGCGGGGGTCGGTGCCGAGCACATCGAGCGGTTCGAGGGGCCGGGGCCGCTCGGGCACTTCGACTGGCTGAGAGATCCGGCCGCGCTGGCGATGCGAATGCAGGCCGTTGTGGCGGCGTGGGGTTGAGCGAGCTCCGGAGCGTCGCACAACCCGGTGATCAACCGCGGATCACACGGCCCCAACGACCCCCGCCGCGTGCGCCTGCCGATCCGCGTGGTAGCTGCTGCGCACGAGCGCCCCCACCGCCGCGTGCGTGAAGCCCATCGCCGCCGCCTCGCGCCCGAACATGGCGAAGGTGTCGGGGTGCACGTAGCGCCGCACCGGCAGGTGGTGGCCGCTCGGGGCGAGGTACTGCCCGATGGTGAGCATGTCGATGCCGTGCGCGCGCATGTCGCGCATCACCTGCAGGATCTCGTCGTCGGTTTCGCCGAGGCCCACCATCAGGCCGCTCTTCGTCGGCACGCCCGGTACCTCGGCCTTGAACTTCGCGAGCAGGTTCAGGCTGAACGCGTAGTCCGAGCCCGGCCGCGCTTCCTTGTACAGCCGCGGCACCGTCTCGAGGTTGTGGTTCATCACGTCCGGCGGCGCCGCTTTCAGGATGCCGAGCGCACGGTCGTCACGGCCGCGGAAGTCGGGCGTGAGGATCTCGATCTGCGTCGCCGGTGACAGCTCGCGCGTCCGGCGGATGCAATCGACGAAGTGCGCCGCGCCGCCGTCGCGCAGGTCGTCGCGGTCGACGCTGGTGATGACGACGTACCTGAGCTTCAGCGCCGCGATCGTCTTGGCCAGGTTCACCGGTTCGTCGGCGTCGAGCGGGTCGGGCCGGCCGTGCCCCACGTCGCAGAACGGGCAGCGCCGCGTGCACTTGTCGCCCATGATCATGAAGGTGGCCGTGCCGTTGCCGAAGCACTCGCCGATGTTCGGGCAGCTCGCCTCCTCGCACACCGTGTGCAGGCGGTGCTCGCGCAGGATCTGCTTGATCTCGTAGAAGCGGGTCGAGGGCGACCCGGCCCTGACGCGGATCCACTCCGGCTTCTTCAGCACCTCGCCCGCGGGCACCACCTTGATCGGGATGCGAGAGGTCTTCGCCTGCGACTTCTGCTTGGCGGTGGGGTCGTAGGCCGGCGTGGTGGTCATGAGCGGCAGCGCGCGTGCAGGAGTCGGATCCCCATTCTAGGTGGCGTGCATCCGCGCGCAGGCCCCGGGCGTAAAGACCGCAGCCCGAGGCCCCGGAGCGCTTTCTCTCGCCCACTTCGACCGACAGGAGAGTCCACCATGCACACCGCCCGCTTCCGCGCGGCGCCGGTCGTGGCCGCATTGCTCGCGGCCACCGCCGGCCTCGCCACCGCCCCCACCACCACCTTCGCCTCCAGCCACCGCGAGGCGCCGTTCATCACCACCGCGCCCAAGGTGGACGGCACCGACTTCTACATGTTCCGCAGCTACGAGCCGGGGCGCGACGGCTACGTGACGCTGATCGCCAACTACCAGCCGCTGCAGCACCCCTACGGCGGCCCCAACTACTTCAAGATGGATCCGGACGCGCTGTACGAGATCCACGTCGACAACAACGGCGACGCGCGCGAGGACCTGACGTTCCAGTTCCGCTTCAAGAACCGGCTGGCCAACAACGGCAACGGCGTCACGCTGTCGATCGGGGGCAAGGACGTCGCCATCCCGCTGACGCAGGCCGGCCAGATCACCTCCCCCGGATCGACCGCCAGCAACGTCGACGAGAGCTACACCGTCACGCTGGTGCGCGGCGACCGCCGCGGTGGCCAGCGCGCCGCGCTCACCAATGTCAGCGGCGGCGGCACCAGCTTCCCCAAGCCGGTGGACAACATCGGCACGAAGACGATCCCCGACTACGCCGGCTACGCCGCGCAGCACGTCCATGGCGTCAACATCCCCGGCTGCGGCATGCCCGGCAAGGTCTTCGTCGGCCAGCGCAAGGACGCCTTCGCCGTCAACCTGGGCACGATCTTCGACCTCGTCAACGCGCCGCTGTCGGTGATCACGAACCCGGCGCTGATCGGCGCGGCGCCGAACACGATCGACGGATCCAACGTCACGACGCTGGCGCTGGAGGTGCACAAGAGCTGCCTCACCGCCGGAGGCGACCCGGTCATCGGCGGCTGGACCACGGCCAGCCTGCGCCAGGCGCGCATCCTCGACCCGACGCCGCGCGCCGGCCACCAGACCACCGACTTCAACGGCGGCGCGTGGGTGCAGGTGTCGCGCCTGGGCATGCCGCTCGTCAACGAGGTGGTCATCGGCCTGAAGGACAAGGACCGCTTCAACGGCTCGCAGCCGAGGAACGACACGCAGTTCGCCGACTACGTGACGAACCCCACCTTCCCGAAGCTGCTGGAGATCGCGCTCGGCATCCCGGGCACGAGCCCGACGAACTTCCCGCGGCTGGACCTGGTGACGACGTTCCTCACCGGCATCGGCGGCGTGAACAAGCCGGCCAACGTCACGCCTTCGGAGATGCTGCGCCTGAACACCGACATCGAGCCGGTGCCGTTCGCGCAGCAGAACCGGCTGGGCATCGTCGGCGCCATCCTCGCCGGGCAGAGCGACCGCGCAGGCTTCCCGAACGGCCGCCGGCCGAAGGACGACATCGTCGACATCTCGCTCGTGGCGGTGATGGGCGGCCTGTGCGTGGCCAACGGCAACAGCGACGCGCTCGGCTTCGGCGCGGCATGCAACCCGAGCGCCGTGCCGCTGGGCACGACGGCGTTCAACCTGCACGACGCGGTGGACCAGGCGGTGGTGCCGCTGCTGCCGGGCTTCCCGTACCTGGCGACGCCGACGCCCGGGGCGCAATGAGCGCGCGCAGGAGAGCCACGATGAAGACGACACCCTCACCACGCCCGGGCCCGACGGCACGCTCGGCCATCCCCGCTGCGATTGCCGCCTGTGCCGCCGCCATGCTGCTCGCCGCCTGCGGCGGCAGCGATGGCTACGACGACGCTCCGGCCGAAGACCCGACGCAGGTTCCCGCGAGCGCGACGAGCTCGACCAGCGCCTGGTTCATGTTCGCGCGCGCGCTGGCCCTGGCGCCGAACGACACGGGCGAACCGCTGCTGCTGACGGGCGTCGCCGAGATGCCCACCAGCGAGAGCGAGGAGGCGGCGACCGTCAGCCCCTGACGACCCGCGGGCACCCGGGCGGCGCGGGCACCGCGCGCGCCGGCACCACCGCCGGCGCGTGCGAGGCGCCTCCGTCAGCCCAGATGCCGCGCCAGGCTCGCCGCGAGCCTGTGCGCGGCATCGTTCCATGTGCAGCGCACGCCGAGCATCGCCAGGTCCACGGTGGCCAGGCCCTTGTAGCCGCAGGGGTCGATGCGCGTGAAGGGCTCGAGGTCCATCGCGACGTTCAGCGCCACACCGTGGTAGGTGCAGTGGCTGCTGACCTTGATGCCGAGCGCGGCCACCTTGCCCAGGCCACGCAGCGGGTCGGCCACATCGGGCTGCAACACGGCATGGCTCGTGGGGTCGGCCAGGCGCAGGTACACGCCCGGCGCGCTGCGCACGCGGTGGCCGGTGAGGCCGAGCTCGGCAAGCAGGTCGATCACGGCCTGCTCGAGCCGATAGACGTACTCCTTGACGAAGTAGCCGCGCCGGCGCAGGTCGAGCAGCGGATAGGCCACCACCTGCCCGGGGCCGTGGTACGTGACCTGGCCGCCGCGGTCGGTGCGCACGACCGGGATGTCGCCGGCGTGCAGGACATGCTGCTCGCGGCCGGCGATGCCTTGCGTGAAGACGGGGTCGTGCTCGACGAGCCAGAGCTCGTCGTCGGTGTCGGCGGTGCGGCCGCGCGTGAAGGCGCGCATCGCCGCTTCGGTTTCGGCATAGGGCCGGCGGCCGAGCAGGTGCGTGCGCATAGGGTGCAGTCTAGGCGGGCCGGCGCGCACACCGGCGGCGGTCGGGCCCTGGGGGCCGGGCTCCCCTACGCGGCTCGAACTGCTGGCGCCCCTGAGCGGCAGCGTTGTGGAATCGGCAAAGGCGAAGACCTGCCGTTCCAGCTCAGGCGCCTCGCGGGTCGCCTCCCGGGCGCGGCTTGGGCGTCGTCGCAGACATGTCAGAAGCCTTGGTGGACATGGTACCAAGCAGCCGATAGCTCGACGAACGCATCTTCATGCACCCGCCGCGGCACGGAGTTCGGGGAGTAGACGAGTCCACAGGCGTCGACCACGCCGCAGTTCGTGGCGATGAAGCGGACCGTGCCGTGATGCACGTCGGCAGAGAGAACCGGGAACAGGCCGACCCACGACGAGAGCTCGGTGGCCGGATCGGCCAGCTTGCGTACAGCTGCTTCAGTCAGCGCACTTCGGCTGAGCTCAAAGCGCAACCGGAACAACGGATTGGTCAGTGGAGCAGTGCTCATGGCGAGGAGCGCCGCGGCGAGAAGCAGGACAAGCGGCGTTGCCAGGCGATGTGCACGCTCTGCGCGACGGGCTTGCCTCGAGAAGGCCAGCGTGCCTGCGAACAGCAGCGCGAGCAGGGCCCACCCGTACACCGTGTAGAGCAGCGCGATGATGCCGGTGCCGCTCTGGCTGTAGACGATGGGGAGGGGCAGGAACCAGATGCACGACAACCCGCTGGTGACGCGCAGGACTCTGATGGGCCACGAACCTGCAATCACGACGCCCGACCGGTGTTCTCGACGGCGACTTCCGGGTTGCCACCGCCGCCGGCATGTTGCCACATGGCTTCGCAGGTAGGCACCTGCGAGAGTGCACGCGGCAGCTTGAGTGAGGCGCGCCTGTACCGCTTGCCCGCCAGCCAGCAGCGCTCCCCGACACCCAACCCGGTTGCGGCAAGGCCGCGGGCCCGAAGGGTGGCGGCGCAATCAGGAGCGGCGCCGAGCAGGCGAGCCCGGACACAAACCGTCCGGGGGCTTGTTCGTGCCTGGCGAGCGGCCGGGCCGCTGGTCCGGCGCGGCCCGCAAGGCCGGGGCTCGCGGCCCGCGCGCGTGCTCGCGCGAACCCACTTCCGACTCGCGCGGCTGTCCGAGTGGCACGAGCGGACACCCCGCACGTTCGCGGCTCGTTCACGAACCCCGTCAGGTTGTTGGAGTCACCCGCCGCGATTCGCGCAGCAGGCGGTCTCGAAGCGAGTCGCTCGCGGAGCTCGCCCGCCGCCTCACGGCCCCAGCGCCCCGGCGAGGCTGCGCGCGATGTCGCCGCTGGCGAGCGGCTTGGCCAGCACTTCCGCGATGCCCGCGGCCTGCGCGCGCGCCGCGAGCTCGGGCGTGACGTAGCCGCTCATCAGCACGATCGGCAGCCGCGGGCTGAGCTCGCGCATCTGCAGCGCCAGCTCGGTGCCGGCGAGCCCCGGCATCGCCTCGTCGAGCAGGGCCGCGTCGTAGCGCCGCGGCTCGCGCCGGAAGTCCTCCAGCGCCTGGCTGCCGCACGCGAAGCCCACCGGCTCGTAGCCGAGCCGCGCCAGCATCTCCTCGCCCACCTGCACCAGCACCTCCTCGTCGTCGACCAGCAGCACGGTCTGGCCACGGCCGCGCGGCAGCGTGCCTTCGTCGGCCACGCACGCCACGGTGGCCGTGCCGTGGCGCGGCAGGTAGACGCTGAACGTGGTGCCGCGGCCGACCTCGCTCGCGACGTCGATGCCGCCGTCCAGGTCGGCGACGATGCCGTGCACGAGCGACAGGCCGAGGCCGGTGCCGGCGCCCACGCCTTTCGTGCTGAAGAACGGGTCGAAGATGCGGTCGATGACCGTGCGCGCGATGCCGGTGCCGGTGTCGTGCACGCCCAGGCGCAGGTAGGTGCCGGCGCGCAGCACGTGCGTCGTCACGGTCAGCGGCTCGTCGACCTGCACGATGCAAAGCGTCACGGTCAGCCGGCCGCCGCGCGGCATGGCCTGCACGGCGTTCGTGCACAGGTTCATCACCACCTGGTGCACCTGCGTCGGGTCGCCCATCACTGCGGCGTCTCCGCCTTCGAGCTCGCGCTCGAGCTGCACGCCGGGCGGCAGCGAGACCGCCAGCTGGTCCAGCGTCTCGGTCACCGTGGCCTGCACCGGCACCGGCACGGTCTCGCCCATGCCGGCGCGGCTGAACAGCAGGATACGGGCCACCAGCGCCTTGGCGCGCAGGCCCGCGGTCATCACCGCGTCGACGTGCCGGCGCAGCGCCGTGCCCTCGCGCGACTCCTGCTGCGCCATCTCGCCGAAGCCGAGCACGGCGCCGAGGATGTTGTTGAAGTCGTGCGCGATGCCGCCGGCCAGCGTGCCCATCGCCTCGAGCTTCTGCGCCTGGCGCAGCCGCGCCGCAAGGCGCTCGCGTTCGGCCTGCGCGAGCCGGCGCTCGGTCACGTCCTCCATCGAGCCGGCCATGCGGTACGCACGGCCGCTCGCGTCGCGCACCGCCGCGCCACGGTAGCGGAACCAGCGCACCGCCCCGGAAGGCAGCTCGGCCCGGTGCTCGACCTCGAACAGGCGGGTGTCGCCGCGCAGCGCGGCGCCGATGGCGGCGCGCACGGCGGGCCGGTCCTCCTCGTGGCAGCGCTGCAGCGCCAGCCAGCGGCGGCGCCCGCGCACCGCTTCGCCGGGCTCGATGCCGAGCAGCTGCTGCGCGCGCGGCGAGAGGTAGAGCAGGTCGCGCGTCAGGTTCCAGTCCCAGATGCCCTGCTCGGCGCCGGCCACGGCGAGCTGGTAGCGCTGCTCCGATTCGCGCAGCGCCGCGTTGGCCGCCAGCAGCGACTGCGCCATCGCGTTGACGGCGCGCGCCGTGGCGCCGAGTTCATCGTCGCTGCGGCTCTCGCAGCGCACCGACAGGTCGCCGCGCTCGATCGCCGAGGCGGCCGCCTGCAGGCGGGCCAGCGGCACCAGGCCACGACGCGCGACCGCCACGACGAGGCCGACGAGCAGCAGCACCAGCGCCGCGGCCGCGGCCAGCACGATGGCGGCGACGACCCGGTACTCGCGCCGCTGCTCGGCGGCGATGGCGGTGCCCCAGCGGTGCCGCGCGTCGACCAGCTCCTGCATCTCGCTCACCAGGCGCTCCACCATCAGCTCGCGCCGGCGCTGCGCCAGGTCCGAGTCGGGGCCGGCGAAGGCCTGCACGAGCCGGGCGTACAGCGGCTGCAGGTCCAGCACGCGCTCGCGCAGCTCGCCCAGCGAAAGTCGTGCCGGCTGGGCCGGCAGCGAACGCGCCAGCGCCCCTTCCACCGTCTGCACCAGGCGCGCGTGCTGCGCGTGCCACTGCGTCGTCGCGCGCTCGCCGCCGTACACCGTGAGCTCCTGCGTCAGCGCCAGCAGGTTGGCCAGCGCGCGCGCCACGTCCTGGTTGTCGGCCTGCGCCTGCAGGCCGGCGGCGCTGCGCTGTGCCCCGTGCAGCAGCGCGGCGACGATGACCAGCGCCACGAGCGACGCGCCGGCCACCGCCGCCAGCAGTTGCGTGCGAATGCGCATGGCCGTGCCGCCTCGCCCGTGGCCGGGTCAGTGGATCAGCGTCACCGCCGCCGGATCGGCGCGGCGCAGCGCCGCCGGCGCGATGAACTGCAGGTGGTTGGGGATGCGGCTGCCGCGCGGCGCGTGCCCTTCGCGCAGCGCCCAGCGTGCCTGTCCCTCCAGCGTGCTGACGAGCGGCTGGTCGAGTGACAGGCGGTAGTCGAAGTCGGCCCAGGTCGCCTCGACGAAGCCGGCGTCGACCTGCATGCGCTGGTGCAGGAGGGCGCGCGCCTCGCGCGGGCGCTCCTGGATGAAACGCTGCGCACGCAACAGCGCGCGCAGCAGCTTCACGAGGTCGGCCTCGCGCTCGGCCGCGAGCGTGCGGCGCGCGACGAGGTTGAAGGTCTCCTTGTAGATGCGTGCGGCGGGCAGCACGACGCCGTCGCCGCCGAGCGCGCGCAGCGAGCCGTGGGCGAACGGCTCGAAGGTCGACACGGCGTCGACGCGGCCTTCGGTGATCGCCGCCTCGATCTGCTCCGGCGCCAGCGCGACGACGGTCACGCGGCGCGGGTCGACGCCGTGATAGAGCAGCGCGAGGTCCAGGAAGTAGTGCGCGCTGGTGCCGGGGATCGTGCCGACACGTTTGCCGACCAGGTCGGCCACCTCGCCGATGCCGGCGCCGCGCCGCGCCACCAGCTTCACGTCGCGCTTGGAGGTGGCGAAGGTGGCGACGATGGCGAAGTCGGCGCGCACCAGGCTGTTGAACATCACCGGCATCTCCGACGCCGTGGCCAGCGCCACCTCGCCTTCGAGCATCGACTGCAGGCAGCGGTGCCCGCCGAGGCAGGGCCGCAGCTGCACTGCCACGCCCTCCTGGGCGAAGTAGTCGTGCGCCTCGGCGACGAAGAGCGGCAGCGAGAGCGACGAGCGCGAGACCGCGACTGTCAGCGGTTGCGCCAGCACGCCCGAGGCGGCGAGCAGCAGCGCCAGGCCGCCGACGAACTGGCGCCAGGGCCCGGACCTTCCCCCCCGCCGGGGTCGCGACGAGGCGGCGGCAACACCACAACCGGGCACCCGCTCGGCGGGCACCGGTACTGGAGGCATGGCACAGGCGGGCATGTCGTGTAGCGCCGTGTCGCGCGTGGCGCGGGCGATGCTGCCGCTCCCGCGCGCGTGCCGGCCGCCAAACTGCCGACCCTTCGCGTCGCCGGTTGCAGGGCGCCGGCCCCGGTCGCCTCGGCGGCCGTTGGGCAGGGCACGGCGGCCTTGGCGCTTCAGCGCGCGGGCGGGCTCGCCAGCGGTGCCGTGGCCGCGCCGACAGCGACCCGCACCCCGCCGGCGATCTCGCTCGGCGTGGCACCGAGCACGCGCAGGAACGAGCGGCGCATCGAGTCGGCGCTGCCGAAGCCGCACTTCGCGGCCACCGCCTTCACGCTGGCGCCCGACGCCTCGAGCAGGCTGCGCGCCACCTCGACCCGCACGCGCTCGACGAAGCGCGCCGGCGTCGTGCCCTTCTCGTGGCGGAAGACGCGCGTGAACTGGCGCGCGCTCATGTTCACGCTGGCGGCCATGCGCTCGACGCCGATCTCCTCGGCCAAGTGCTCGAAGATCCAGTTCTCGAGGTCGTCGAACGGCTTGATCGCGCTGGCATGCAGCGTCAGCAGCTTGCTCAGCTGCGCCGAGCTCGACGTGCGCCGCACGAACAGCACCAGCCACTGCGCGATGGCCAGGGCCTTGCGCGGGCCGAAGTCCTCCTCGACGAAGAGCAGCGCGAGGTCGATGCCGGTGGTGATGCCGGCCGACGTGTAGACGTGCCCGTCCTTCACGTAGATCGACTCGCGCACGAGCTCGATGCGCGGGTGGCGCGCCGCGAGGTGGTCGCACCACTGCCAGTGCGTGACGGCGCGCCGCCCGTCCAGCACGCCCGCGGCGGCCAGCACGAAGGTGCCCAGGCAGCTGGCGCCGACGCGGCGCGCCCGCCCAGCCTGCTCCTTCAGCCAGCGCAGGTAGGCAGGGTCGTGCGCGCCGCTCGGGGCCTCGGGGCCGCCGACGACCCACAGCGTGTCGATCGGCTCGTCGAAGCTGCGGAAGTGCGTGCCGCCGGTGACGCGCAGGCCGCGGTTGATGCCGGCCGCGCCGTCACGCTCGGTCGAGACGAGCTCGACCTCGTAGTCGCACTGCGAGAAGACCTCCAGCGGCCCGGCCAGATCCTGCACCTCGAACGGCGGCACGCCGGTGAGCACGATGCGTCGCATCGGCGGCGATTCTGTCGCAAAGGATCGGCACGAAGTCGCTTTCTGTCGGCTCGTGCCGCCGGTGCGAGCGCCCATGCGGGCGCGAGGGTCACCCGGCGACGCGCAGCTGGCGTGTCCAGGCCATCAGGTCGGCATGGCTCGTCACGGCCAGGGCCGGTGCCTGCGCCCGGGTGGCCGGGCGCGTGGCAGCACCGCTGGGCGACCTCCGCCGCGGCGCCGGCAAGCGCGGCACCCCCGGCGCCTGCGGTGACGCGGGCTCCCGGGCGGCCGGGCTGTGCACGGCCAGCCCGTCGAGGATGGCGCATTGCGGGTCGTCGCTGCCGTGGCACGAGGCGACGAGCTGCTCCAGCGCCTGCTTCATGGCCGCCAGCTCGCGCATCTTCTGCTCGAGGTCGGCGACGTGCCGCTCGGCCAGCGCCTTCACCGAGCGGCTGGCCCGGCTGCGGTCGCTCCACAGCCCGATCAGCTCGGCGATCTGCGCCATCGAGAAGCCGAGGTCGCGCGCCTGCCGGATGAAGCGCAGCACCGAAACGTCGCGCTCGCTGTACTGGCGGTAGCCACGCTCGGTGCGCGCCGCGGCCGCGACGAGGCCGATCTGCTCGTAATGGCGGATCATCTTCGGCGAGAGGCCGGCGGCCTCGGCCGCTTCGCTGATGTTCATCGGGTGCGGCATGGGGGTTCCTTTGCCCGGAAGCGGCGCGAGTTTCCACCTTGCCACGGGGACAAGGTCAAGGCCGCGGCGCGGCCGCCGATGGCTCAGGCCGGCGGGTAGCCGGCGCGATGCAGCGCCTCGGCCAGCGACGCGGCGTCCTCGTCGCTCTCCACCTGCACCCGCTGCGACCGCAGGTCGATGTGCACCTCGCAGCCGGGGTCGGCCCGCTTCAGCGCGGCGGTGACGCGGCTGGCGCAGTGGCCGCAGGTCATGTCGGGGAGCTTGAATTCGAGCATCGTGGACTCCTGTTGTCGTCGGGTGGGCAACTTGGCGAGGACTGTGGGCCTTGCCACGGAGGCAAGGTCAACCCGGGCAGGCCTGCCGCACCGCCTTGACCTTCCGGCGGTGGCAAGCCGGACAGTGGCTCATCGACCACGACCCGACTGGAGAGCCCGATGAGCACCGACACACCGCCGCAGCCGGCCTGGACGCTGGCCATCGAGGGCATGACCTGCGCCTCGTGCGTCGGCCGCGTCGAGAGGGCCCTGCGTGCCGTGCCGGGTGTCGTCAGCGCCGAGGTCAACCTCGCGACCGAGGCGGCCACCGTGCATGCACCGGGTGCCAACGTGCTGCCGGCGCTGATCGACGCGGTGCAGCGCGCCGGCTACGAGGCCCGCGCGCGGGCCGACGCGGGACAGGCGGCATCTACCGGCGCATCCACCGGGGTATCCACGGCGGCGCCCGGCCGCTCCCTTCCGGAGTGGTGGGCTGCGGCGCTGTCGGCGGTGCTGACGCTGCCGCTGGTGCTGCCGATGATGCTGCTGCCGCTCGGCATCGAGTGGCAGCTGCCCGGCGCCTGGCAGCTGGCGCTCGCCACGCCGGTGCAGTTCTGGCTGGGCGCGCGCTTCTATCGCGGCGGCTGGAAGGCGCTGCGCGCCGGCGCGGGCAACATGGACCTGCTGGTCGCGCTCGGCACCTCGGCGGGCTACGGGCTGAGCGTGTGGCTGCTCGCCGAGCACGCCGGGCACGGCATGACGCACCACACGTACTTCGAGGCCTCGGCAACCGTCATCACGCTGGTGCTGCTGGGCAAGTGGCTCGAGGCCCGCGCCAAGCGGCAGACGATGGCCGCGATCCACGCGCTGAACGCGCTGCGCCCGGAGTTCGCGCGCGTGCGCGGGCCGGCCGGCGACATCGAGGTGCCGCTGGCGCAGGTACGCCGCGGCGACCGGGTGGTCGTGCGCCCCGGCGAGCGCCTGCCGGTGGACGGCCGCGTCGAGGAAGGCCTGAGCGAGGTCGACGAGTCGCTCGTCACCGGCGAGAGCCTGCCGGTGGCCAAGCAGCCCGGCGACGCCGTCACCGGCGGCTCGATCAATGGGATGGGCCTGCTGCTCGTGCACACCACGGCCGTCGGCGCCGAGTCGACGCTGGCGCGCATCGTGCGCCTGGTCGAGTCGGCGCAGGCGCGCAAGGCGCCGATCCAGCGCCTGGTGGACCGGGTCAGCGAGGTGTTCGTGCCGGTGGTGCTGGGCATCGCCCTCGTCACGCTGCTCGGCTGGGGCCTCGGCACCGGCCATTGGGAGCAGGCCATCCTGAATGCCGTGGCGGTGCTCGTCATCGCCTGCCCGTGTGCGCTCGGGTTGGCCACGCCGGCGGCGCTCATGGCCGGCACCGGCGTGGCCGCGCAGAGCGGCATCCTGATCAAGGACGCGCAGGCGCTGGAAGTGGCGCACCGCGTCGGCACCGTCGTGTTCGACAAGACCGGCACGCTCACCGAGGGCCGGCCGCGGCTGCTGGCGGCCGAAGCGGTGGACAGCAAGCGCCACGCCTTGCTGGCCGCCGGCGCGGCCCTGCAGGCCGGCAGCGAGCATCCGCTGGCGCGCGCCGTGCTCGCCGCGGCGGCCGACGAGCCGGTCGCGCCTGCGGCCGCCACGAGCGTACGGGCCGTGGCCGGGCGCGGCGTGGCCGGGCGGTTGGGCACCCGCGAGCTGCATCTGGGCAGCGCGCGCTACATGAACGAGCTCGGGGTCGACCTCGGCGCCTGGCGGCGCCGCGCCGAGCGGCACGAAGCCGAGGGCCGCACGGTCTCTTGGCTGGCCGAGCTCGCTGCCGGCCGGCCGCAGCTGCGCGGGCTGTTCGCCTTCGGCGACACGCCGAAGGCGACGGCGGTGGCGGCGATCGACGCGCTGCGCCGGGCCGGCGTGCGCACGGCGATGGTCACCGGCGACAACCGCGGCAGCGCCGCGGCGGTGGGCCGCGCGCTGCAGCTCGACCACATCGAGGCCGAAGTGCTGCCCGAGGGCAAGGCGGCCATCGTCGCGGCACTGCGCCGCGACGGCGCCACCACCGTGGCGATGGTCGGCGACGGCATCAACGACGCCCCGGCGCTGGCCGCGGCCGACGTCGGCATCGCCATGGGCACGGGCACGGACGTCGCGATGCACGCCGCCGGCATCACGCTGATGCGCGCCGACCCCACGCTCGTGGCCGCGGCCATCGACATCTCGCGCCGCACCTACGCGAAGATCCGCCAGAACCTCTTCTGGGCCTTCGCCTACAACGTCGTCGGCATCCCGCTGGCCGCCTTCGGCCTGCTGAACCCGATGCTGGCCGGCGCGGCGATGGCCTTCAGCAGCGTCAGCGTCATCGCCAACGCGCTGCTGCTGCGGCGGTGGCGGCCGGCGAGCTCGCGGGCGGTGGCCGTGGCGGGCCGTGGCGGCGGGCCGGTGCAGGTGGGAACGGCGGCGGCTTGAAGTGCACACGTCTCGGGTGCGGCTGTCAGGCGCGCCCGAGAACGGTGTGGGTTGCACGCGACGCGGCGACGTGTCCGGTGCACGCGCAGCCCAGCGCGAACGTCCTTGCCCTTCGCGGCTTCACGCGCGCCAACGAACACGGCCTCCGGGCCTTCAAGGCAGCCGGCCGTGGAGGGGCGCCTCTGGAGCGCGGGGTCAGGCATCACCTCGGCCGCGCGCGCAGCCACTTCTCGAGTCGAATCTGATCGACCTGCCCGCTGTACCGACGAGCCGTGATCCGCACCTCGTGGTAGCCGTGCTCGTTGTAGAAGCTCCTGGCGGCGACGTTGTCCCGGCGGGCGTCGACCCGGATGCGACATGCCCCTGCGGCGACTGCCGCGGCCTCCAGCCAGCGAAGGACGGCACTTCCGATGCCCAGCCTCTGCCTGGAGCGCCGCACGGCAAACAGCACCAAGTAGGCGTCGTCGTCGAGGTACTCCATGATGCCGAACGCCGACAACACGCCCTCCTCTCGGACCACGACAACGTTCGTGTCCACGGCCGCGATCGCCCGGGCAACCCGCTGCGGGCGCCAGGTCCAGGGCAGACCGTGCTCGATCAACTCCCGCGACATGGCAGCGATGTCACTCGCGTCCGCAGCAACAGCGAGATGGACGGCGACGGCGGGGGTCACGTGAGATGCCTCCAACGTTCGAGCAGCGGCGCGGCTGTTCGAGTGGCACGAGCGAAGCGAGTGCACGAGTTCCGCGCTTGGGCCACGAGACCGAGCAGCGCCGGGCACCCTCCGCGAAGCGAAGAGGGCGCCGCGACGCGCCGCCACCCTTCGGGCCCGCGGCCTTGCCGCCGCCACCTCCCAAGACACAGGCAGCGGCGACAACCATCCTCAGAAGAACGCCTTGAACGACACCCCGTAGGTCCGCGGCTCGTTGACGAACCCCGTCAGGTTGTTGAAGTCGATGCCGCCCACGGCCACCACCTTGTCGGTGATGTTGCGCACCCACGCCGTGGCCTCGTACTTGCCGCCGCCGAACAGGTAGCCGGCGCGCAGGCCGCCTTCGAGCAGCGACTTGCCGGTGAACTCCACGCTCTCGTAGAGGAAGAAGTTGATCTTGCTGCGGTAGGCCCAGTCGGTGAGGATGAAGCCTTCGCCGCCCAAGAGCGGCATGCCGTAGCGGGCGCTGAAGTTCAGCACCGTGCGCGGCGCCTGCGGCAGCGCGTTGCCGTCGATCAGTGCCACCGTGTTGCCGCCGCGCACCTCGGTCGGGTCGGTCACCGTGCAGCCGCCACCGCACACCTGCACCGCCAGGTTCGGGTCCTTGATCTTCGTCTGGTTGTAGCTGCCACCGAAGGTGAGCAGCAGGTTCGGCAGCGGGATCAGCTGCAGGTCGAACTCGAAGCCCTGGCCGGTGGTCTTGGCCGCGTTGACGAGCTGGTTGAAGTTGGCCGCACCGCCCACCGCGGTGAGCTGCTGGTCCTTCATCGTGTAGCTGAACACGCTGAACGAGGCGCGCGCCTTGCGGTCGAGGAAGTCGCCCTTGATGCCGGCCTCGTAGCTCGTCACGGTCTCCTCGTTGGCCACCGAGAGCGTGTCGCCGAAGAGCAGGCGGCCCTGGATCGAGGGCGCGCGGAAGCCGGTGGCCACGCGCGCGTAGACGTTGACCGTCGGCGCCAGCGCGTAGGTGGCGCTGAAGTCGCCGCTGACGTTGTCGGCGCTGGTGCTGGCCGTGCGCTGGCCGATGAACACCGGCGAGAACGGCGGCGCCTGCACGCGGTTGGCGACGAAGTCCTTCTCGTCCTTGGTGTAGCGCAGGCCGCCTCTGAGCTTCACGCCACCGCCCACGTCGAGGTTGACGCTGCCGAAAGCGGCGTAGGCCTTGTTCTGCTGGTCCTGGTTGGCGTAGCCGTTCTGCGCGTTGCCGCCGATCGACGTGTAGTTGAAGCTGTCGATGCGGATGTGCTCGTCGAAGTAGTACAGGCCCGCCAGCCAGCTCAGCGCGCCACCCGTCGTGCTCTCCAGCCGCAGCTCCTGCGTCAGCTGGCGGTGCTTGGGCATGCCGTCGGCGCTCTCGGCGTCGAACGGGATGAAGCCGGGGCCGGAGTTGCCCGGCCCCAGGAAGTCGGCGCCGAAGCCGCCGTCGATGTCGCCGCGCGACAGCGCCTTCACGCGCTCCAGGCCGGTGATCGACGACAGCGCCATGCCGTTGCCCATGTCCCAGCGCACGCGCACGTTGGCGCCGCTGGTGCGCAGGTCCTGGAAGTTGACGCCGTCCTGCGAGACCTTCGTGACGTCGAAGCCGGCGACGAGGTCGTTGGTGCCGGCCTGGATGATGTTGGCGCGGAACACCCGCGCCGAGCCGTCGAGCACGCGGCTGTGCACGCTGGCCAGCACCGACAGGCTGGTCATCGGCGCATACAGCAGCTGCAGGCGCGCCGCGTTGTCCGAGTAGCCCTCCAGCTCGCGCGTCGGGCCGGCGGCGAAGGTGTTGTCCACCCAGTCGTCGCGGTTCTGGCTCTGCATCGACACGCGCAGCGCCAGCCCCTGGCCGAGCGGCACGTTCACCGCGCCCTCGAGGTTCACGGTGGAGAAGCGGCCGATGCCGGCCAGCCCGTAGCCCTCGAAGCGGCTGGTCGGGCGCGCCGACTCGAACTTGATGACGCCGGCCGGCGAGTTGCGCCCGAACAGCGTGCCCTGCGGCCCGCGCAGCACCTCGATGCGCTCGAGGTCGAAGATCGGGAAGCCCTTGAGGATCGGGTTCTCCTGCACCACGTCGTCGAACACGAGCGAGACGGGCTGCGACGCGTTGAGGTCGAAGTCGGTGTTGCCGAGCCCCCGGATGTAGAAGCGCGGGAAGGCGCGGCCGAAGGAGGACTCGATGTTCAGGCTCGGCACGCGGCTGGCGAGCTGGCGGATATCCTGCCCGCCGGCGTTGAGCACCTCCAGCGTCTCGCCCTGCAGCGCGCTCACCGAGCTGGGCACGTCGCGGATGTTCTCCAGCCGCCGCTCGGCGGTGACGGTGATGGTCTGCAGTTCCTGCGCGGCGGCGGGGCCGGCAACGGGCAGCAGCGCCGCGGCCACGGCTGCGGCGGCGCACGCCACGGCGGCAGGGCGATGGCACACAAGGCCATGGCGCACAAGGCGCCGGGGCTGACGCGGACTCTGGACTCCTGGCATGGTCGCTCCTCGTGGTGTCGTTGTGGCTCGGGTCGCCTGTGCTGCAATCGGCGTGCCGCGGCACGAAGTCCCGCCGCCGACCGCACGCCATCATCGAGCCGCACCCGCCTGCGGACGATGAAACCCTCGCCGCCGCGCGGCGGACTGACGCCCCGCAGCAACACACCACCGCTTCACCCTCGCCGCCGAGCCGCCTCCGAGATGCTGAGCCCCGCACAACGCCAGCGCTGGCACGACGAAGGCTGCCTCGTGCTGCCCGGCTTCAAGCCCGAGGCGGAGCTCGCGGCGCTGCGCCGGCGCTCGCTCGCCATCGTCGAGGCGAGCGAGCCGGCCGCCGTGTTCTCCACCGTCGAGCGCTCGCGGCTGGCCGACGCCGCGCTGCTCGCCTCGGCCACCGCCGTGCACTGCTTCTTCGAGGAGGAGGCGGTGGACGCGCAGGGGCACCTCACGGTGCCGAAGGCGCGCGCGGTGAACAAGATCGGCCACGCGCTGCACGACCGCGACCCGGTGTTCGACCGCTTCTCGCGCGACCCGCGGCTGGCCGGACTCGTGCACGAGCTCGGCGTCGCCGAGCCTCGGCTGTGGCAGTCGATGCTCATCTTCAAGCAGCCGCGCATCGGCGGCGAGGTCACCTGGCACCAGGACGCGAGCTTCCTCGCCACCGAGCCCGACGACAGCGTCGTCGGCCTGTGGTTCGCGCTGGAGGAGGCGACGCTCGACAACGGCTGCCTGTGGATCGAACCCGGCGGCCACCGCGGGCCGCTGCGCGAGCGCTACGTCAACGACGGCGGCACGCTGCGCATGCTGCCGCTGGACACGACGCCGTGGCCCGAAGCGGAGCGCACGCGGGCGCTGCCGGTGCCGGCCGGCACGCTGGTGGTGCTGCACGGCCGGCTGCCGCACGCGAGCGCGCCCAACCGCTCGGGCGTCTCGCGCATGGCGTACACGCTGCACGTCACCGACGGGCGCATGCGCTACGCGCCGAACAACTGGCTGCAGCGGGGCGCGGACTTCCCGGTGCGGGGGTTCTGAGCGCCCTCGCGCCTGTCGAAACGGGTCGATGACCATCAGCCCTTCGAGCCGTGCACGTGCGTCGGGCGCGGTCATGGGCCTGGGATGCTCACGGGAAGCCGAACCCTTGCTTCATGCGGAAGCTTGGCGTGCAAGTCCGAGGCCGCGGGGGGCCGCTCAGGGCTCGGCACCCGAACACACGGCTCACCGCCGTCTGCACTCCAAGGTCGGCCGCCGCGCCTCGGGTGCCAAGCCCCGAGCGGCCCCCCCCACGACCTCGGACTTGCTCGAGGCGCTCGTGGTCTTCGCGCGCGGACAGTCACTCGCGGCACGGCGCAGCGAATCCGCGGCCGCACGGATGCCACCCACGGCATCGGCCCGGCGCGCCGCGATCGTGGGTCGCCCACGGCTTCTTCGCGAACGCCAAGCGCGGTCACGGGCCTGGGATCAGAAGTCCAGTGCGCCGGGGGCCATCCAGTACAGCCCGCCGACGTAGAAGAGGTAGCGCAGGAACTTGCCGATCGCCATGTAGGCCACGCAGGGCCAGAACGGCAGGCGCAGCCAGCCGGCCACGGCGCACAGCGGGTCGCCGACGATCGGCAACCAGGCCAGCAGGCACGCCGGCGGCCCGAAGCGCTGCAGCCAGGCGAGGGCGCGCGCGTCGTGTGGCGAGTGGCCGGCCACCTTCTCGTAGGCGCGCTCGGCGCCGTAGCCCATCCAGTAGGTGATCGCGCCGCCGGCGGTGTTGCCGGCGGTGGCCACGACCAGCGCCGGCCAGAACAGCTCGGGGTTGAGCTTGACCAGGCCGTAGACCACCGGCACGCTGGCCATCGGCAGCAGCGTCGCGGAGACGAGCGACACCACGAACACGGCGACCAGCCCGACCTTGGGCACGGCCAGCGCCGACAGCAGCGTGTGCACCCAGGCCTCCATGGCGGGGCCGATTATCGGCAGGCCCATGCGTCGACTCCGCGCCTTCGCGGTGCCGCGGGCCCGAGGGCCACGGCTATACTCGCGCCTCTTTTTTCGGCAGCGGCACCGCTCGACGCGCACGCCGCCGGCCCGCTCCCCGCGATGCGCCTCGGCCCCCTCATCGGCAGCTTCACGCTGCCCAATCCGTTCTTCGTGGCGCCGATGGCCGGGGTGACGGACCGACCCTTCCGCATGTTGTGCCGGCGCCTGGGTGCCGGACACGCGGTGAGCGAGATGGTGACCAGCAAGCGAGAGCTGTGGGAGTCGCTGAAGACCTCGCGCCGCGCCGACCACGCCGGCGAGCCCGGGCCGGTGGCCGTGCAGATCGCCGGGGTCGAACCGGCCGAGATGGCCGACGCGGCCCGCTACAACATCGACCGCGGCGCGCAGATCATCGACATCAACATGGGCTGCCCGGCCAAGAAGGTGTGCAACCGCTGGGCCGGCTCGGCGCTGATGAAGGACGAGCCGCTCGCCGTGCGCATCATCGAGGCGGTGGTCGCCGCCTGCGCGCCGCGCGCCGTGCCGGTGACGCTGAAGATGCGCACCGGCTGGAGCGCCTCGAGCCCGGGCGGGCGCAACGCGCTGGCGCTGGCCCGCGCCGCCGAGGCCGCGGGCGTGGCGATGGTCGCCGTGCACGGCCGCACGCGCGAGATGGGCTACGGCGGCGTCGCCGAGCACGAGACGGTGGCGGCGGTCAAGGCGGCGCTGACGATCCCCGTCGTCGCCAACGGCGACATTCACACGCCCGCGCGCGCGCTCGAGCTGCTGCGCGCCACCGGTGCCGATGCGGTGATGATCGGCCGCGGCGCGATGGGCCGGCCGTGGATCTTCCGCGACCTCGTGCACCTGCACGAACATGGCTGCCTGCCTCCGCCGCCGGCCACGCGCGACGTGCAGCGCTGGCTGCACGAGCACCTGCTCGACCACTACGCGCTGTACGGCGAACACACCGGCGTGCGCAGCGCGCGCAAGCACATCGGCTGGGTGGTGCGCGCGCTGCCCGGCGGCGAGGCCTTCCGCCAGGCGATGAACCGGCTCGAGACCTGCGATGCGCAGCTCGCGGCCGTCGACCGCTACTTCGCCGAACTGGCGCAGCGGCACGTGCAGCTGCCCGAAGCGCGTTCCGGTGCCGCCAACGACGAGGGGCCCGGCTGGGCCGTGGCGGCCTGACGGGCGCCGCGCTCGCCGGCCGGCCGCATCCGCACGAAGACAACGAAGAGGAGAACTCCCCATGTCCCGCAAGGCGATCGACGACGCGATGCGTGCCAGCGTCGAGCAGTACCTCAACGACCTGCGCGGCGCCGCTCCGGACGGCCTGCACGATCTGTTCATGGCCGCCGCCGAACGGCCGCTGCTGGACGTGGTGATGCGCCACGCCGAGGGCAACCAGAGCCGGGCCGCCGAGTGGCTGGGCATCAACCGCAACACGCTGCGGCGCAAGCTGCACGACCACCGTCTCGGGCGCTAGCGCCGACCCCCTTCCCTACAACGCCTGCACCGTGCCTGTCCACCCCCGCACCGCCCTGCTCTCCGTCTCCGACAAGACCGGCATCGTCGAGCTCGCCCGGGCGCTGCACGCGGCCGGCGTGCGGCTGCTCTCCACGGGCGGCACGTCGCGCCTGCTCGCCGACGCCGGCCTGCCCGTCACCGAGGTGGCCGAGGTCACCGGTTTCCCGGAGATGCTCGACGGCCGCGTGAAGACGCTGCACCCGCGCGTGCACGGCGGCCTGCTGGCGCGACGCGACCTGCCCGAGCACATGGCGGCGCTGGCCGAGCACGGCATCGCGCCGATCGACCTGCTGGTGGTCAACCTCTACCCGTTCGCGCAGGCCACCGCGCGCGAGGGATGCACCTTCGACGAGGCGATCGAGAACATCGACATCGGCGGCCCGGCGATGCTGCGCGCCGCGGCGAAGAACTGGGCGCACGTCGCGGTGCTCGTCGACCCCGCCGACTACGCCGGCGTGCTGGCCGAGGTGCAGGGCGAGGGCGTCACGCGTGCCACGCGCTTCCGCCTGGCGCGCAAGGTGTTCGCGCACACCGCCGCCTACGACGGCATGATCACCAACTACCTGACGGCGCTCGAGCCCGGCGCCGAGCTGGCGCCCGAGGGCGTGCCGGTGCGCACGCCGTTCCCCGCCGTGCTCTCGCTGCAGCTCGCGCGCGTGCAGGAGATGCGCTACGGCGAGAACCCGCACCAGGGCGCCGCCTTCTACCGCGACGTGCTGCCGGCGCCGCCGGCGGCAGCGGGCGGCCTGCTCGCAAGCTACGTTCAGCACCAGGGCAAGGCGCTCAGCTTCAACAACATCGCCGATGCCGACGCGGCGTGGGAATGCGTCAAGAGCTTCGGCGAGCGGCCGGCGTGTGTGATCGTGAAGCACGCCAACCCGTGCGGCGTGGCCGTTGGCGCCACGCCGGCCGAGGCCTACGCGAAGGCCTGGAAGACCGATCCCACGTCGGCCTACGGCGGCATCGTCGCCTTCAACCGCGAGGTCGACGCCGCCACGGCCGAGGCGATGCAGGCCACGAAGCAGTTCGTCGAGGTGCTCGTCGCGCCCGGTTTCTCGGCCGAGGCGCGCGCCTTCTTCGCCGCCAAGGCGAACCTGCGGCTGCTCGAGGTGCCGCTGGAAGGCGCCGCTGCCGCGTCGTCGACCAACGCCTTCGACTTCAAGCGCGTCGGCGGCGGCCTGCTCGTGCAGGCGGCCGACGCGA
Source organism: Rubrivivax sp. (assembly GCA_026125665.1). Classification (GTDB taxonomy): domain Bacteria; phylum Pseudomonadota; class Gammaproteobacteria; order Burkholderiales; family Burkholderiaceae_C; genus Rubrivivax. The sequence continues at coordinate 21,818 of JAHCKS010000013.1, forward strand.
AGAACGTCGCGGCCGCCGAGCTGCGCGTGGTGACGAAGCTCGCACCGACGCCGGCGCAGCTCGCCGACCTGCTGTTCACCTGGAAGGTGGCCAAGTTCGTCAAGAGCAACGCCATCGTCTTCGGCGCCGGCGGCGCGACGCTGGGCATCGGCGCCGGCCAGATGAGCCGCGTCGACAGCGCGCGCATCGCCTCGATCAAGGCCGGCCAGGCCGGCCTCGCGCTGGCCGGCTCGGCGGTGGCGAGCGACGCCTTCTTTCCGTTCCGCGACGGGCTGGACGTCGTCGTCGATCAGGGCGCGGCGTGTGTCATCCAGCCGGGCGGCAGCCTGCGCGACGACGAGGTGATCGCCGCGGCCGACGAGCAAGGCGTGGCGATGGTGTTCACCGGCACGCGGCACTTCCGGCACTAGAGCCCGCCGGCCACTCGGAGCCGCGGTGCGGCCGCGGCCGGCAGATCCGCTGGGAAGTGCGGAGGTTTCCGCTCAAGTTGGCCGCGGACCACGCCGATACACGACTACTGCCGCGTTGCCGGCCGGTGGCGTGGACTTCACGCTGCGATGGCTGGTGCCGGTTTCCAATCCGAGGGGGGCCGTCAAGCCCGCCAGGCACGACTCATGCACTCGCAGCCAAGAAGTACCGCGACATCGGCCACCGAACCGCCACGAGTCCTGTCGGTACGGGCTCGCCATCGGGTGATGGTCCCGCCTGCCGTGCCGGGGGCTCGGTGACGCGCGACACCATGGTGCACTCTGCTGGCGGTACGGGGGAGGTGCCCGGCGCGGCCGCGCGGGCTGCGCCCGCGGCCGCACGGCGGCCGCATGTACTGGTCGTGGACGACGACGACAACGTCCGGCAGTTCGCCCGTGCCGCGCTGTCCGCAGCAGGGTTCGCCATCAGCGAGGCCAGCGACGGATGGGCGGCACTCGCAGCGATCCGCCGCCAAGGCATGCCCGATCTCGTGCTGCTCGACGTCAGCATGCCGACGATGGACGGTCTCGTCACCTGCGCCGAGTTGCGTCGGCTTCCCGGCGGAGACAGCGTGCCGGTCGTCGCGATGACGGGCCCGGGCGACACGCGGTCGATCGAGCGCGCTTTCGCGGCAGGCGCCACCGACTTCGTCCCCAAGCCCATCGAGTGGGTGGTGTTGCCGCATCGGGTGCGCTGCACTCTGCGCGCAAGCGCTGCCATCAGCAAGCTGCAGCGCAACGAGCGCCGGCTATCGAACGCGCAGCGGATCGGCGAGATGGGCGACTGGGAGTGGAACGTGCGCGAGGGCCGCGTCAGCTCGTCCGAGCAGGCCTGGCGCATCTTCGGTCACGCTGGCGCACCGCGGTCGTTGACGCCCGCCCAGTTCTTTGCCGCCGTGCACGCCGACGACGCGCAGCGAGTGAGCCAGGCCTTCGACGACGCCGTGGCGCACTGCAAGGGGTTTGCCGTCGACTATCGGCTGCAACTCGCTGGCGGCGTGCGCCACGTGCAGCAGCAGGTGGAGGTGGCGGCAAGGGGCCCCGACGGGCGCGCTTTGCGCCTCGCAGGCGTCGTGCACGACATCACGCGGCGCAAGGACGACGAGGAGCAGATCCGCCGCCTTGCCTACTACGACCCGCTGACCGGCCTGCCGAACCGGCTGCTCTTCGCCGAACGGCTGGAACGGGCGATGGCACAGGCCAAGCGTCACGGCCGGCGCCTGGCGATCCTGTTTGTCGACCTCGACAACTTCAAGCGCGTCAACGACACGCTCGGCCATCGCGCCGGCGACGAGCTGCTGCGCAACGCGAGCGCGCGCCTGGCGAGCTCGCTGCGCACGCACGACGCCGTCATGCGCGCAGGCGGCGATGGCAACACGGACTTCACCGACTTTGCCTCGCTTGCCCAGGTCGAGGCGATGGCGCGCGGGCTGCCGCGGCCGCCCAAAGCGGAACAGGATATCGCCCGCCTGGGCGGCGACGAGTTCATCGTGTTGCTTACGGACGTCGAGTCGCCGAACGATGTCGTTCAGGTCGCGCAGCGCCTCGTGCAAACGCTGGCCGAGCCGATCGTCGTGCAGGGCACCGAGGTCTTCGTCGGCGGCAGCATCGGCATCGCCGTCTACCCCGAGGACGGCGGCGACATCGACACGCTGCTGATGAACGCCGACACCGCGATGTACCGCGCCAAGGCGGCCGGGCGCGGCGGCTTCCAGCTCTACGACCGCTCGATGAACGCTCGGGCGCTCGACCGCCTGCACATGGAGACGCGGCTGCGCCGGGCGCTCGAGCGCGACGAGTTCGTGCTGCACTACCAGCCGCGCGTGGACGTCGTCAGCGGCTGCATCGTCGGCGCCGAGGCGCTGATCCGCTGGCAGCACCCCGAGCGCGGCCTGCTGCTGCCGGCCGAGTTCATCCCGCTGGTCGAGGACGCGGGGCTCGTGGTGCCGATCGGTGAGTGGGCGATCGAGACGGTGTGCCGGCAAAGCGCCGCCTGGCGGGCGGCCGGCCTGAGCCCGGTGCCGGTGGCGGTGAACCTGGCGGCCACGCACCTGCGCGAGCGTGGCCTGCCGGCGCTCGTGGCCCGGGCCCTGGCCAGGCACGGCGTTCCGGCGCGGGGCCTGGAGATCGAGGTCACCGAGTCGATCCTGCTGGCCGACCCCGAGCTCTCGGTGAGCATCGCGCAGCAACTGGCGGCGATGGGCGTGGAGCTGTCGATCGACGACTTCGGCACCGGGTACTCGTCGATGAGCTATCTGAAGAAGCTGCCGATCGCGGCGTTGAAGATCGACCGCTCGTTCGTGCGCGACCTGGAGAGCGACCCCGACGACGCGGCCATCGTCAGCGCCATCGTCGCGCTGGCGCACAGCCTGAAGCTCAAGGTCGTGGCCGAGGGCGTGGAGACGGCGGCGCAGCTGGCGTTCCTGCAGTCGGTGCGCTGCGACGAGTACCAGGGTTTCCTCACCAGCCGCGCCGTCGGCGTGGCCGAGTTCGAGCGCCTGCTGCGCCGGCGCGCGCAGATCGAGGGCCTGCTCACCGACCAGGGTGCACGCGCGCCGCTGGTGCTGTGAAGGCGGACATGAGCGCGGCGCAGGCCCTGCTGGCCGAGATCGAGGACCCGCTGCAGGCCGCCGGCTGGCGTGTCAGCCGGCCCGACGACGAAGGCATGCTGCACGCCGACGTGCTGCGCGAGCTGTGCGACCGGGCGCTGCCGCTGCACGTGGGCGGCATCGGCCGGCGCGGCGTGGCGGCGACGCTTTCGGTGGTGGACGAGCTGCAGCAGCAGCTCGTGCTCGCCTGCCACGCCGACGGCATCGCCATCGCGCGGGCGTTGCAGGCGCGGCCGCTGTGGGCGGCGGCGCTGCTGCAGGGGCTGCGCGTGCAGTTCGCGCTCGCCGCGGCCTGCGCCGTGCGCGAGGGTTCCGGCACGGCCGCCGAGGCCGCCCGCCGCGGCGAACGGTTCCTCATCCGCACGCGCTGGCCGGGCGAGATCTACCGCACGTCGCGCCGCCGCGCCGCGCGCCTGAGGCCTGCGCGCGCGGAGCCGTCGCGTTCGCCGGTGGCGCGGCTGACGCACGGCAGCGTGCTCGTCAGCGCGCGCAACCTGCCGGTGCTGGACATCAGCGAGCTGGGCTGCGCGCTCAGGCTGCCGGGCGGCATGCTGCCGCCGGCCCAGGGCACGCTGCTGCCCTGCGTCGAGGTGGACCTCGACGACGAGCACGGCTTCGTCACCGACGTCGTCGTCTCGCACGTCGCGCCGCTCGGCCGCGCGGGGCACCGCGTGGGTTGCCAGTGGCAGGGCCTGGGCGGCGCGGCGCAGCTGATGCTCCGTCGCTGGCTGGCCGAGGCCGCGCAGCCGGCGCCGGCCGTCGCCTGAGGCCGCCGCGCGCCCGGGACCGCCGCGGCCGGGGCCACCGCGGGCGCGGCGGCGCAGGCCCGCACGGCCCGTGCAATAGCATCGCCACATGTCGCTGGCCACCTTCATGGGCATGCTGCTCGCGTTCATCGCGCGCCTCGTCACCGGGGCCCAGGGCCACTGGCGCGGCTGCCCGCCGAAGGCCGAACAGCGCATCTACTTCGCCAACCACCAGAGCCACCTCGACTGGGTGCTGATCTGGGCCGCGCTGCCGCACGACCTGCGCGCCGCCACGCGGCCGATCGCGGCGCGTGACTACTGGACGAAGACGCCGTTCCGGCAGTGGCTGACGAGCCAGGTGTTCCACGCCGTGTACGTGGCACGCACGCGCACGAAGGGCGCCGACGCGCCGGGCGGCGCCGACGAGGACCCGCTCGAGCCGCTCGTGGAGGCGCTGCGCTCGGGTGATTCGCTCGTCATCTTTCCCGAGGGCACGCGCAGCGCCATGGGCGAGCCGCTGCCGTTCAAGAGTGGCCTCTATCACCTTGCGCAGCAGTTCCCGCAGGTGCCGCTGGTGCCGGCGTGGATCGACAACGTGCAGCGCGTCATGCCCAAGGGCGAGGTGGTGCCGGTGCCGATCCTGTGCACGGTGACCTTCGGTGCGCCGATCCTGCTCGCGCCGGGCGAGGACAAGGCCGGCTTCCTCGAGCGCGCGCGCGCCGCCGTGCTGGCCGAGCGGCCGCGCGTGGCCTGAAGCAGCGGGCCGCGGCGCAGCACGCCAGGCATGGAAGAGCTGCGCCGCCTCGACGCCGCCGGCCAGGTGGCGCTGCTCTTCGTCGGCATGTTCGGGCTGCTGGCACTCGCCAGCATCGCGGTGGCGCTGCGCTCGCTGCGGCCGGTGGCCGACGAGGGCGCACGCGAACGCCGCACGATGCTGCAGCGCGACCTGCGCGCGTTGTGGGTCGGCGCGCTCGTGTTCTGGCTGGCGTGGATCGCCGGGCCGGTGGGCGCGACGCTGGCCTTCGGCGTCTTCTCGTTCCTCGCGCTGCGCGAGTTCATCACGCTCGTGCACACGCGGCGTGCCGACCACCGCGGGCTCATCCTCGCGTTCTTCGCCATCCTGCCGCTGCAGTACGTGCTGGTGGGGCTGCGGCGCTTCGACCTCTTCAGCGTCTTCGTGCCGGTGTACGCCTTCCTCGCCATCCCGGTGGCCAGCGCGCTCGCCGGCGACCCCGAACGCTTCCTCGAGCGCAACGCCAAGATCCAGTGGGGCATCATGGTGTGCGTGTTCGGCCTGTCGCACGCCCCGGCGCTGCTGCTGCTGGAGTTCCAGGGCTACGAGGGGCGTGGTGCCTTCCTCGTGTTCTTCCTCGTCGTCGTGGTGGCGGCGGCGCAGCTCGTGCAGGCGCTGGCCAGCCGCAGCCTGCGGCGGCGGCCGCTGGCGCGGCAGATCGACCGCAGCTTCTCGCTGCGCGCCTTCGCGCTGGGCGTGGCGGCCGCGGCGGCGGTGGGGGCGGGGCTGTTCTGGATCACGCCGGTGGACGCGATGCGCGCCGCGGTGATGGCGGCGGTGGCCGGCGGCTCGGGCACGCTCGGCGAGTTCGTGATGCGCGCGCTGAAGAAGGACGCCGGCGTGCGCTGGTGGGGCAACCGCAGCTCGGTCACCGGCGCCGTGGGGCTGCTCGACCGCATCGCGCCGCTGTGCTTCGGCGCGCCGGTGTTCTTCCATTCGGTGCGCTGGTACTTCGTCTGAGGCGCGGCGGGCCATGCGCATCCTCGGCATCGACCCCGGCCTGCAGAGGACGGGCTTCGGCGTCATCGAAGCCCGCGGCGCGCGGCTCGTCTATGTCGCCAGCGGCACCATCAGCACCGCCGACGCGCCGCGCGGCGAGCTGCCGCGGCGGCTGAAGATCATCTTCGAGGGCGTGTGCGAGGTCGTCGAGCGCTACGCGCCCGACTGCGCCGCCACCGAGATCGTGTTCGTCAACGTCAACCCGCAGAGCACGCTGCTGCTCGGCCAGGCACGCGGCGCGGCGCTGGCGGGCCTCGTGCGCGGCGACCTGCCGGTGGCCGAGTACACGGCGCTGCAGATGAAGAAGGCCGTCGTCGGCCACGGCCTGGCCAACAAGGCGCAGGTGCAGGAGATGGTGCGGCGGCTGCTGGCGCTGCCCGGGCTGCCGGGCAAGGACGCCGCCGATGCGCTGGGCCTGGCGATCGCGCACGCGCATGCGGCGGCGTCGCTGGCGGCGGTGCGCGGCGCCGCGGCGCTGGCGCCGCGCACCGCGGCGCAGTACCGCAAGGGGCGCGTGGTTTGATGCGACGTCGCGTTTCGCGCTTGAGTGGCTGAAGCTCGAGGTGGCATTACCGTTGGCGACCCAGCGGCCTTGCCGGCAACGCTGGTGGTACTCGATCGAAGACAGTCCACGTGTCCGCAAAGGGCTGTGCGGGCCCGGTGCGGCGCGGCACTTGCGGCGCCGAGCAGCGCAGGTCTTGTGGCCCGCGCGCGTACTCGCGCGCTTCCACATCTGACTCGCGCAGCTGTCCGAGTGGCACGAGCGAAGCGAGTGCAACGAGTTCTGCGCGTGGGCCACAAGACCGAGCAGCGCAGGGCAGTTCCGAGCGCCAGCGAGGAACCGCCGCATATGCCGCGCCGCACCGGGCCCGCACAGCCCTTTGCCGCCACCATCTTCGGAGGCCCAGCCCGAACCCTCGACCCAACGCACAACGCCGCTCCCATACGATTGAACCCAATGCGTACGAGCGCTTCGCAGATCATCGACGTTCATCGAAGCCATCGGCCACACCCACGCACCGACAGAGGAGCCCGACATGACCGACCCCGTGCAGCGCGAGTGGATCGACCTCGCCCCCGGCTACGCCGCCTACCTGGCCCGGCCGCCGGCCGGGCGCGGGCCGGGGCTGCTGCTGCTGAAGGAGATCTTCGGCGTCAACGAGCACATCCGTGCCGTCGCCGACCAGTACGCGCTCGACGGCTTCGTCGTGCTCGCGCCCGACCTCTTCTGGCGCCGGGCGCCGCGCATCGAGCTGGGCTACAGCGCCGCGGAGGTGACGCAGGCACGTGCGCTGATGCAGGCCTACACGGCCGAGCAGGCGATCGAGGACCTGGGGGTCGCGGCGCGGGCGCTGCGCGGGCGCGCCGAGGTGGGCAGCGGCAAGGTCGGCGCGTCCGCCGAAGCGCGCATCGGCGCGGTGGGCTACTGCATGGGCGGGCGCATGGCCTGGTTCGCCGCAGCCACCGCCGGGGTCGATGCGGCGGTGGCCTACTACGGCGGCGGCATCCACAACCACCTGCAGCATGCGGCCAACGTACGATGCCCGATGATGTTCCACTACGCCGGGCACGACGACAACATCCCGCCGGCGGCGGTGGCGGCCGTGCGCGAGGCGATGCCACCGCCGCGCGCCGAGCTCTTCGTCTACGACGAGGCGCACCACGGCTTCAACTGCTGGGCGCGGGCCTCGTACCACGCGCCGAGCGCGGCGCTGGCGCACGGCCGCACGCTGGCCTTCCTGGCCACGCACCTGTTCGCCTGAGGCCCAAAGAAAGCGGCCCCGGGCTGCAAGGCCCCGGGGCCGAATACGTCTCGCAGTGAGAACGTAGGAGGAAGGGTGGCGCCGTCCTGCGGCGCGCCGAAGGGCCGATCAGCTGCGCGCGACGGCCGCTTCCGCACGGGCCAGCTGGGCCGCCGGGGCGTCGCTCGTGGCGAGGTGATCGACCGCGCCCAGCATGCCCAGCGTCATCATCAGGGCCAGGGCGAAGGCGGCGAAACGTTGCGTGGGGGCTTGGCGGGTCGTGTTCATGGTGTGGGCTCCGGGTGGCTGGGCTGTCGGCGGTGGGCGTCTGTCGCTGTCTCGCTGGGGGGCCCGTCGGTTTGTCGATGAAGGCACTGTAGGTTCCCGCCCGGCGCGCCGCCACCGCCAGCCGACCGACCGCCGGCTGGCCGCGACGGGCTGCGGCTGAGCGCGATGAACGGCACGGCCTGCCCCGCGGCCGGGCGGCGCTGCCGCGGGTGCAGGCCGCCGCGCACCCGCGCGTGGCGCCGGCGCACCGGTTCGTGACGCTTTCGTGGCAATCCCGCCTGCCTGCGGCCGGTGGGCCGCCAGTGCCACCCAATTGAGGCCTTCCCCGGCCTTTGATCGCGCGGCCGGCTTGTGGCATCTTTGCTTCCAATCCGGCAAGACGGCCTTCGGGCCCTGCCGGCGGCGCCGGCTCCGCCGGTCTGCCGGCAAGGGTGGCGGGACGTTGAGCCAGGCATCCCGTGTCGTCGCGCTCGCCGAGCAGGAGTGTTGTGCATGAGTCGATCCACCGGTCTGGTCCCGCGCGTGCAGGCTTCGATCCCGCTTGCGCACATGCGCACCGTCTTCCGCGTGCACGACGTGGAGAAGCGGCTGGACAAGCTGCCGCCGCGCGAGCACGAGACGCTGCGCGCCACCTACGAGCGCATGCTCGAGAAGGGCGCCGAGCGCTTCCAGGTGAAACCCTCCGGCGTGCCGGCGATGGAGCACCTGTACGAGGAGCTGCCCAACTTCACCGACGTGCTCGACGACATCCGGCGCCAGCTGGCGCTGTGCCAGGACAGCCGCGACGCGCTGGAGATCACGCCGATGCTGCTGCTCGGGCCGCCGGGCATCGGCAAGACGCACTTCGCGCGCGAGGTGTCCAAGCTGCTCGGCACGGGGCTCGGCTTCGTGTCGATGTCGAGCCTCACCGCCGGCTGGGTGCTCTCCGGCGCCAGCAGCCAGTGGAAGGGCGCACGGCCGGGCAAGGTGTTCGAGACGCTGGTGGACGGCGTCTACGCCAACCCGGTGATGGTGGTCGACGAGATCGACAAGGCGCGCACCGAGCACGCCTACGATCCCCTCGGCGCGCTGTACAGCCTGCTCGAGCACGACACGGCCGAGGCGTTCACCGACGAGTTCGCCGAGGTGCCGATCGACGCCAGCCAGGTCATCTGGGTGGCCACGGCGAACGACGAGCGCGCGATTCCCGAGCCGATCCTCAACCGCATGAACGTGTTCGAGGTGCTGGCGCCCGACCGCGACGCGGCGCGCCAGATCGCCGAGCGCCTCTACGCCAGCATCCGCGCCGCGCACGACTGGGGGCAGCGCTTCGACGCCGAGCCGGCCGAGGCGGTGCTCGAGCGCATGGCGACGATGGCGCCGCGCGAGATGCGCCGTGCCTGGATGACGGCGTTCGGCAACGCGCGGCTGGCCGGCCGCGGCACGCTGGAGCTGGCCGACCTGCCCGACGCCGGCCCGCGCCGCGCGCCGATCGGCTTCATGCAGTAGCGCGGCGGCGGCGTCGGCGGCGGTGTGCTCGCCGCCGCGGCCCGGGCCGGCGCCACAGGCATCCCGATCGAGCCGCCGCAGCGCCGGCTCGAGCCCGCGCTGCGCACAAAATGACCGCATGACGTTGCCCGCGAAGCGGCGCCCGGCGGGGCCGGGGCGAAACGGCCCGGCCTCGGCCCTGCGCGCCGCAGTGGCGGGCTGGGGCGTGCTCGTCTGCAGCGGCCTGGCAGCGGCGCAGACGCTGCCGGCGCCGCCCAACCTGCCACCTGCTCCTCCCGCCTCGCCGGCCGCGGCCCCGGCGAGACCATCGCCGGGCAGCCCGGCGACCGTGCCGCCGCCCCGCCCGCGGGTCGGCCTGGTGCTCGGCGGCGGCGGCGCGCGCGGTGCCGCGCACATCGGCGTGCTCGAGGTGCTCGAGGACCTGCGCATCCCCGTCGATTGCGTCGCCGGCACGAGCATGGGCGCGCTCGTCGCCGGCACCTGGGCCGCGGGCCTCTCGCCGGCGCAGATGCGCGAGGAGCTCGGCCGCGCCGACTGGGCCGACATGTTCCAGGACAACCCCGACTACGCCGAGCTCAATCACCGCAACAAGCGCCTGTCGCAGCGCTTCCTGCCCGGCAGCGAGACGGGCTTCCGCGGCGGCGACGCGGTCACGCCGCCAGGCGTCGTCGCGGCGCAGAAGATCAAGCTCTTCTTCAACCGCCTCGTGCGCTCGGACGCCGGCGAGCGCCGGCTGGAGGACCTGCCGCTGCCGGTGTCGATCGTCGCCACCGACATCGGCACCGGCGCGCGCGTCGTGCTGCGCGAAGGCAGCCTGACGCAGGCGATGCGCGCCAGCATGTCGGTGCCGGGGCTGATGGCGCCACTGGAGATCGACGGACGGCGCCTCGTCGACGGCGGCCTGGTGGACAACCTGCCGGTGCGCGAGGTGCGCGAGCGCTGCGGCGCCGAGGTGGTGATCGCCGTCAACGTCGGCAGCGCGCCGCTGAAGCCCGAGCAGGTGCGCGGGCTGCTCACCGTGAGTGCCCAGGTCATCGCCCTGCTCACCGAGCAGAACGTGCAGGCGACGCTGGCACGGCTTGCGCCCGGGGACATCGTCATCCAGCCCGACCTGGGCACCATCGGTGCCGGCGACTTCGAGCGCCATGCCGACGCGGCATTGCGCGGCCGCATCGCTGCCAGCGCATTGGCCGATCGGCTGCGCGCGCTGTCGGTGGACGAGGTGGCGTGGCAGCGGTGGCGCCAGGAGATGGCCGTGCGCCTGCCCGAGCGGCCGCGCATCGACGCGGTGGAGGTGAGCGGCCTGTCGCTGGCCAGCGAGGCGGTGGTGCGCCGCTACCTCTCGCAGGCGGTGGGCGAGCCGCTGGACACGCACGCGCTCGACCAGGCGCTCGGCCGCGTCTACGGCGACGGCTGGTACGAACGTGTCGACTACACGGTGCTGCGCGAGGGCGGGCGCAACGTGCTGCGCGTGATGCCGGTGGAGAAGGGCTGGGGGCCGGACTACCTGCGCCTGGGGCTGCGCCTGGACAGCAACCTCAGCCAGGGCAGCACCTACCTGCTGCGGCTGGGCTACCACCGCACCTGGCTGTGGCCGATGGGGGCCGAGTTGCTGCTGGTGGGCGAGCTCGGCAGCAGCACCGGTGCCAGCATCGAGTGGCTGCAGCCCTTCACCGCCGACCGCACGTGGTTCGGCGACCTGACGGCCGAGTATCGGCGCGAGCGCACCGACTACTTCTTCGTCGAGCAGCGCGTGGCCGAGTACCGCAGCGCGCGCACGCGGCTGGAGGCGGCGGCCGGCTACAACCTGAGCCTCGTCGGCACGTTGCGTGCCGGCTGGCGCGAGACGCGCACGACGCGCGACCTCGAGACCGGCATCGACATCCTCGCGGCGGTGCCCGAGCGCGGCAGCGGCGGCTGGCTCGTCGCTGCCGACCTGGACCGGCTCGACCGTCTGTACTTCCCGCGCAGCGGCTGGAGCGCGCTGGTCGACTGGACCCACGGCCACACCGGCGGCGACGGCAGCGACTACCAGCGCGCCAGTGTCGACCTGCGGGCCGCGATGCCGTGGCAGGCCAACGTGCTCGGCGCGCGATTCACCTGGGTGGGTTCGCCGCGCGGCGCGCTGCCGCTGCACGACGCCGGGCGGCTGGGGGGCTTCCTCAACCTCACGGCGTTTGCCAGCGGCCAGCTGATCGGCGACGACGTCGCCTATGCGCACGTGCGCGGCGAACGCATCATCGGCCGCCTGCCGCTCGGGCTGCGCGGCGACATGCGCGTGGGCGTCGCCGTCGAGAGCGGCCGCGTGGCCATTCCGTACACGGTGCAGAAGCGCGAAGGCTGGCTGCACTCCCTGGCGGTGTACCTGGGCGGCGAGACGCCGCTCGGGCCGGTGTACCTGGGCATCGGCCGCGGCAGCGGCGGCTCGACCAACGCTTACCTGTTCGTCGGCACGCCCTGAGGGCGTCAAGGTCGTGGCGCGCCAAGGCCGCCGGGTGGTCGGCTCCGCGAGTGTCCTCTTCGAGCGGCCCAGCTTCGCTGGTCCCCTCGATGCCCCGTTGATTTCGCTGCGCCGACCACCCGGCGTCCTTGGCGTGGCACCCGCGTCGGTCACCGACGGGTGGCCACCGCAAGGGGGTGCCTCGATCGGGACGGTGGGGTGCCCTGCTCCGTGAAATCAAGGAGGCATTCGGGGGACCAGCGAAGCTGGGCCGCCGAAAGGGGACATTCACGGAGCAGGGCACCCCGCCGTCCCGATCCCGCCACCACCCCGTCGAAGCGCGTTCTCGTCCGCACGCTCGAGCGAGCGCCTTACGGCCGCAGCAGCCCCACCAGCTCCTTCCACATGCCATGCCCGCCTCGCCCTTCACGCGCTGCCTCGTGCACGGCCAGGCCCGGCTCGGCGCAAACGACGTGGCAGTGGTCGACGTAGACGTTCTTCCTGCTCTTGCCCGACTCCACGCGGAAGCGCGTGCCCACCACCCAGCCCACCACGCGCGCCTGCGCCACCGAGCGGCGCTCGGCGCTGGCGCGCGTGTAGGCGTGCTGCACCAGCAGGCCCGGCCCGCGCGCCGCGGCCACGGTGACGTGGCCCAGCACCAGCGTGCCGAGCTTCAGGCTGAAGATGCGCCGCACGCGCACGCTGCCCGACATGCCGGCGAAGCGATCCCAGCGGAAGGCCACCTCGGCGCCTTCGGGGACGTCCCAGCAGAAGAAGTTGGTGCCGGGCGTGGACTTCAATGTCAGCGCCAGCGGCTCGCCGCCTGACGCGTCAGGGGCCTCGATCTCCTTCAGGAACCAGCAGCCGTGGCGGATGCGCGCCAGCGGCGCGCACCACGGTTGCGGCGGCAGCCACAGCGTGTTGGGCGCCGCGCCGTCCACGTCGAAGGCGGGTTTCATCAGCAGGCGGCCATGCGCGAGGCTCATGTGCAGCTCGTCGCCGGCGGGCACGTCCAGCCGCACCGGCGTGGCCTGCTCCGCCAGCGGCTTCTCGCGCGGCGTGAGGGTCATGAACACGTGCTTGTTCTGCGCGAACAGCAGCCGCGCCAGGATGAGCAGGAAGGCGCGCGCGGCCACGAACAGCAGCGCCGCGTTGCCGAAGGCGGCCACGCCGGCGGCGCCCACCAGCGTGGCATCGGCCTGCTCGCGCGCCAGCCGCAACGCGTGCACCGCCTGGCCGCGCAGCGCCGCCTGCACTTCGTTCGACGCCGTGGCGGCGGCCCGGTCGACGGCGCCCAGCGCCACGGCCACGCGCTGGTCGAGCGCGGCGCGCGTGCGGTCACGCGGCCGCTGGTACGCCGCCTCGGCCGCGTCGAAGGGGATGTTGGCCAGGCACGCGATGGGGTCGAACAGGTGGCAACGCGGGCGCACGGGCATGCCGGGATACGCAAACAGGCTCGGCAGCAGCACCTCGTCGTAGGCGCGCAGCACGCCTTCGCGCACCTGGGCGGCGACCTGGCCCACCGTGCCGCGCGTCTGGCGCGCCACGCCGATCGCCTTCTGTTCGATGGTCGCGAAGCTGCGTGCCAGCGCCACCTGAAGGTCCTCGCGCAGCGTGTCGCGTGCCGGGTCGCTGTTGCGCACGAGCACCTCGCCCGGCGTTTGCGCACACGCCTCGGCGTCGCCCGACGGGCAGTAGATGCGCGCCTCGACGCGCGAGGCCACGGCCGCACCGGCCCAGAAGTTGGCCGCCAGCACCAGCGCGAACGGGCTCCACAGCAGCAGCGACCAGGCCAGCGCGCGGCGCAGCACGGGCCCTTCGGTGCTGCGCCAGATCTCGCGGTTGTCGAGCCAGCCGCGCACCAGCACCCGCAGCACGAGGAGCGCGAGCGTGCCGACGAACACCGGCTGCAGCGCAGCGATGGCCAGCGCGGTGCCGCCGCCTTCGAGGCGGGCCGCCGCCGAGGCGAGCGAAACGGCGAGCGCGAGGCCGACGAAGCCGAGCGTCACGCGGTGCCCGATGCCCAGCGTGGCGACGACGGCCAGCACCAGCAGCGTGCTCGCGACGCGGTAGGGCAGCTCGAGCCAGCGGGCGCGCTTGTCGCCCTGCCACAGCTCATGCAGGCCGAGCGCGATGCGCAGCTCCCACAGCGCGGTGGCCGGCGGCGGCGGCGCAGCGGCCACGTCGCGCAGGTAGCGCTCCTCGTCGGCCCGCAGCTGTGCGTGCTGCCGCTCGAGCTCCTTGCGCATCGGCTCGCGGGCCTCGGGCGGTGCCACCGCAGCCAGCGCATCCAGCCGCTCGCGTTCCTGCCGCAGGCGAACGAGCTGGCGGCGTTCGGCGCGCGCCCAGCCTTCGAGCGGCTGCCAGCGCGGCTCGAGCGCGGCCGCGGCGTCGGGCAGCGTGGGCGGCAGGCGCGCGAGCCAGGTGTCGATGCGACCGCCGGGCTCGCGCAGCCGCTCGCCGGCCTGGCGTTCGGCCTCGAGCGCGGGGTCGGGTTCGTCCTGCTCGATCCAGTGCAGCGGCCCTTCGGCCGCCCCGATGCGTGCGGCCGGAGTCAGCACCAGCGCCAGCAGCGGCAGCAGCGCCAGCCCCAGCCAGCGCGGCCGCAGCGATGCGCCGACGAGACCCGCGGCGAGCAGCAGCGCGACGAACACCCAGCGCGTGGCGCCGAGGTCGAACCAGGCCCAGCGGAAGCCTTCCACTCCGGGCAGCCACGTCGTCGTGGGCAGCACGTTGGTGACGAACGCCGGCACGACGCCGGCCAGGCTGAGCAGCAGGAACAGGTCGCGCCGCCGCGGCCGGATCATCGTGAAGCCCACGCGGGCCAACTTCCCCCCAGGCAGTCCGAGGCCGGCGCGGCGCGCGCCGGGCATCGGCGCGCGCGGTGCGCGGCGCGCCGAGCATGCCGCATCACACGTTCGGGGTCACCCGGGCATGTTCCCGAGGGATGACCTCGTTGACACGGAGCGTGCCGTTCCACGACGCTTGCCGCATCGCCTGCCCCGAGGGTGCCGCGGCCCACCGCGTGTCTTCGCGTGCCTTCGCGCGGCAGGCGCGGCCAAAGCACGAAAGGAGCGGCCGGCATGTCCGTGCACCTGCGAGACGCGTGCGCCCCGGGCGCCGTCCGGTTCATCGCCGGGCGGCTGCTCGCGCTGGCGATCGCACTGGGTCTGGCGGCGGCGGTGCCGGCCTGCGCGCAGGTCGCCACCGAAGCCGCGGGCACGCGGGTCACGCTGAAGACGGCGCACGGCCGCTTCGTCGTCGCCGAGCCCGACGGGCGCGCGCGTGCCGACCGCGAGCGGGCCGGGCCGTGGGAGATGTGGGCGCGCATCGACCACGGCGGCGGTGTCGTCTCGTTGCGCGGCCACCATGGCAAGTACCTCGTTGCCGAGCCCGACGGCCGCGCGAACGCGAACCGCGAGGCCATCGGCCCGTGGGAGAAGTGGGCGATGACCACGCACGCCGACGGCACCGTCTCGTTCAAGGGCGCGCACGGCAAGTACCTGGTGGCCGAGAGCAACGGCGAGCTGAACGCCAACCGCGCCGCCATCGGCCCGTGGGAGAGGTTCGTCATGTCCGCCGCGTCGGCCGCGGCCGCCGCGTCCGGCGCCGCCGCGCCGGCGCCGCCACCGGCCGTCCAGGGCGGCGTGCCTGCGCCGCTCGGCCAGTACGCGTACTTCCAGGACGTCTCGAGCGGGCACTACATGACGGCGGTGCCGCCTGCGCGGGCCGGGCTGCCCGGCGCGCTGCAGCTCACGCCGTTCGACGCCGGCTTCGACCAGCTGTTCAAGGTCACCGACCTCGGCGGCGGCAAGGTCTCCATCGAGAGCCGCACGCAGCCCAGGCACGTGCTCACCACTTCGAGGACGAACTACAGCAGCGACGCCGAGTACCGCCAGCCGGGGCTGCCGCTGTGGCTGTACGAGTGGCTGAACGGCGGCAACCAGTCGTGGCGGCTGGAGAAGCTGCGCGACGAAGGGCAGGTCGGCATCTACCTCATCCAGAACGTGCACTCGCGCCACTACGTCGGGCTCGATGCCAACGGCTGGGTCGAGCACAGCCGGCGCGAGACGGCCCGCCAGTGGCGCGTGCACGCCGCCGACGCGCCGCCGCCGCCCCAGCCCGGCGACCTGAAGGCCGTGTACCTGGAGCCGCTGGACCACCACGAGCAGACGGTGGCGCTGCGCGAGCGGGGCGAGGTCGTCGTGGACAGGAAGCGCGGCTTCTATACCTGGGGGCAGGAGCAGAAGGACCTGCGACAGCACTTCATGGCCTACCCGCTGCACGACGGCACCACCGTCGTCGTGTCGGCCGACGGCCGGAACGCGCTGCGGCACTCGCAGCGCGCCGACGGCAGCTACGCCGTGTCGTCCGGGCCGCTGAGCTTCGACGCGTCGCAGCGCTTCCGGCTGCGCCCGGGGCCGGGCCGCGACGACTCGTTCGTCATCGAGGTGCCGGGCAGCGACCGGACCCTGGCCGTGCAACGCGGCGCGAACGGCCTGGACCTGACGCTGGCCCCGAAGGGTCCGGTGGCGCAACGCTTCGGCTTCGTCGACGCGCGGTGGGTGGCGCGCTTCTTCGCCGGCGGCAGCGGCGTCATCCAGAACGACATGGTCCCCGAGGCGATCCAGGTGCTGTGGAGCGCCAGGGGCGACGGCCCGCTGGCCGTCTCGTTCGACGGCACCATCGACGTGAAGTGGCCGAACTCGCCGCGGCGCGAGACGCGGCAGGTCCAGAGCAACTTCCACCTCGGCGGCACCTATGCCACCGAGGGGCAGACGGTCCGCTCGGCGATCGGCTCGTTCAGGCCGGGCGCCTTCAGCCGGGCTTCGGTGGGCATCCGCCCCTGGGGCGGCACGCAGGTGCGCTGGTTCCGCGTGCTCGGCGCGCCCGTCGTGCCGTGGATGAGCGGCCGGGACAACTGGTTCTTCATGATGAACGACGGCCGCATCAGCCGCACCGCCGACGGCGGCTTCGCGCTCAAGCTGCCCTCGTGCAAGGTGGCCTGCTGGAAGGGCAGCGCGGCGCCGACCGGCCTGACCTGCCTCGGTGCGCTGTGCGGCAAGGACGAGCAGGAGATCGCGGCCCGCATCAGCTACCAGGCGATGGCCATCGCCGAGCTCGGTGCCAACGTGGTCTCCTTCGGGGCCGGCCGGATCGGCGCGAGCACGGCCAGGAAGACGACGTTCAGCATCGTGCGTGACGGCATCGGCGACGTCGCCAAGGAAGCGGCCACCCAGGGCTTCGAGGCACTCACGGGCCCGGCCGTCTCGCATCTGGAGACGGCCATCATCAACGAGCTCGGCTTCCTCGAAGGGAACCTGCTTGCCGCGGCCCTGAACGCCGACCCGAGCGGCATCTACAACGTGGTGCGCGCGTTCTACCTGCCGTCCTGCGATTGCCGGTGACGGCGGCGCCGCGCGTCGACCGCGGCCGCCGCCCCAGGCCATCGCACCACCGCGGCGTACGATCGTGAGCGCCGAGAAAGGGCGAAGGAGGGTTCGGCCATGCGCATCGCGATGATGGGTTCCGGGGGGCTCGGCGGCTACTTCGGCGCGCGCCTCGCGCACGGCGGCGCCGAGGTGCACTTCGTGGCGCGGGGCGGGCACCTGGCTGCCATGCGCGAGCATGGCCTGCGCATCGAGGGCCCCGCCGCGCTGCACCTGCCGCGCGTGCACGCGACCGACGACGCGGCCGAGATCGGCGTGGTCGACTTCGTGCTCGTCGGCGTGAAGCTCTGGGACACCGAAACCGCGCTGCAGCAGATGCGGCCGCTGGTCGGCCCCGCGACCACCGTCATCTCGTTCCAGAACGGCGTGCTGAAGGACGAGCTCCTGCGCGCCGCCTTCGACGCAGCGCGCCTGATGGGTGGGGTCGGCTATGTCGCGACCACCATCGTGCAGCCCGGCGTCATCCGCCAGACCGGGCCGATGCAGCGGCTCGTCTTCGGCGAGTTCGACGGCTCGCGCTCGGCACGCGGCGAGCGGCTTCTCGAGGCGTGCCTCGCCGGCGGCATCCATGCCGAGCTCTCGCCGCACATCCTGCGCGAGATCTGGCAGAAGTTCGTCTTTCTCGTCGGCCTGTCGGGGGCGACGACGACGATGCGCAGGACCATCGGGCCGATCCGCGAGAACGCGCAGACGCGTGCCTTCCTGCTCGATCTGATGCGCGAGGTCGTCGCGGTGGGGCGTGCGCACGGCGTGGATCTGGACGCCGACTACGCCGAGCAGCGGCTGAAGCTCGCCGACGACGTGGCCTACGACATGACCTCGTCGATGCACCACGAC
This sequence comes from Rubrivivax sp., assembly GCA_026125665.1. GTDB lineage: Bacteria > Pseudomonadota > Gammaproteobacteria > Burkholderiales > Burkholderiaceae_C > Rubrivivax. The sequence continues at coordinate 39,677 of JAHCKS010000013.1, forward strand.
CTGGAGCGCGGCAACCGGCTCGAGGTGCGCTGGCTGGCCGGCGCCGTGGTCGAGCTCGGCCGCCAGAAAGGCGTGCCGACGCCGCTGAACCGCGCGGTGGCCGACATCCTGGCGCTGCATGCCGATGGCGGCGCGGCCGCCCCGGGCGCGCGGGGGCAGCCATGAACGCTTCGGCGCGTCACGGCGCAGCGCTCACGGTGCGAGGCGTGGCTACGCGCGCCGTGCTCGTGCCGCTGACCTTCGCGCTCGGCACGAGCGCGGCGGTGGTGCGCGAGGTGCCGCTGCTGCTGTGCGACGTGTCGACGCAGGAGGGCGTCACCGGGCGCGTCTACCTCTTCTGCTACACGCCGGCCGGTGCCCGCGCGGTTGCGAACGTGCTGGCCGAGGCGGCCGCGATGATCGAAGGCCAGGCGGTGCATCCCGCCAGCCTGCAGTCGATGCTGATGCGCCGCTACGCGCTGCTCGGCGTGACCGGTGCGGTGCGCATGGCGCTGTCGGCGCTGGACATCGCGCTGTGGGATGCGCTCGGCGTGGCGCTGAAGCTGCCGCTGGCGGAACTGCTCGGGGCGGAGCGCCGCCCGATCCCCGCCTATGACAGCCGGGGCCTCGGGCTGATGCCGCCCGACCAGCTCGCCGACGAAGCCGCCGCGCTGCTCGAGAAGGGACTGCGCGCGGTGAAGCTTCGCCTCGGGTACGCGACCCTGGCCGAGGACCTGCGCGCGCTCGACGCCGTGCGCAAGGCGGTGCCGCCGGACCTGCCCGTGATGCTCGACTACAACCAGGCGCTCACGCCGGCCGAGGCCGTGCGCCGCGGCCTGGCGCTGCAGCGCGAGAACGTTTCCTGGCTGGAGGAACCGATCCGCCACGATGACTACCGCGGCGGCGCGCATGTCGCCCGTTGCCTCGACGTGCCGGTGCAGCTGGGCGAGAACTTCAACGGCCCCGAGGCGATGGCCGAAGCCATCGCCGCGGGCGCCTGCGACCACGTGATGCCCGACGTGGGCCGCATCGGCGGCGTCACCGGCTGGATGCAGGCTGCCGGCATCGCCGCGGCGCACGGCCTGCAGGTCTCGTCGCACCTCGTGCCCGAGGTCAGCGTGCACCTGCTGGCGGCCACGCCGACGGCGCACTGGCTCGAGTACGTCGACTGGGCCGATGCCGTGCTCGACGAGCCGATGCAGATCGTCGACGGCGCGGTGGTGCCGCCCGACCGGCCCGGCCTGGGCCTGGCGTGGAGCGAAGGCAAGCTGCGGCGCCTCGCGGCACTCTGAGCCGAGCCGGGTCAGCGCGGGTCCGCCCGCGCGTCATCGCATCGCGTCAGGCTCCGCGCCGCCGCAGCTCTTCTGCCGGGTGGCGGCCTCGCACGGGCGGGACATCCCATTGGAGCCACGGCGGTGGCGTGGGCGGCCGCTCACGCCCGCTGCGCGTGGCCGAGGCTTCTCTGCAGTCAGGTCGTCCTTGCCTGGCATTGCGGCAAGTCAACGGCAACGGCGACGGGGAAGTGCAGCATGGATTTGGTGTCGGCCAAGGGTGCCGATGCTCCTGGGTTCACTTCCGGAGCGAGAAATGAAGTTCAGCAAGTCGATCTTCCTTCCGTTGTTGGTGGTTGCCGGTGCCGCATCGGCGGCCGATCCGGCGCGCATCGACTGGGGTCGCATCTCGGCGCAGCGTGTGCCGCTGTTCTACCCCGGCCAGTCGTCGTACGAGTGGGTGCGCAGCCCCGCTCACAAGGGCGCGGCGTCCCGGGTGGCCGGTGGGGAGGCCTGCACCTACTGCCACGACGAGGCCGATGCAGAGAAGGACATGGGCGCCAAGATCGTCACGGGCGAGCGCCTCGAGCCGACGCCGGTGGCGGGCAAGAACGGCTTCATCGAGCTCCTGGTGCAGGCGGCCTACGACGACCGCAACGCCTACCTGCGGTTCCAGTGGAAGACCCACAACCCCTTCCCCGGCACCGAGCACCAGTTCCTGCGGTTCGACGGCAAGGAGTGGAAGGTCCACGGCTATCCGAAGCTCGACCAGGTGGTGCGCGAAGGCAAGCAGCCCGGCATCTACGAAGATCGCATGTCGGTCATGATCGACGACGGCAAGGTGCCGGGTTTCGCCAAGCAGGGCTGCTGGCTCACCTGCCACGACGGCCAGCGCGACATGCCCGGCCAGTTCACCAGGGACGAGGTGGCCGCCAACACGCTGCTGCAGGCGATCAAGCGCAACGACGTGCGCAAGTACCTGCCGGAGACCCGGCTCGACCCGGGCGACTGGAAGACGGGCAAGGCCGCCGACGAGATTGCCAGGATCAAGGCCGGCGGCGGTTTCGTCGACCTGATCCAGTGGCGGGCGCATCGCAGCCACGGCGTCGGCATGGCCGATGACGGGCACGTGCTCGAGTTCCGCTACAGCGACGCCGGCAAGGACATGTTCTCCGGCAACTTCGACCGCGCGAGCAAGGCGCCCAGGTTCATGTGGGACGAGAAGAAGGTGGGCTACCGGTCGATCACGGCGGACCAGTTGCGCAAGGGTGAGCACTTCCTGGTGCGCGAGTCGAATGCCGTGCCGTTCGATCCGCGTGCGCCCTGGAAGGAAGGCGACCTGGTGCCGGACTACGTGCTCAGCCGCGCCGACGCACAGGGCTCGGCCGCCGACAACAACGCCATCGCCAGCTGGAAGGACGGCATGTGGACCGTTCTGCTGATCCGGCCGCTCGGGCTGGCGAACGCGGACGACAAGGCGCTGAAGCCGGGCGGGGTCTACAACGTGGGCTTCGCCGTGCACGACGACAACATCACGACGCGCGGACACCACGTGTCGTTCGTCCGCACTCTGGGCCTCGGCGCGAAGGCCGACATCGAGGCCGTCAAGCTGCCTTGAACGGGGGCGGCTCGGGCGGCGAGCACGAGGGCCGCTCGGGCGGGCGAGCACGAGGGCCCGCTCGTGCGTCGCTCCTCGAGCTTGGCTTGCGCCTGGCCGGCCGCGTCCGGGCGCGGCCAGCCTATCTTCCCAGCTCGTCGTGCACCACCTTGCCGTTGACGATGGTCATGACCGAGCGGATGTCCAGGATCTGCTCGTCGGAGACCTGGTGGGGGTCGAAGTAGTCGGCGCTCAGCACCACGAGGTCGGCCCACTTGCCCTTCTCGATCGTGCCGAGCTTCTTCTCCCACTTCGGGCCGAGGAACCAGGCGTTGTCGGCCGTGTACAGGCGCAGCACCTGTTCCCGCGTGATGGTCTGGCCGGCATTGATCAGCTCGCCGCGGGCGTTCTTGCCGGTCACCGCGTAGTACATGCCGGTCCACGGGTCCATCACCGCGATCTGCATGCCGTCGGAGCTCATGCCGGCGCGCGCGCCGAGATCGAGGATGGTGCGGAAGGGCGGGCCGTTGCCCGTGGGCGTGCCGCTCAGCCAGCGCCACCCGCCCAGCACGCTCAGGCCCACGCCCAGGTTCTTCGACAGCTCGATGTAGCTCGGCGTGATGAAGGGCACGTGCGCGACCACCCAGCGCAGCTGCGTGATGCCGGCGGGGTTGACGACGTTCGGCTTCAGCGGGTCGGGGGCCGCGGGCGTCTGCGGGATGCCGATCGTCTTCAGCTCGGTGTTCACCGTGTTCCAGAAGTCCAGGATGGACACGAAGTCGGTGCGGCTGAGCGAGTGGTTCTCGTTGCGCCAGCCGTGCTGGGCGACCTGCCGCGTGCCGTTCATCCAGGCCGCCGAGCCGATGCCGCCGAAAGGCGCGCCGGCGGTGAACTCCCCGATGCCGCCGTTCGACAACCACTGGTCACCGAGCAACGGCACGGCGTTGTTCAGCCGCTGGGTCAGCTGCGGCGTGGTGACGTCCGGCTCGATGTGCAGGTAGTTGATCTGCACGCGCGCCGGCAGCCTGCCCATCGCATGCAGCGCCCGCGCGGCATCGAACGCCCGGTACTGGTCGAACGCCGCGAGGCCGTCTGCACTCGTGCCGGGGTTGCCGAAGAACGACTGGGCGAAGTGGAAGCTGCCCTGATCGACGTGCGTCGTCAAGCCGACCGACACGCCGAAGCCCAGGGCGTTGAGCAGGCCGCGCATCTTCGCCTGCGGGTTGTTGTGCTGCGGCAGGATGCGCAGCGCCTGCAGGGCGAGCAGGGACTGTGTATTGGCGGCAATCGTGCCGTCCGCCCCGACCACGATGCCCTGGCTCTCGAAGAACGTCTTGCCGATCGAGTTCGTCTGGCTGGGGCCGGAGAAGCTCTCGTAGAGCAAGGTCGGGTGGGCGGGCAGCGCCGCATCGAGCTCGGCGAGGTTCGGAAACCTCGCGGTGGCCGGCGGGGCGACGAACTGGTTGCGGTGCAGCCCGCCCAGCGAGACCACCCACTCGCCCGCAGGCACGGTGGCGGCCTTGGCGGCCAGCAGTTCCTGCGCCTTGGCGATCGAGCGGGCCTTGTCCAGGCGCACGTCGTTGCCGGGCCGCAGCCCGAGCAGGATGATGTGGTTGTGGTTGTCAATGAGCCCCGGTACCACCGTGCGGCCGTGCAGGTTGATCACCCGCGTGCAGCCGGGCGACCCTCCGCCCTGTTGATTGCCGACCGCCGCGAACTCTCCGTTGTCGATCAGCACCGAGGACACGACGCGGTTCTGCGCGTCCATCGTGTGGATCTTGCCGTTCACGAGCCGGATCGAGCCGCCGCCCGGGCAGTCGCTGCCGTACACGATGCCCGGCGAGGCGCAGAGCAGGACGGCGGCCAGCAGCCCCACGGGCGCTGCGCCCGATCTGGATCGCAGGGACTCGTGCTTCTTCATGGGTCGGCTCCTCGGTGGCGATCGGGCGGGAGCTCTTCGCTGCGCACCGTGCAGCGATCGAGCGCGATGACGCTAGCTCGACGAAACAGGCAGGAACAGAGGTCAAACCTGTAGACGGCGGCCCGGGCCTTGAGGCGCGGACCCGGGTGTTCGCAGTTGGGCTTCGTCCCCAGGATCGTGGGCACGAATCGATGGGAGCCTTCCCACGCGCCGGCCGCGCGCAGACCCTCGCGTCGATCCGGCGCATGAAGCACATCGAGAAGAACCTGAAGGCGACGGCGATCATCCAGCACGACCCGCGGGACATCGGGAAGCTGCCGGCGTTTCCGGGGGCGGCGAAGGAAGCAGGTCAGGCGTGAGGGGTCCACGAGTCTGCCGAACGAGCAGCCGCTTCAGGCTGGCTGCCGTCGCTCAGGTTGGGCGGTCGAGCGACGGCCGCGACCGGAACCGGCCCTTGGCGGGTCGGCAGGTCGGATGACCGACGCCCCTTCCGCACCGGCCACACGAGCCTGGCCGCTCGCGTGACGGGAGGCGACCGACTCCTCCCGGCCTCGGCGACAGGTCGAGTCCGACCCGTCAGAGACACCCGACTACCGCCAAGAGCCGCCGGGATGCACTTGCCACTGTTTGCGGGGCGCATTGCGGGGCGGGCCGCGGCTTGCTCGGTGAGCGCATACAAATTACCATATAAACCATATTGACGGTATGGGTCACCCATATGAAGACCACCATCGAACTACCGGACGACCTTCTCGAGCGTGGCAAGGCGGTGGCGCGGCGCGAGAACTCCACGCTCAAGGCGCTCATCGAGGAAGGCCTTCGCCTTGCGCTTCGGGCGCGCACACGCAAGCGACCCGCGCCTTTTTCGGTGCAGCCGTTCCAGGGTGACGGCTTGTCGCCCGAGTTCGCAAGCGGCGGCTGGGAGAAGATTCGCGACGAGATCTACCGTGATCGCGGTTGACACGAACATCCTGGTCTATGCGCACCGGGCGGACTCGCCGTTTCACGAGCGCGCACGATCCGCACTCGAGTCACTCGCCGGCGGGGGTCGGGAGTGGGCCATTCCCTGGCCTTGCGCGCACGAATTCTTCGCGATCGTGACTCATCCTCGAATCTACAAGACCGCCACACCACCCGAAACGGCGTTTGCCCAACTGCGCGCCTTGCATGCGCTTGCCAGCCTTGCGTTCATCGCGGAAGCTGACGATCACCTCGAGCGCCTCGAACCCTTGGCGCTGACCGCCAAGGCGCAAGGCAGTGCCATCCACGATGCGCGCATCGCCGCGATCTGCTTGTCGCACGGCGTGGCCGAACTGTGGTCGGCCGACCGCGACTTCGCCCGATTCCCGGCTCTGGCCGTCCGCAATCCTCTTGTCGCCTGACCACGAGCAGAGATTGCCGGCGGTGAGGTACCTCGGCATCGAAGTCGAAGACGCCCTGGAGATCTCGGAACAGACCGAGATCTGAGAGTGTCGCTGGCGGCCACCCGGGGCGGCGCCTCCAGGTGGCCGCCTTCTGTGGCCGCTTTGCGGCGCGGGCAGTCACGATGAGCGACAAGGGGACGCCACGCTCGTCCACCAGGAGGTGGCGCTTGCTCCCGTTTTCTTCCCCGATCCGTCGGGTTGGGCCCGACGGCTTGCTGTGCGGCCCGCTCAAGCCAGCAACACCAGCGCCCCGCTCGTCGCCCTGCGCTCCAGCCGCGCATGCGCCTCGGCCGCGCCAGCCAGCGAGTGCCGTTCCACCGGCGGCAGCTTCAGCGTGCCATCGGCGAGCGCCGCCCACAGCCTCGTCGCGCGCCGCTCCAGCTCGCCGCGCGTGGCCACGTAGTCGAAGACCACCGGCCGCGAGAAGGTGATGCTCTTGGCCAGCAGCGCGTGCGTGTCCACCTGCGCCAGCGCGCCGGTGGCGTTGCCCAGGCTGATCCAGTGGCCGCGGCGGGCGAGTGCCGCGAGGTTCTCGTCGCGCGCGGCTTCGCCCAGGCCGTCGATCAGCACGTCGGCGCCGCTGCCGCCGGTGGCCTGCTTCACCGCGTCGGCGAAGCGGTAGCCGCGTTCGCCGAGGACGATGACGTGCTCGCAGCCATACTCGCGTGCGAGCCGCGCCTTCGCATCGCTCGAGACGGTGCCGATGACGGTGGCGCCGAGCTTGCGCGCCCACGCGCACACGAGCAGACCGACGCCGCCCGCCGCCGCGTGCACGAGCAAGCGGGCGCCTGGGCCGCCGCGCGTGCCGCCACGGCGGTCGAGCTGCGCCAGGTCGTGCACCAGGACCTCGGCCGTCAGCCCCTTCAGCAGCAGCGCGGCGGCGGTCTCGTCTTCGACCGCGGGCGGCAGCCGCACCACCCAGTCGGCGGGCACGTTGCGCACGTGGCAGTAGCTGCCGGGCACCGGGCCGAGATAGGCGACGCGGTCGCCTTCGAGGAAACCGTGCACGCCCTCGCCGCAGTCGAGCACGCTGCCCGCGGCCTCCATGCCCGGCGTGCCCCCTTCGGCCAGCATCGCGGGGATCCAGCCGCGGCGCTGGTAGATGTCGATGAAGTTCACGCCGACGGCGCGCTGGCGGATGCGCACCTCGCCCGGGCCGGGGGCGGGGCAGTCGGCGTCTTCGAGCTGCATCTGCTCGGGCCCGCCATAACGCTTGACGACGACGCGGCGCGAGGCCACGGGCAGCGCGCGCGGCAGGGCCACCATCGCCGCATCGCGCGTCGAGCCGGGCGCGCGCAGGTCACCACCTTCGCGCAGATGCTTGCGCAGGTTCTCGAAGCCCGCCTCGTACACGCCCTGAGCCACCATGTCGGTGAGCTCGCGCTCCATGCCCGGCGGCGTGGCGAAGGTGCTCTCCCAGTGCCAGAAGGTGCGGTTGCCGTCGGTCACCGGCTTCAGCGTCACGGTGGCCACGTAGCGCTGCAGCGGCACGGTGGCTTCGACGATGCAGTAGGTGCTCTTCCAGTGGTGGTCGTCCAGCGTCAGCAGTTGCTCGCGGATGTGGTTGCCGTCCTTCAGGGTGAAGTTGCGCACGCAGCCGACCTGGTCGCTCTTCTCGCCGCGCTCGATGCGGCTCGTGTCCACCACGGCGTGCCACTGGTCGTGGCTGTTGAAGTCGCGGATGACGGCCCAGACGCGCTCGATCGGCGCGTCGATGATGGTCGAGCGGACGACCCTCTGCAGCACGGTGGAGCTACCGACGCGAGAAGTGCCGCTTCAGTGCGTCGAAGCCGCCCTGGAAGACGCCGTTGCCGACGAGCTCGGTCAGCTCGTGCTCGCGGCCTTCGGCGCAGTCGAACTCGGCGCTCCACTCCGCGAACGTGCGCCCACCGTCGGTGACGGGCGAGAGCTTCAGCGTCGCCACGTAGTTGGCCACGCCCATCGGGCTTTCGAGGATCTCGTAGATGCAGGTGTAGTCGTAGTCGGAGAGCGCCAGCAGCCGCTCGCGGATCATGCCGCCTTCGCGCGTGTGGAAGTGGCGGATGCAGCCGACGCGGTCGGATGGTTCGTTGTTCTCGATGCGGCTGTCGGCGATGCCCGGGTGCCACAGCGGCAGCGCGTTGAAGTCGCGGATGCGGCCCCACACCGTGTCGGCGGCGGCATCGATGACGGAGGAGACGTAGACGCGGATCATCGCTTCGGCGCCCGGGCGCTCACTCCTTCTTGGCCGGCCCGGCCGCCGGCGGCAGCGCCGCCGCGCCGCCCGCCGCACCGGCGGTGAGGCGCTGGATGTCGCCGCCCTCCAGCCCGATCTCGCGCAGCAGCTGGTCGACGATCGGCGCCTGCGCCCGGAAGCGCAGCGCCGAGTTCACCACGCTGTCGGCGAAGCCGGCGTTGTGGCCATTCTCCGAGGCGCCGCCCCCGCCGCCGCCGGCCAGGCCCTCGACGTGCAGGATCTTGATGCCCTCGATGCGCTCCATCGGGCGCACCGCCTCGCGGATGATGGCCTCGGCCTTGGCCACGAGCGCCAGGCGCAGCGCCGAGGCACGCGCCTCGGGGCTCAGCACGTTCTGCGCCTCGTTCATCATGCGCGTCGCGTCGGCCTCGGCCTCGGCGCGGATGCGCGCGGCGATGGTGCGGATCTTCTCCGCGTCGGCGTCGGCTTCGGCCTGCGCGCGGATGGCGGCGCCGCGGTCCTCGCTCGCGGCCTTCTCGGCCTTGGCGGCGAGCGTCAGGCGCAGCGCCTCGCGTTCGGCGGCCTGGCGTGCACCGATGATCTCGATGGCCTTCTTGCGCTCGGCCATCTCGACCTCGCGCGCGGTGAACACCTTCTCCTCGGCGGCGACGGCCATCGCACGCGCCGCCTCGGCCTCGGCCAGCGCCTCGCTCTGCGCCTTGCTCGCGCGCGCGATGGCGATGGCGCGCTGCTGCTCGGCGAGCTCCAGCGCCTTGCGCCGCTCGATCTCGGCGGCCTGGATGGCGCGCTCCTTGCCGATGCGCTCCTGCTCGAGGCTCTGCTCGCTGCGGATGCGCGCCGCGTCGATGGCCTGCCGGGCGGTGATCTGCGCGCCTTCGGCGTCCTGCTCGCGCTGCGCGCGCTCGGCGGCCAGCTCGGCGCGCTGGCGCGCCCGTGCGATCTCCACCTCGCGCTGCTGCGTCAGGCGAGCCTGCTCGGCCTCGCGGTCGATCTCCAGGCTCAGCTTCTCGGCCTCGAGGTTCTTGTTGCGGATGGCCACCAGCGTGTCCTGCTCGACGTCGTTGCGCTGCTTCTTGCGCCGCTCGATCTGCTCGGTCAGGCGCGTCAGGCCCTCGGCGTCGAAGGCGTTGCTCGGGTTGAAGAACTCCATCGCCGTCTGGTCGAGCTGCGTCAGGCTCGCGCTCTCGAGCTCCAGGCCGTTCTTCGTCAGGTCCTCGGCCACGGCCTCGCGCACGCGCTTCACGTAGCTGCCGCGCTTCTCGTGCAGCTCCTCCATCGTCATCTCGGCGGCGGCGGTGCGCAGCGCGTCGATGAACTTGCCCTCGACCAGCTCCTTCAGCTGCTCGGGCTCCATCGTGCGCAGGCCGAGCGTCTGTGCCGCCGCGGCCACCGCGTCGGCGTTGGCGGCCACGCGCACGTAGAACTCGGCGATGACGTCCACGCGCATGCGGTCCTTCGTGATGAGCGCCTTGTCGCGGCCGCGGCTCACCTCCAGGCGCAGCGTGTTCATGTTCACCGGGATCACGTCGTGCACGATCGGCAGCACGAAGGCGCCGCCGTCGAGCACCACCTTCTGCCCGCCGAGGCCCGTGCGCACGAACGCACGCTCCTTGGAGCTGCGCAGGTACAGCCAGTGCAGCAGCCACACGACGATGGCGACGACGATCGCGACGACGATCAGCGCGAGGATGAAGCTGCCGAATTCAGCGCCGGTCATGGTGGGTCTCCTGGATCTCTCTCGAAGTCTCTGTCGAAGTCGGGCTCATCGGGTCATCTGCGTGAACCGCCGCGTGGTCTCGGTCAGCGCCACCTCGGCGGGCAGGCGCTCCATCGAGCTGGCGCCATAGAAGCCGTGCACGCCGGGGCAGTGCCTGAGGATGTACTGCGCATCGTCGGGCGTGGCAATGGGGCCGCCGTGGCACAGCACGATGACGTCGGGCTTGACGGCCTTGGCCTCGCCGGCCCAGGCGTTGATGGGGTCGACGCAGTCCTTCAGCTTCAGCGCCGTGCCGGCGCCGATGGTGCCGCCGGTGGTGAGGCCCATGTGGCACACGACGATGTCGGCGCCGGCCTTGGCCATGGCGCGCGCCTCTTCGGCGCCGAAGACGTACGGCGTGGTCAGCAGGTCGAGCGCGTGCGCGCGCTCGATCATCTCCACCTCGAGCCCGTAGCCCATGCCCGTTTCCTCGAGGTTGGCGCGGAAGGTGCCGTCGATGAGGCCGACGGTGGGGAAGTTCTGCACGCCGGAGAAGCCGAGGTCGATGAGGCGGCGGAGGAACTGGTCGGCGATCATGAACGGATCGGTGCCGTTCACGCCGGCCAGCACCGGCGTGCGCCTGACCACCGGCAGCACCTCGCGCGCCATCTCGCAGACGATCTCGTTGGCGTTGCCGTAGGCCAGCACGCCGGCGAGCGAACCGCGCCCGGCCATGCGGTAGCGGCCCGAGTTGTAGATGACGATGAGGTCGATGCCGCCGGCTTCCTCGCACTTGGCCGAAAGGCCCGTGCCGGCGCCGCCGCCGATGATGGGCCGGCCGGCGGCGATCTTCGCGTGCAGGCGGCCGAGCAGTTCGTGGCGGGCGATGCGGGGCATGGGAGTCTCTGTGCGACAGTCGCTCAGGCGCGGCGGGCGGAGTTGTCGTGCGCCGGCGCGATCTCGCGCCAGGCCGCCACCAGCGCGTCGGCGAAGGCCTCGTCGTTGATGTGGTGCGGCAGGCGCACGAGCTTGCGGTCGGCCCCGGCGCGGAAGCGCTGGGCGAGGGTGTCGAAGAGCGCGCGGTCGGCCTCGGGGTCGTGGAAGGGGCCGCCGGGCTTGTCGAGCGCCGAGACGCCGCCCTCGGGGATGAGGAAACGCACGGGCCCGCGCATCGCGTTGAGCTTGCCGGCGATGAACTCGCCGATGGCGCGGCACTCGTCGGCGGTGGTGCGCATCAGCGTGACGTTGGCGTTGTGCCTGACGAGGCGCCGGCCGGCGTGGCGCGCGGGCACCGTGTCCCAGGCACCGAAGTTCACCATGTCGAGCGCGCCGCAGCTGCCGACGTACGGGACGGCGTGCCGAGCGAAGACGTCCAGTCGTGTCGGGCCGGCACTGAGCACGCCGCCGCCGATCTCGTCGGCGATCTCGGTCGTGCTGACGTCGATGACGCCTTCGAGCAGGTGGCTCTCGGCGAGCTTCTCCATGCTCTGCCCGCCGGTGCCGGTGGCGTGGAAGACGAGGCAGTCGTAGGTGTCCGCCAGGCGTTTGGTCACCGCCTGCACGCAGGGCGTGGTGACGCCGAACATCGTCAGGCCGAGCGCGGGCTTGTGCACCGGCTGCGCCGCGCCGTCCGTCGCCGGCGCGTGCGTGATCATGCCGGCCAGCGCATGCGCGGCATTGGCCAGCACCTTCTCGCTGATGCGGTTGATGCCCTGCACGTCGGTCACCGAGTACATCATGCAGATGTCGCTCGGGCCGACGTAGGGGCGCGTGTCGCCGCTGGCCATGGTGCTGACCATCACCTTGGGCACGCCCACCGGCAGCGCGCGCATGGCCGGCGTGGCGAGCGAGGTGCCGCCCGAGCCGCCGGCGGAGACGAGGCCACCCAGGTCGCGCCGCGTGCGAATGAAGTGCTCGAAGGCGGTGGCCATCGCCGTGACGGCGCTGCCGCGCTCGCCGCTGAAGACCGCCGCTTCGCCCTGCGGGTGATGGCGCGCCACCTCGCGCGGGTGGATGCTCGCCGTGCTCGTCTTGCCGCTCGTCGAGAGGTCGACGGTGACGACGCGCAGGCCCAGCTTCTCGAGGCACTGGCGCAGGAAGAAGAGCTCGCGGCCCTTGGTGTCGAAGGTGCCGGCGACGTAGGCGGCGCGGCCGCTGGTGGCGGCCACGGGGAAGGGCAGCACCGTGCCGGCAGCCGGAACCGAAGGGGGCGGGCGCCGGCCGGCCGCGTCGGCCGCGCCATCGTCGCGAGGCCCGTCACCGCCGGGCAACGGCGCCGACGGCATCGGCGCCGCGGCCGACGCGGCGCTCCAGCGGTTGAAGCCGCCGCCGGCGCGCGGCGCCATGGCGTCGAGCGAGGGCCCGCCGCCCCCATGTTCGCGGCGCACGGTGTACACGCGCGTCGGCGCGTCCGCCGCGGCCGGGGCCGGGGCCTCGGGTTCGGCGTCGTCGTCGCCCGGGCCGCTGCGCACGCCGAGCAGCCGCTCCTGCAGTGCGCGGTCGGCGGCGAGCTCGGCAGCCGGCATCAGCTCGGCGAGGCGGCCGTTGACCATCACGCCGATGCGGTCGGCCACGTCGAGCGCGACGCCGAGGTTCTGCTCGATCAGCAGCACGGCGATGTCGCCCTCGGCGGCGAGCTGGCGCAGCGCCTGCGCCACCTGCTCGACGATGACTGGCGCCAGCCCCTCGGTGGGCTCGTCCATCACCAGCAGCCGCGGCTGCAGCAGCAGCGCGCGGCCGATGGCCAGCATCTGCTGTTCGCCGCCGGAGAGCTGCGCGCCGCCATGGCCCTTGCGTTCGGCCAGGCGCGGGAACATCGAGTAGACGCGGTCGACCTCGCGCCGGTTCGCGGCGACGAGCTTCAGCGTCTCGTCCACCGAGAGACTCGGCCAGACGCGCCGGCCCTGCGGCACGTAGGCGATGCCACGTTTCGTGATCTCGTTGGGGCTGCGGCCGAGGATCTCCTCGCCGAGCAGGCGAACGCTGCCGCTGGCCGAGCCGAGCGCGTGGATGAGCCCGGTGACGGTGTTGCACAGCGTCGTCTTGCCCATGCCGTTGCGGCCGACGACGCCGAGCACGCCGCGCTCGATGGCGAAGGCCACGCCCTGCAGCGCGTGGGCGCGGCCGTAGTAGACGTCCAGGCCCTCGACGACGAGCACCGGCGCCTTCACCGCCGGCGTGTCGGAGTGACGCGACCAGAGGGCCATCAGTGTTTCCCGCCCATGTAGATCGCCTGCACCTGGGCGTCGTTCTCGATCTGCTCGGGCGTGCCCGTCTTCAGCACCTGGCCGTTGTGCATCACCGTCACCTTCTCGGTGACGCGCAGCGCGATGTCGAGATCGTGCTCGATGAGCACGAAGCTCATGTGTCCCGGCAGCGAGCGCAGCAGCGCCACCAGCTCGCGCCGCTCGGCGGGCGACAGGCCGGCCGCCGGCTCGTCGAAGAGGATGAGGCGCGGCGCCCCGGCGAGCGCCATGCCGATCTCGAGCTGGCGCTGCTGGCCGTGCGCGAGGTTGGCCACCGTCTCGCCGGCGATGTGCGCCAGGCGCGCGCGCTCGAGCAGCTCGTCGGTGGCGCGCTGCGACGCGTGCGCCGGCCCGGGGCGGCGGAAGCTGTAGCGGCCGTTGGCCACGCCGCGCACCGCGAGGAAGAGGTTGTCGCGCACCGTGAGCTCGCGGAACAGCAGCGAGCTCTGGTAGGTGCGTCTGAGCCCCTTGCGGATGCGCTCGTGCGGCGGCAGCTCGGTGATGTCCTCGCCGAAGAAGCGGATGCGCCCGCTCGTGGGGGGGAAGTCGCCGGTGATGGCGTTGAACAGCGTCGTCTTGCCCGCCCCGTTGCTGCCCAGCACGGCGTACTTCTGGCCCGCGGCCACGCTCAGCGAGACATCGTCCACCGCGCGCAACGCGCCGAAGGCGCGCGTCACGTTCTCCAGCACCAGCGCGTCGTTGGAGGCGAGCGTCGAGGCCGAAGACGAAGGCGAGGGCGGCGCGCCGCGCACGAGTGCGCGCGCGGCGGCCGCCGGACGAAGCTGCGTGATCGAGGCCATGCGCGCGGGTCAACCCAGCCCAGCGGACGCCGCGGATCCGGCTTTGCCGGTCCGCTGGCGTTGCCCCCTGGGGGGAGGCGCCGAAGGCGCTTCGGGGGGGGCGAAGGTCACGGGCAGTTCGGCTCGTCGCGCGAGCCGATCTTGAACTGGTCCTTCGGGATGCCGAGCGTCTGCTCGACGTTGTCCACCTTGCGCAGCACGCGCGTCGACAGCTCGCCCTTGCCGTCCTTCACCACCTCGGTGACGAAGGTCGTGCCGATGGCCTGGCGGTTGCCGTCCAGCCGCACGGTGCCCGTGGGCATCTTCAGCTCGAGCTTGGCCAGGGCTTCGCGGTACTTCTTCTGGCCGTCGGAGAGGTCGCCCTTCACCGCCTCCAGCCCGTCGAGCGCGGCCTTCATGTTCGTGTAGTACACGAGCGCGAAGAGGCTCGGGCTCGGGTAGCCGCCCTTGCTCACAGGGAAGTGCTTCTGGTAGTCGGCGACGAAGGCCTTCCACTCGGCGCCGTCGTAGCTGTCGGCCAGCGGGCCGGCGGCGATCGTGCCCACCAGCGAGTCGCGCCGCTTGCCGCGGTAGTTCAGCACGTCCTGGCTGACGGTGATGCTGCCGCCCATCATCGGCTTGTCGCCGCCGGCGGCCTCGTACTGGTTGAGGAAGTTCACCGCGTCGGCGCCGCCGAGCACGACGAGCAGCGCGTCGACGTCCTTCGGGATGCGCGCGATGGTGCTGGCGTAGTCCTTGCCGCCCAGCGGCACCCAGGCCTTCACCGGCACCTTGCCGCCCAGGCGGCAGTACTCGGCCATGAAGCCCTGCACCTGGCTGTACGGGAAGGCGTAGTCCTCGGCGATGACCATCACCTTCTTGTAGCCCTTGTCGATGGCCGCCTTGCCCAGGCCCACCATCCACTGCCCGCCTTCGGTGTTGAAGCGGAAGAAGTTCGGGCTCGGGTCGACCAGCGTCGTGGCCTGCGCGCCGCTGCCGCCGTTGATGAAGGTGACACCCGGCTGGGTCTTGCTGTAGTTCTTGACGGCGATGCCCTCGCTGCCCGACAGCGGGCCGACCATGATGTCGACCTTGTCCTGCTCGACGAGCTTGCGCGTGGCGTTGACGGCCACGTCGGGGTTGGCGTTCGAGCTGGCCTTGATGATCTCGACCTTGCGCCCGCCGGCCATGCCGCCGCGCTGGATGAGCGCGAGCTCGGCGCCGCGCATGCCGTCGGCGCCGCCGGCCGCGAACGGGCCCTCGAGCGTGGCCAGCAGGCCGATCTTCACCGGGCCGCCCTGCGCCAGCGCGGCGCCCGACACGAGCATCGCCGCGGCGGCGCCGACGAGGGTACGCACCGCAATTCGCTTGTTCACTTTCACGCTTGTCTCCTGGGTTGCGAGGTTAGGGCTGCGCGTGGGCCGAAGCGCGAGCGAAGCTTCGCCCACAGCCCCAGCAGCCCGTCGGGGGAAAACAGCACGATGGCGAGGAAGACGACGCCGATGACGAGGTTGAAACGCTCGCGGTCGATGACGTCGATGGCGAAGGTCTGCAGCAGCACGAAGACGATGGCGCCGAGGAAGGCGCCGATCGGGTGCCGCATGCCGCCGAGCACGGCAATGACGAGGATGTTGATGAGCCAGCCCGTGCCCACCGAGTTCGGCGAGATGAGGCCGTTGTACCAGGTGAAGAGCACGCCGCCGACGGCGGCGACGAGGCCGGAGAGCGCGTAGGCGGCGACCCGGTGCGCGGTGACGTGGTAGCCGAGGGCGGCCATGCGCCGCGGGTTGTCGCGCACGCCCTGCATCGCGATGCCGAAGGGCGTGCGCACGAGCCACTTGACGAGCAGGTAGCCGGCGAGGCTCCAGAACAGCGCGAGGAAGTAGAACGGCACGGGGTCGCGCCAGTTCACTTCGCCCACGGTGGGCGGATAGACCTTCTGGAAACCCTGGAAGCCGTTGAACAGCGAGTAGTTCTGCAGCACCAGGTAGTAGAACGCCACGCCGATGGCCAGCGTGATCATGATCGTGTAGATGCCCTCGGTGCGCACGGAGAGCCAGCCGATCAGCGTGGCGCAGGCGACCGAGATGGCGAGCGCGAACGGCACCACCACCCACCATGGCCAGCCGAGGCTGATGGCCTGTGCGCTGCCGCCGAGAATCGAGACGACGTAGCCGGCGATGCCGGCCACCGTCATCTGCGCCAAGGAGACCATGCCGCCGTAGCCGCCGAGGAAGGTGAGCGACAGCGCGATCAGGCCGAGCGCCAGCGCCTGGCCGGCGATCTGGAAGGTGAAGAAGGGCGTGGCGACGAACGGGTAGATCAGCACGAACGCAAGCACGAAGACGTGGCGCGCGGAGAGGTGCGTCCAGAGGTACTTCAGCCAGCGGGGGGCGTCGCTGTGGGCGTAGGGGTCGGGGGCGGGCGCCGCCGGCGGCAGCGTGGCCACGGCCCTCGGCAGCGGCAGCGGCCGGGCCGCCGCGGCAAGGCCGGTGTTCATGGCACGGCGCCAGTAGGCTGCGCTCATGGTTGTGGCTCCCTGGCTGGCTGTCGTGGGGTTGATAGGCGACGACCGGCCGCGCGAGGTCGTGGCGCGCCAAGGCCGACGGGTGGTCGGCTCCGCGAATGTCCTCTTCTGGCCGCCTGGCTCGCAAGCTCGCAAGGCGCCCAGATGCCCCCTTGATTTCGCTGCGCCGACCACCCGCCGTCCTTGGCGTGGGACCCGAGTCGGTCATCGAAGGAGCGGGCGCCACAGGGGGTGCCGGATCGGGACGGCGGGGCGCCCTGCGCGGCGAAATCAAGGGGGCATTCGAGTGACCAGCGCAGCTGGGCACTCGAAAGAGGACATTCGCGGCGCAGGGCGCCCCGGCGGCCCGATCCCGCCAACCCCGTCGAGAGCCGAGCCGGCACACCGAGCCTCATGCCGCCTTCCCCATGATCCCGCGCGGCCTGAACGCCAGCACCAGAACCAGGATGACGAAGGTGAACACCACGCTGTAGGTCGGCGCGTAAGCGAGCCCGTACGTCTCCGCCAGCCCGAGGATCACCGCCCCGATCGCCGCGCCCACGACGCTGCCCATGCCGCCGACGATGACCACCACCAGCGAGGCGAGCAAGAGCCGCGTGTCCTCGCCCGGCACCATCGACAGCTCCACCGCGCCGATCACGCCGCCGATGCCGGCCAGCCCCGCGCCGAGCATGAAGGTGACGGCGAAGACGAGGTTCACGTTGATGCCGGCCGCTGCCAGCATCGCGCGGTCGTCGACGCCGGCGCGGATCATCGCGCCGACCTTCGTTCGGTTGAGCAGCCACCACAGGAACACGCCGATGGCGATGCCGAAGCCGAGCAGCGACAGGCGATAGGCCGAGTAGGCGCGGATCACCGGGATGTCGCGGATAGGCCCCTGCAGCCACTCCGGCGCTTCCATCTGGTGCACCTGGCCGGTGAAGATCCACAGCAGGATGTCGGCGATGACGATCGACAGGCCGATCGTCACCATCGTCTGGCGCAGGTCCTGCCCCTGCATGTGGCGCAGGATCAGCACCTGGATCAGCAGGCCGGCGATCGCCGCGGCGAGGAAGCCGCCGGCCAGCGCCAGGATCCACCAGCCGGTCTGCTCGGCGATCGTGAAGGCGACGTAGCCGCCCAGCAGGTACAGCGAGCCGTGCGCGAGGTTGACGTTGCGCATGAGGCCGAAGACGAGCGTGAAGCCGCTGGCGACGATGAAGTACAGCGCTGCGAGCGTCAGGCCGTTCAGCAGCGTCAGCAGGTACAGGCGCGCGTTGTCCACCATCGCCCAGACGGAGAACACGGCGATCGGGCCGCCGATGAGCAGCCAGAGGAGCCAGCGGATGCGCTCGCTGCGGGTCATCGCGGTCACGCGGCCTTCGGGGTTGGTTTCACGCTGCGCGCTCCCACACGCGCGAGGCCGCCACCGGCGGCTGCTTGGCGAACACGCCGTCCTTCATCACCGCGAGGATGCGCTTGGGGTCGCGCAGGATCGCGAGGTTGGCCAGCGGGTCGCCGTCCACCAGCAGCAGGTCGGCGAGGTAGCCTTCCTTCACGAGGCCCAGCTCGTTCGGCCGCATCATGATCTGGCCGCCGTACAGCGTGCACGCGCGGATCGCCTCCATCGGCGTGAAGCCGAGGTGCCTGACGAAGAGCTCGAGGTCGCGCGCGTTCTGGTAGTGCGGGTTGAAGGCGAAGCCGTAGTCGCCGCCGGGCAGCACGCGCACGCCGCGCTTGTGCATCGCCTTCAGGCTTTCGCAGGCGGCGGCCCACTCCTCCTCGTAGCCCATCTTCACCGCCTGCTCGTGGCTGACGCCCCAGCGTTCGGCCTCCCACAGCAGTGCCCAGAGGATGCCGATGCCCGGGGCGACGAAGATGCGGTCCTTCGCCGCCTCGAGCATGTCCAGCGCCTCTTCGTCGGTGAAGCTGGCGTGGTAGATGAGCGTGATGCCGTGGCGCAGCGCCTGCTTCACGCTGGCGCACGAGCGCGCGTGCACGATGATGCGCCTGCCGCGCATCGTGACCTCTTCCACCGCGGCAGCGACTTCGGCGTCGGTCATCCAGGTCGTCTTCGCGTCGGCGCCGGGCACGAAGTTGTCGCCGGAGATGTTGAGCTTGATGGAGTCGACGCCGTACTTCAGGAACATGCGCACGACGCGGCGCATGTCATCGGCGCCGTTGACCACCTGGCCGAAGCTGAAGTCGGGGAAGGGCAGGTGCGGCGGCATCTCGTCGCCCAGCCCCCCGGGCACGGTGATCTCCTGGCTGGCCGCCAGGTAGCGGGGCCCCGGGATCTGGCCGCTTTCGATGGCGTTGCGGATCACCACGTCCAGCCGCGGCTTGGCGCAGGCGGCACCGAGGCAGCTGGTGAAGCCGGCCTGCAGGTAGTTCTTCGCCACCTTCGCGGACCACAGCACGTGTTCCTCGAGCGGCATCGTCTGGATGGCGCCGAGCGTGGGTGCGTCGTTCCAGCTGAAGTGCGTGTGCGCCTCGCACATGCCGGGCATGAGCGTCGCGCCGGCGGCGTCGATGACAGTGGCGGTGCCGGGCGCGATCGGCGCCGTGCTGCGGCCGACCTGCCGGATGCGGTTGCCGCTGACCAGCACGCTGCCGGTGTAGGGCGCGTTCTGGCCCGTGCCGTCGAGGATGCGCACGTTGGTGAACAGGGTGTCGGCCATGGCGGTGTCTCCTGCGCGTTGCGCTGCGTATCAGGCGGCCCAGCGGGTCACCGTCGCCGGCGCGCCGTAGCGCGTGGCCCCGCCTGCCTGCCGCAGAGGCGGCGCGCGGTGGAACTCGCCGTCCTTCATCACGGCGAGGATGCGCTTCTTGTCCTGCAGGATCGTGATGTCGGAAAGCGGGTCGCCGTCGACGAGCAGGATGTCGGCCAGGCAGCCTTCGCGGATGTAGCCGATCTCCTTGTGACCATCGCGATTGAGGCCCATCATCGGCCCGCCCCACGCGGTGGCCGAGAGCAGCGCTTCCATCGTGCTCATTCCCACGTGCTTGACGAAGTACTCCAGGTCCTTCGCGTTGGTGCCGTGCGGCGTCCACGCGAAGCCGTAGTCGCCACCGGGCAGGATGCGGATGCCGCGCCGGCGCATCGCCTTCATGCTCTCGATGGCCGCCTCCAGCTCGCGGTGGTAGCCCATCTTCTTCGTCACCTCGGGCGGCAGGCCCCAGGCGCTGGCGTGGTAGCTGGTGTTGATGAGCCACGCGAGGCCGGGGGCAACGAAGTGCTTGAACTTCGCCGCCTCGAGCATGTCCAGCGCCTCCTCGTCGGTGAAGCTGGCGTGGTAGATGACCTCGATGCCCTGGCGCACGCACTCCTTGATCGACCAGGTGCTGCGCGCGTGCGCGGCGACGCGCTTGCCCCAGCGGTGCGCCTCGTCGACGCAGACGGCCACCTCCTGCTCGGTGAACTGGCTCATCTCGCTGGGCATGCCGGTGATCGACTCGCCCGAGAGGTTGATCTTGATCTGGTCGACGCCGTACTTGGCGAACATGCGCACGCAGCGGCGCATCTCCTCGGCGCCGCTGACGATGGCGCCGAACGCGAACTCGTGCTGCGGCAGGTGCGGCGCCGTGGTGTCGCCGAGGCCGCCCGGCACGGTGATCTCCTGGCTGGCGGCGATGTAGCGCGGGCCGACGATGGTGCCGTCGTTGATGGCGTTCCGGATGACGACATCCAGGCGAGGCTTGGCGGTGGCGGCGCCGACGCAGCTCGTCCAGCCCATGTCGAGGTAGGTCCTGGCGACCTGCGCGCACCACAGGATGTGCTCCTCGGGCGGCATGCGCTGGATGCTGTCGAGCGTGGGCTGGTCGTTCCAGCTGAAGTGCGTGTGCGCCTCGACCATGCCGGGCATGAGGAAGGCACCGTTGCCGTCGATGACGGTGGCGCCGGCGACTGCCGATGCGGCGGGCGCGCCGCGCTGGCCGTAGGCTGTCCTGACGACGCGGGCGATGCGGTTGCCGCTGACCAGCACGTCGCCGGTGAACGGCGTTTCGCCGCCGCCGTCGAAGATGCGCACGTTGGTGAAGAGGGTGTCGGCCATCGTGGTTGCCTCTCGTGGCGCTTCGCCTGCGCCGCCTTCAGCGCACGCGCTCGAGGAAGTCGCGCAGCACGCGCTGCGATTCCGCCGTCCGTTCGAGCATCGGCCAGTGCCCGCAGCGCGAGAAGACCTCCAGCCGCGCCTGCGCCAGCCGTTCGACGAGCTGGCGCGCGCCCTGCAGCGGCGTCACCTGGTCCTCGTCGCCGTTGACGACGAGCACCGGGCAGCGGATGAGCTCCAGCCGCGCGCTGCGCGCTTCGGCCAGCGCCTCGCAGTTGCGGGCGAACCCTTCCGCGTCCTGCGCGCCGACGACCTCGCGCACGTAGGCCACGGTGACCGGCTGCGTCTCCTTCGTGCTGGTGCTGAGCGCGAAGTCGGCGATGCCTTCGGCGATGCCGAACATGCCCTGCTCGCGTGCCACCGGGGCGCGCCCGACCATGTTCTCGCGCATGCCTTGCGGCGGCTCGGCGAGTGCGCCGAACAGCGCCAGGCTGCGCACGAGCCCCGGCCACTCGGCGGCGACGTGCTGCGCGATGATCGTGCCGAACGAGTGGCCGACGAAGTGCGCGCGGTGGATGCCGAGCGTCTCGCACACGCGCTTCAGCGCCTCGGCGTGCGTGGTGGTGCTGATGCGGCCGCGGTGCGGCGTGGCCTCGCCCAGCGCGTAGGCCTTGTGCGAACGGCCGGCACCGGGCAGCTCGGGCCGCACGCAGCGCCAGCGTGAAAGCGCGGGCAGCAGCGGCCCCCAGGTGTTGTGGCTGCCGCCGAGACCATGCACGAAGACGATCGTGTCGGCGCCCTCCGAGGCACCACGCACGTCCACCGCCATGCGGTCGATCCACACGAGGCTCATCGTTCCTCGAACCGGTTCTCGATGGCGCCGAGGCCGTCGACCTCGATGCGCACGACGTCGCCATGCCGCAGCCACTTCGGCGGCGTGAAGCCCATGCCCACGCCGCTCATCGTGCCGGTGGCGATGAGGTCGCCCGGGTACAGCGTGATGCCGCGCGAGATGTGCTCGATCTGCGAGGGGATGTCGAAGATCATGTCCTTGGTCGACGCCTCCTGGCGCAGCTCGGCACTGCCGCCGGCCGGCGTGACCCAGCCGCGCACGCGGGTGTTCGTGCCGTCCAGCTCGTCGGCGGTGACGATGCACGGCCCCATCGGGCAGAAGGTGTCGAGGCTCTTGCCCAGGTGCCACTGCTGGTGGCGCGTCTGCACGTCGCGCGCGCTGACGTCGTTGCAGACGGTGTAGCCGAACACATGCTCCATCGCACGCGAGCGGGCGATGTTGATGCCGCCCTTGCCGATGACGACGACGAGCTCGCTTTCGTAGTCGATCTGCTCGGTGATGGCGGCACCGGGCAGGCGCACCACGTCGTGCGGCCCGATCACCGTCTCGGGCACCTTCGTGAAGACGATCGGCCACAGCTCACGCTCGCGCGAGGCCGCCACCGCGTCGCGGAAGACGCTGGTCGACAGCTCCTCGGCGTGCGAGCGGTAGTTGCGGCCGATGCAGAAGACGTTGCGGCGCGGCCTGAGCGGTGCACGCAGCGTCACCGCCTCCAGCGGCAGGCGCGGGCCGGCGGCGGGCGGCAGCGGGTCGCCGTGCGCGAGCGAGTGCACCAGCTCGAAGGCGCCACGCTCGGGCGTGCGCACGGCCAGCGGCGTGAGCTCGCGCCCGTCCGGCGAAACCAGGCCGACGTGCGGCCGGCCGCCCCAGCTCCAGCTGGCGATGCGCATGGGTCCTGTCTCCGTACGGCAGCGTGCCCCTGGGCAACGGCCGGCACCCGTTCGAACCCGCATGAGACTTGTGTCTCAAAACGGGATCGGTGCATCATACGGGCACGTTCGCCGCGGCCACAAGAACATCACACCATTCACTGCCCGGTGAAAACCCGCACCCGCCCCACTGCCCCGGCCACGGCCTCCCGCGGCGGCGCCTCCGAGGCCGGCCGTGCGCGGCCTGATGCCGCGGCCGCGGCGATGAAGCGCCGCGCCCAGCCGAGCACGCCGGCGCCGCCGCCCGAGCGCGGCGTGAAGGCGGCCACCTTCCGCCTGCTGCTCGACACGGCGATGGAGATCATCCGCGACGGCCATATCCCCAGCGTGGCCGAGGTTGCCGTGCGCTCGCGCGTCTCGCGCGCCACCGCCTACCGCTACTTCCCGAGCCGCAGCGCGCTCGTCACCGCCGTCATCGACAGCTCGCTCGGACCCGTTCGCACGCTGTCGAGCAACGTGCCGGACGGCCGCGCCCGCGTGCACGAGCTGTTCGAGCAGACGTTCCCGCGCTTCCGCGAGTTCGAGCCGCAGCTGCGCGCCGCCGCGCAGCTGGCGCTGGAGCAGTGGGCGCTGGAGCGCGCCGGCCTGCTGGAGGAAGAGCCGTACCGGCGCGGGCACCGCATCCGCATCCTCGAGCACGCCATCGCGCCGATGAAGGGCGAGCTGACGCCGGCGCTCAGGCAGCGGCTGCACCACGCGCTGTCCGTCGTCTACGGCATCGAGCCGGTGGTCATCCTGAAGGACATCTGGGGCCTGCCCGACCGCGAGGTGCAGCGCGTCGCGCTGTGGATGGCCGATGCACTCATCGACGCGGCGCTGGCGCAGTCGGCGCCGGGCCGGCTCGCGCGCGTCGCCGGCAACGGCACGAGGGTCCGCTAGCCGCGAGGCGCCCGTGACCGTCGCCGCGGCGACGCCGGCGGTGCGCACCGACGCCGACAATGCGGCGATGGGAAGCGTGACCTTCGTGCGCCACGGGCAGGCCTCGTTCGGCGCGGCCGACTACGACCAGCTGAGCGACCTCGGCGCCCGCCAGTGTGCGGCGCTCGGCGCCTACTTCTCCGAACGCGGCCGCCGCTTCGACACCGTGCTCACCGGCACGCTGAGGCGCCACGCCCAGTCGCTGGAGGCGATCGCGACCTCGCTGGCCGGGTTGCCGGCGGCGCGTGCCGTGCCGGCACTGAACGAGTACGACGCCGAGGCCCTGGTGCGTGCCGTGCGCGGCGCGGGGGAGGAGGGGCCGGTGGCATCGGCGCAGGGCGACCGGCGCGAACACTTCCGCCTGCTGCGCGACGCGCTGGCGCGCTGGATGGCCGGCGAGATCGTCGCCGCCGGCATGCCCGACTGGCCGGCCTTTCGCGACGGCGTGGCCGGCGTGCTGGACGGCCTGCGCAGCGCGGGCGACGTGCTCGTCGTCAGCAGCGGCGGGCCCATTGCCACCGCCATCGCACACGTGCTGCAGGCGCCCCCGCAGGCGGTGGTGGCGCTGAACCTGCAGATGCGCAACAGCGCACTCACCGAGGTGACCTGCACGCCCGCGCGGCACTGGCTCGTCAGCTTCAACGGCGTGCCGCACCTGGACCACCCGGAGCGTGCCGGGTGGATCACGTTCTCATGACGGGCGGCTGAGCCCGGCGGCGCCCCTCGCGGGGGACGGGCCGCCCCACCGCGAAGCAGTCCGAGGACTGTTCCCGGCTGCAACGACCGAAGGCTGCTTCGGGAATCAGAGGGGGTCAGAGGGGCGGGATTCGCAGCATCTGCCCCGGATAGATCTTGTCCGGGTGCGTGAGCATCGGCTTGTTGGCCTCGAAGATGACCGGGTACTTGTTGGGGTCGCCGTAGAACTTCTTGGCGATCTTGCTGAGGTTGTCGCCGCTGACGACGGTGTGCCACTGCGCCTCGGGTTCGGGCTTGGCCACCGTGAGCATGTCGTTGACGGCGGCGACGCCGGCGACGTTGCCGCAGCACAGCAGCACCTTCTCCTTGGTGGGCTGGTCGGGCATCACGCCGTCGGCGGTGACGGTGGAGGTGGCGGCGTCGAAGGTGACATTGAGCCCGTCCGTGGGCAGGCCCTGCGCGCGCACGTACTGGATGATCGCGTCGCCGGCCGCCTTGCTCAGCGCGGCCACGTTCTCGGGCGTCGGCCTGGAGGCCGCCGCTTCCTGCGCCGCCTTGGCTTCACCCTTGCCGAAGAGCTTTTCCCCGGCTTCCTTGAAGAACGACATCAGACCCATGGGCTCTCTCCTGGTTGGTCCGGACCTCCGCGGCCCGCGGGGGCATCCTACCCCCGTGCCGTGACGGCCCGACCCGTGCCCTGGCATGGGCGCAGGCCGGGCGCCTTGCTCGATCTCAACCCTTGTGCGCGTGGTCGTGCGAGGGGCCGTGCCCGTGCGAGTGACCGTGGTCATGCGAGTGACCGTGGTCATGCGAGTGACCGTGGTCGTGCGAGTGACCGTGGTCATGCGAGTGACCGTGGTCGTGCGGGTGACCGTGGTCGTGCGCGCGGCCGTGTTCATGCGCGTGGCCGTGCTCATGCGCATGGCCGTGGTGATGGGCGTGCCCAGGGGCTTCGTAGGCGCCGGCTTCGGGCTCGAAGGCCGCGCGCTCCTCGCTGACGATCAGGTGCATGCGCCGCAGCAGCTCGGCCAGCACGTGGTCGGGCTCGAGCTTCAGGTGGTCGGGTTTGAGTTCCACCGCGACGTGCCGGTTGCCCAGGTGGTAGGCGGCGCGCAGGAGGTCGGATGGCGTGCCATGTTCGGTGCAGTGGCGCACCACCAGCACCGGCTGCGGTGCCGCTTCGACGCGTACCAGGCTGCCGTCCTCGGCCACGAGCACGTCGCCGCCGCGCATCACGGTGCCCCGCGCCAGGAAGATGCCGAGGGCCCGGCCGGTGGAGTCGGTGGCCTCCAGGCGGCTCTTCTGCCGCAGGTCCCAGTCGAGCGACACCGTGCTCGCGCGCTTGAGCAGCGCCGCGGCGAGCCCCCGGCCGCCCGGGATCAGCTTGTTGATCGTCAGCATCGGAGCAGTGTAGCCAACGCGCCGCGACGGATCGGCGCGCCCGGCCGCGCATCGAGTTGGGATGCTGGCTGCACCGATCATGCACTTGCCGATCGGGGTGGCGCACGAACGGTGCGGCGCCGCGCCTTCTTGGCGCTGCCGTCGCGCACCGTGCCGGGCCCCGGACGGCGTCGACCTGGTGCGCCGCGCCCGAGGTCGGGCGGCGCGGCGCGGCACGGGGCGGCCGGTGCCGGCGGACGCCGGGCGGCCCCCGCTGGCACATCGCTTGCACTGCGAAGCGGGCTTGTCCGGCGGGCGGCGATGACCGCCGCCCGATCCTTCGTCCCCGCGTCGCTGAAGACCGATCCCCTCCTGGAGGAACCTGACCCATGAAACGTCGTGATCTGCTCGCCACCGTGCCCGCCGGCATGGCGGCCGTCGCCGCGCCCGCGCTGCTCTCGACCGCCGCCCACGCGCAAGCCGGGCCGATCAAGATCGGCGTGCTGCACTCGCTGTCGGGCACGATGGCGATCTCCGAGACGGTGCTCAAGGACACGGTGCTGATGGCCGTGGACGAGCTCAACGCCAAGGGCGGCCTGCTCGGCCGCAAGATCGAGGCGGTGGTCGTCGACCCGGCCAGCAACTGGCCGCTCTTCGCCGAGAAGGCGCGCCAGCTCATCAGCCAGGACAAGGTGGCGGCCGTCTTCGGCTGCTGGACGAGCGTCAGCCGCAAGAGCGTGCTGCCGGTGTTCGAGCAGCTCAACAGCCTGCTCTTCTACCCCGTGCAGTACGAGGGCGAGGAGCTCAGCAAGAACGTCTTCTACACCGGTGCGGCGCCGAACCAGCAGGCCATCCCCGCCGTCGAGTACCTGATGAGCAAGGACGGCGGCGAAGCCAAGCGCTGGGTGCTGCTGGGCACCGACTACGTGTACCCGCGCACGACGAACAAGATCCTGCGCGCCTTCCTGAAGAGCAAGGGCGTGGCCGAGGCCGACATCATGGAGGAGTACACCCCCTTCGGCCATGCCGACTACCAGACCATCATCGCCAAGATCAAGAAGTTCGCCGGCGAGGGCAAGCGCACCGCCGTCGTCTCCACCATCAACGGCGACAGCAATGTGCCGTTCTACAAGGAGCTGGGCAACCAGGGCCTCAAGGCCACCGACGTGCCGGTGGTGGCGTTCTCGGTCGGCGAGGAAGAGCTGCGCGGCGTGGACACCAAGCCGCTGGTGGGCCACCTCGCGGCGTGGAACTACTTCATGAGCCTGAAGAACCCGTCCAACGACGAGTTCGTCAAGAAATGGACGGCCTACGCCAAGGCCAAGGGGCTGCCCGGCCACAAGGACAAGCCGATCACCAACGACCCGATGGAAGCCACCTACATCGGGTTCAACATGTGGGCGCAGGCGGTGGCCAAGGCGAAGAGCGTCGAGACCGACAAGGTCATCGCCGCGATGGCCGGCCAGACCTTCAAGGCCCCCTCGGGCATCACGAGCAAGATGGACGAGAAGAACCATCACCTGCACAAGAGCGTGTTCATCGGCGAGGTGCAGGCCGACGGGCAGTTCAAGGTGGTGTGGAAGACCCCGGGCCCGGTGAAGGCCAACCCGTGGAGTCCGTTCATCCCCGAGAACAAGGGCAAGAAGGACGAGCCGGTGAAGGCTTGACCTCCCGAAGCGGCCTGGCGGCCCTCGCAGCCATGAACAGTCCCCCGGACTGTTCACGGTGAGGCTGCTCGGCCCCCCAGGGGGCAACGCCAGCGGACCGGCAAGGCCGGATCCGCGGCGTTCGCTTGGCCGGCAGGTCTCGGTCCATCTTCGGAGTCTTCGATGTTTCCTCGGGTGAGCTGGCGGGCGCTGCTCGCCGGCATGTTGCTGGCCGTCGGCCTCGTCACCGCGCAGCGTGCGCTGGCGCTGACGCCCGAGGAGGCCGGGGCCATCGCCGCCGGTGACAGCGACGCGCGCATCGCCGCGCTGGCGCAGGCCGTGGGCCGCGCCGACGCGGCGCTGGTGCCCTTCCTGCAGGCGCTGCTGGCCGACGAGGTGAAGGTGGCCGGCGGCCGCGCGTTCGTCGTGCAAGGCGACAAGGTCACGCTCGCCGGCAGCGGGCTCGCTGCGCCGCTGCCCGAAGGGGCCGAGGACGTCATCAACAACAACCGCATGCGCCGCGAGCTGGAGTCGGCGCTGGCGTCGCTGGCGCTGCTGTCGACCGAGCGCGCCAAGCGCGCCGCCGCGGTGGCCGAGCTGAAGAGCGCACCGGCCGACCCGGCGAAGCTGCCGGTGCTGGAACGCGCCTTCGAGGACGAGACGGACGCCACGTTGAAGGCCGAGCTCGGCCGCATCGTGGCGGCGGCGTCGATCGCCGCGCCCGAGAAGGCGCGCCGGCTCGCGGCGGCCAAGGCGCTGGCCGCGAGCGGCGAGCCGGTGACGCGCGCGCTGCTGAGCGAGCGCCTGGGCAAGGAATCCGACCCCGAGGTGAAGGCCGCGGTCGCCGCGGCGCTGGACGCGGTGGAGTCGCGGCTGGCATGGGGCGAGCGGCTCGGCGTGCTCTTCTCCGGCGTGAGCCTCGGCTCGATCCTGATGCTGGTGGCGCTCGGCCTGGCGGTCACCTACGGCCTGATGGGCGTCATCAACATGGCGCACGGCGAGCTGATGATGATCGGCGCCTACGCCACCTACGTCGTGCAGAACCTGTTCCGCACGCATGCGCCGGGGGCCTTCGAGGCCTACCTGGTGGTGGCGATTCCGGTGTCGTTCCTCGTCGCCGCGGCGGTGGGTGCGCTGCTCGAGCGCACGGTGATCCACTGGCTCTACGGCCGGCCGCTCGAGACGCTGCTGGCCACCTGGGGCATCAGCCTCATCCTGATGCAGACGGTGCGCACCGTCTTCGGCGCGCAGAACGTGGCGGTGGAGAACCCAGGGTGGCTCTCGGGCGGCATCGCCGTGCTGCCCAACCTGGTGCTGCCCTACAACCGCATCGCCATCATCGTCTTCGCCGCGCTCGTGCTGGCCGGCATGGCGCTGCTCATCGCGCGCACGCGGCTGGGCCTGTTCGTGCGCGGCGTGACGCAGAACCGCCGCATGGCCGCCTGCGTCGGCGTGCCCACGGCGCGCGTGGACACCTACGCCTTCGCGCTGGGCGCGGGCATCGCCGGGCTTGCCGGCTGCGCGCTCTCGCAGCTGGGCAACGTCGGGCCGGATCTCGGGCAGAGCTACATCGTCGACTCGTTCATGGTCGTCGTTCTCGGCGGCGTCGGCCAGCTGGCGGGCACGGTGTACGCGGGCCTCGGGCTGGGCATCGTCAACAAGCTGCTCGAGGGCTGGCAGGGAGCGGTGCTGGCGAAGATCATGGTGCTGCTGCTCATCGTCGCCTTCATCCAGAAGCGGCCGCAGGGCATCTTCGCGCTGAAGGGACGGAGCGCCGAGGCATGAACCTGCCGGCCCCGCCAGCCGCCGTTGCGGCCCCGCCCGCGCTGCAGATCGCGCGCCCGGCGCTGCTCTCGCCGCGCGCCTGGGGCGCCGTGGCGGTGGCGGTGCTGGTGCTCGTCGTCGGCGTGCCGGTGCTGCACCTGGCGTTCCCGCAGGGGCACGCGCTGCACCTCTCCGCGTACTACGTGAGCCTCGTCGGCAAGATCCTCTGCTACGCCATCTGCGCGCTGGCGATGGACCTCATCTGGGGCTACGCCGGCATCCTCTCGCTCGGGCACGGCCTGTTCTTCGCGCTCGGCGGCTACGCGATGGGCATGTACCTGATGCGCCAGATCGGCAGCGACGGCCAGTACCGCCTGCCGATGCCCGACTTCATGGTCTTCCTGAACTGGAAGGAGTTCCCGTGGCACTGGGCGGTGAGCGACAGCTTCGTCGCGCAGGCGCTGCTCGTCGTGCTCGTGCCGGGGCTGCTGGCCTTCGTGTTCGGCTTCTTCGCCTTCCGTTCGCGCATCAAGGGCGTGTACTTCTCGATCATCACGCAGGCGCTGACCTTCGCCGCGATGCTGCTGTTCTTCCGCAACGAGACCGGCTTCGGCGGCAACAACGGCTTCACCGACTTCAAGCGCGTGCTGGACATCCCGCTGAACACGCCGCAGATGCGGGTCGTGCTGTGCGTGCTGTCGGGGCTCGTGCTGATCGGCTTCTTCCTGATGGGCCGCGCGCTGGTGCAAAGCCGCTTCGGCCGCGTGCTGCAGGCCATCCGCGACGCCGAGAGCCGCGTCATGTTCACCGGCTACGACCCGGTGGCCTACAAGCTGGCGATCTGGACGCTCTCGGCGGTGATGTGCGGCGTGGCCGGGGCGCTGTACGTGCCGCAGGTGGGCATCATCAACCCGAGCGAGATGAGTCCCGCGGCGAGCATCGAGATCGCCATCTGGGCCGCGGTGGGCGGGCGCGGCACGCTGGTCGGGCCGATCGTCGGCGCCTTCTTCGTCAACGGCGCGAAGAGCTGGTTCACGGCCGCGGCGCCCGAGGTGTGGCTGTTCTTCCTCGGCGCGCTGTTCATCGCCGTGACGCTGTTTCTGCCGCGCGGGCTGGTGGGGCTGTGGGAGCTGGCGATGCGCTGGCGCAGTGCTGCCGGCAGGTCCGGCGACCCGGCCGGGTCCGCACCGGCGAAGCCGGCGAAGGGACGGGCGGCATGACGCCCGACCTGATGCGCGAAGGCGCGGCCCGCCGCGCCGCCTACGAGGCACGCATGGCGGCGTTGCGCGCGGCCGGCCACCGGCGCCCGCGCGGCGGCTTCGGCCGCCCGCTGCAGCCGCTGGAGCCCGTGTTCACGCAGGGCGTGGCGCTCTATGTCGAGGAGGTCACCGTCAGCTTCGACGGCTTCAAGGCGCTCGATGCGCTGTCGCTCACCGTCGACGCGGGCGAGCTGCGCTGCATCATCGGCCCCAACGGCGCGGGCAAGACGACGATGATGGACTGCATCACCGGCAAGACGCGTCCGGACGGCGGCCGCATCACGTTCGGCAGCAACATCGACCTGCTGCGGCTCAACGAGACCGAGGTCGTCACGGCCGGCATCGGGCGCAAGTTCCAGAAGCCCACCGTCTACGAGCGCCTCACGGTGCTGGACAACCTGGCGATGTCGCTCGCCGGAGCGCGCAGCGTGCGCGCCAGCCTGTTCGGCCACCGGAACGGCGCCGAGACGGCGCGGCTGGACGAGCTGCTGACGCTGATCGAGCTCAAGCCCGCGGCCTTCCGCGAGGCGGGCATGCTCAGCCACGGCCAGAAGCAGTGGCTCGAGATCGGCATGCTGCTGGCGCAGGACCCCAAGCTGCTGCTGCTCGACGAACCCGTGGCCGGCATGACCGACGAGGAGACCGAGCGCACGGCCGAGCTCTTCCTCTCGCTCGAGGGGCAGCATTCGCTCGTCGTCGTCGAGCACGACATGAAGTTCGTCGCCACGCTGGCCGGCGCGCACCGCACGGTGACGGTGCTGCACGAAGGACGCGTGCTGGCCGAGGGCAGGCTCGCCGACGTGCAGGCCGACGAACGGGTCGTGGAGGTGTACCTTGGCCGCTGACGTCGCCCCCGCCGAAGCGGCCTGCGGCCGCCTCCCGCCAGGGGGCGCCGCCAGCGGACCGGCCGAGCCCGATCTGCGGCGGCCCCTTGGCCAAGGCGCGGTCGCATTGAGCGTTCACGGCCTCGACCAGTACTACGGCGGCTCGCACATCCTGCGCAACGTGTCGCTCGAGGCGCGCCGCGGCGAGGTCACCGTGGTGCTCGGCCGCAACGGCGTGGGCAAGACGACGCTGCTGAAGAGCCTGATGGGCGTGCTCGGCGTGAAGACCGGCCGCGTCGCGCTGCACGGCCGCGACATCACGCGCGAGCCGCCGTACGAGCGCGTGCGCGCGGGGCTGGCCTACGTGCCGCAGGGGCGCGAGATCTTCGGCCGCCTCACGGTGGAGGAGAACCTGCGCATGGGGCTGGCGACGCGGTCCGGCGGCACGCCCGTGCCGCCGGTGCTGTTCGAGCTGTTCCCGGTGCTCAGGCAGATGCTCAACCGCCGCGGCGGCGACCTCTCCGGCGGCCAGCAGCAGCAGCTCGCCATCGCGCGCGCGCTGGCGCCGGGGCCGAGCGTGCTGATGCTCGACGAGCCCACCGAGGGCATCCAGCCGAGCATCATCAAGGACATCGGCCGCACGCTGGCGCGGCTGGCGAAGCAGGGCCTGGACGGCCAGCCGATGGCCATCGTGCTCGTCGAGCAGTACTACGACTTCGCCGAGGAGCTGGCCGACGCGTACCTGGTGATGGAGCGCGGCGAGGTGGTGATGCGCGGTCGCGGCGCCGACATGGCGGCCGACGGGGTGAAGGCGCGGCTGGCGATCTGAGCGGCGGCCCGTGGGCAGGCCGTCCGGCGCCCCGCGGCGGCTGTTGTCCGGCACCCACGGTGCAACGCCTTGTCACCGGCGCGAAGGTGGGCCGGTGCGCCACCGGGCGCGGCGCGCGCCGAGAATGGCAGCAGGCCGGCGCGTCGCGCGGCCAAGGGGAAGCCATGTTCCGAACCGTCACGCGCGCCCGCCAGATGGCGGCCGCCATCGCCGCGGCAGCGGCCGGTGCCACCACCGCGCACGCCGCCGACTTCAACGCCATCGGCACGCTGACGCAGGCCGAGTTCCGCGCGCTGGCCGAGGACATCGGTGCCGCGGTCTCGTACAAGCCGATGATCCCCTCCGAGGGGCTGGGCATCACCGGCTTCGACCTCGGCCTGTCGATCGGTGCCACCGAGGTGGCCAACCGCGCCGTGCTGATCAAGGCCGCGGGCGGCGAGGACGTGCCCAAGCAGGTGCCGCTGGCCGGCCTGCGCGCCGTCAAGGGGCTGCCGTTCGACATCGACATCGGCGTCGTCGCGATGGGCATCCCCGACACCAACGTGCGCGCCGCCGGCGGCGAGCTGCGCTGGGCCTTCGTCGGCGGCAGCGCGGTGCTGCCGGCGGTGGCGCTGCGCGCCTCGTACATGAACCTCACCGGCGTGGACCAGCTGAAGATGCGCGCCACCGGCGTGGACCTGTCGATCAGCAAGGGCGTGCTCTTCCTCACGCCGTATGCCGGCATCGGCCGCGTCGAGATCGACGCGAAGGCGCCGGGCACGACGCTCGTGCGCGAGAAGTTCCAGAAGGACAAGGTGTTCGCCGGCGTCAACATCGCCTTCGTGCCGTTTGCCCTGGTGATCGAGGCCGACAAGACGGGCGACGCGACGAGCTACGGGCTGAAGCTGGCCGTCCGCTGGTGAGGCAGCGCGCGGTGGCCGCAGCGGGGATAATCCGTCCCGTGAAGCAGGCCAGACCGCCGCTGGTGCGAGCGGGGAAACCCGGCACTGGAGGAAGGTCCGGACTGCACAGGGCGGCGTAGCAGCTAACGGCTGTCCACCGCGAGGTGAGGATCAGAGCAACAGAGACGAGTCGACGAGGGGTCGCCCCAAGGGTGCTCTGTCGAGGGCCGGCGCAGCCGGCAGGTCGTGCGGCTTGCCGCGCGACCCCGGGCGCAAGCCCGGCCGAGACAGCCACCCGACGCGGGGCTTCAGCCCCGCGTCGGGTGAAACGGGCAATCTCTACGCGCAGCAACACCAAGTAGGCCGGCGATGATGCGGCCCGCGGAGCCGGCGGGTAGGTGGCACCGAGCCGGGTGGGCGACCCCCGGCCCAGAGGAATGGCGGTCACGGCGCGGGCTTCGCAAGGAGCCCGGGCTGCACAGAATCCGGCCTATCGGCCTGCTTCACACATTTGCCGCCCTCGCGACCGCGTGCGCGAGGGCACCGCGCGCGGGGCGCGTCAGGCCGGCACGACGAGCTCGTGCCGCGTCACCCAGGCCAGCGACGGCCCTTCGGCCGCAGCGGCTGCGGCGGGCGGCTTCGCCAGCCGCATCTCGAGCGCCGCGCGGTCATCGGCGGGCACGTTGCGCCAGAGGAAGTCGCGCGCGTTGCCGGGGTCGCCGGCGACGAAGAGCTGCGAGGTCCACTCGCCAAAGCTCACGTGGCGAAGCTTGACGTGGATGTGCGGCGTGCGGCCCGGGTAGGCGACCGGGCGGATGGTGCGGAACGAGAGCTCGCCGCGGGCATCGGCCCTGCCCGCGCCGAAGCCCTGGAAGCCCGGGTCGAAGCGGATCGTGCGGTCGGCGGCCTCGCGCGGCACGTCCGGATGGCGGTAGTGCTGCATCGTGTCGCACTGCCAGATCTCGACCTCGGCGCCGTCGACGAGGCGGCCGGCGGTGTCGGCGACGACCAGCGAAAGGCCGAGGTGCTCGCCACGCGCCACGAGCGTCTCGCGCCCCTGCTGCACGCGGGTGAGGTCGGCGTCCCAGTCGCTCCACTGCGCGCGCCAGCGCGCCGGCGGATAGAAGGGGCCGTCGGTCATCTGGCGCAGCGCGCGGCGCGAACTGGCCAACGCGGGCGCGCCCGGCAGCACGGACAGGGCCGCGCCGGCAGCGCTGGCCGCGGCGAAGGTCACCAGCTGGCGTCTCGAGGTCGGCATCACGGGCATTGAAACACGGCCCGCCGCGCGGCGGCCATCGCGGCAACGTTTGCCCCCGACGGCGGCGTTGCGATCGGCCGCCTACACTGGCCGGCTCACCGCGCCGCGCATGACTTCCCCTTCCTCCGACGCGCCGCCGTCCGACCCCGGTTCCGCCGCGGCGGCGCCGGCGGCCTCCGCAAGCTCCGCCGTGCCGTTCGTCGCGCCCGCCGAGGCGCTTTGGCGAGGGCCGCGCTGGGCGTTGTCGCTGCTGCTCGCCGGCCTGGCGACGCTGGGCCCGTTCGCCATCGACACCTACCTGCCGGCGTTCACGGCCATCGCCTCGTCGCTGTCGGCGACGCCGGTGCAGATGCAGCAGACGCTGTCGGCCTACCTGCTGGCCTTCGCGCTGATGAACCTCTTCCACGGGGCGCTGGCCGACAGCTTCGGCCGCCGCCCGGTGGTGCTCGGCGGGCTGGTGGCCTTCGTCGCCGCGTCGGTGGGCTGCGCGCTGGCGCAGTCGATCGGCGCGCTCGTCTTCTGGCGCGCCGTGCAGGGATTGGCCGCCGGCGCCGGCATGGTGGTGGGGCGCGCGATCATCCGCGACCTGCACGCGCCGGCCGAGGCGCAGCGCGTGATGTCGCAGGTGACGATCTTCTTCGGCGTCGCGCCGGCCATCGCGCCGGTGCTTGGCGGGCTGATGGTGGGGCCGCTCGGCTGGCGCTCGATCTTCTGGCTGCTGGCCGCGATCGCGCTGGTGCTGGCGCTGGCCAACGTGCGCCTGCTGCCCGAGACGCTGGAGCCGGCGGCGCGGCAGCCGTTCCACCCGGCGCCGCTGCTGCGCGGCTACGGCCAACTCGTGCGCAACCCGAGCTTCCTGGCCCTCGTGGTGGCCAGCGGCATCCCGTTCAACGGCATGTTCCTCTACGTGCTCTCGGCGCCGGCGTGGCTGGGGGGCGTGCTCGGCCTGGCGCCGACGCAGTTCTTCTGGTTCTTCGTCGCCAGCGTCGGCGGCATCATGGCCGGCGCGGCGCTGTCGGGGCGGCTGGCGGGGCGCGTGGCGCCGCGGCGGCAGGTGCGCTGGGGCTTCGTCGTCGTCGGCGTGGCGACGCTCGTGAACCTGGCGCTGAACGCCTTCGTGCCGCCACCCGCCGTGTGGGGTGCCGCGTGGGGTGCCGCGTGGGCCATCGCGCCGGTGGCGCTGTACTCGTTCGGCTGGTCGCTGCTGACGCCGGTGGTGACCCTGCTCGTGCTCGAGCAGGCGCCGCAGCGGCGCGGCATGGCCTCGTCGGTGCACTCGAGCATCGGCAGCGGCGCCAATGCCGTCGTCGCCGGCGTGCTGGCGCCGCTGGTCATGCACTCGGCCGTCGGGCTCGCGGTGGCCTCGGCCGGGCTGATGCTGACCGGCCTTCTCGCCTGGACCTGGGTGAAGCGGCGCGTGACGGTGTAGCGCCGTGCGGCGACGGTTGCGCCCGGCGCGACGGCGACTCGCTCAAGTGATCTCGCGCCGCGGCCGAAATGAGGCGAGGGATCCTCTCGCCATGAACCGCCCGAGCCTTGCCTTCGTCGCCGCCATCGCCTTGCTGACCGTGGCGAGAGGGTCGGCGTGGGCAGCGCCGGCATCCGGCGGGTCGGCCGAAGCGACGATTCCCGCCGTGGCCCGCAAGGCCGACGTCGCGCCGGCAAGCGCGGCGCCGGCGCGCGGCGCGACGTCCGCGGCGTCGCCGGCGGCTGCTGCTTCGACTGCCGGGGCTGCGACGGCCCACGCGGAGCTCGACCCCATGGAGCGGCTGCGCCTGCGCCTGGCCGAGCGCCTGGCAGGGCGGGGCAGCCAGGCGTCGGCGGGCGGCACGTTCGACCTGCGCGCGGGCACGCGCGCCAGCGCGCCGGCGAAGGCGCCGGTGGCAACGGCGCCGCAGGTACATTCCGGGCGCGCGGGCGGCGCCGGCGATCCACGGCACCCGCAGCGAGCGCCGAGGACATCAGGCGCAGTCGTGCCGAAGGCATCGCCTGGTCCCGCGCGGCTGCCGGCGCGCAGGCGGGCGTGTCCTCTCATCGTGCGAGGCGCGGGCACCAGTTTCGGCGCACCGCAGGCCCCGCCTGCCCGCCGCACGCGCCGCCAGCGCGGCGCTCGGCCGCCGCTGTCGCGGCGGGCGGCAAGGCGCTGGCCGGCGCCGCGGCACAGGGCGCCGGCCACGTCGCGCTGCGCTGGAGCTACGAAGGCGTGGCCGGCCCCGCCGCGTGGGGCGCGCTGCGGCCGGAGTTCAACCTCTGCGCCAACGGCCAGCGCCAAAGCCCGATCGACATCCGCGGCGGCCTCGCGGTGGACCTCGAGCCGGTGCACTTCGACTACCGGCCGAGCACCTTCGCCGTCATCGACAACGGCCACACGGTGCAGGTCAACCTGCCGCCGGGCAACGCGATCGAGGTCGGCGGGCGCCGCTACGAGCTGCAGCAGTTCCACTTCCACCGCCCGAGCGAGGAGCGCATCGACGGCCGGCAGTTCGAGATGTCGCTGCACCTCGTGCACAAGGACGCCGACGGCCGCCTGGCCGTGGTCGGCGTGCTGCTCGGGCGCGGCCCGGCGCACCCGGTGGTGCAGGCGGTGTGGAACAACCTGCCGCTGGAGCGGCACGAGGAGGCGCCGGCCCGCGGCCCGCTCGACCCGACGCTGCTGCTGCCCGAGGACCGCCGCTACTACACCTACATGGGCTCGCTGACCACGCCGCCGTGCAGCGAGGGCGTGCTGTGGGTGGTGATGCGCACGCCGGTCACCGTGACGGCCGAGCAGGTGGAGCTCTTTTCGCGCCTGTACCCGATGAACGCGCGCCCGGCGCAGTCCATCGCCGGCCGGCGCATCCTGCAGTCACGCTGACGGCGGTGGCGTGGCCGACCCGTGCGAGGGCGGCGACGAGGGTGAAGCCTGCGAAGCTGATGCGGACGCTGCCGGCGCCGGTGCTGCCGGCGGCGCAGCGCTCGGCCCCGGCGCCAACGACCCGCCCGAGACGGCCGCCGCAGGCGGCGGCCCGGCTTCGGCGGCGGCCGCCGCGGGCCGCTTCGCCACCAGCAGCAGCCCCGGCCACAACCACAGGCTCGCCAGCCACAGCCCGACCCGGGCCGCGCTGAGCGGCCGTTTCTCGTGCTGCGCCACCTTGACGAACAGCACGAAGGCGCCGCTCACCACGTACAGCAGCAGCCCGCTGTAGATGCCGGCGCGCCAGCCGTAAGTGCCGCCGAACCAGTCGCCAAGCGTGCTGCCCAGCAGCGCGGCCACCGGCACCGACAACAGCAGCGCCAGCGCCACGCCGGCCAGCGCATGCCTCAGGTTCCAGAGTGGGTCGTTTTGCACACACGCACCAAGTTGCAATGCGTAACGGCGAAGCTGTATGCATTCACAGCTACTGCCTCGAAAGCACTTTCAGTCAGAGAGGCAAGTGCTTCATTCATAACGTGTTTTGCTGAGGCACTGGATACGAACCCAGGCCTAAGTGCTTGATTCACCAAGGCTTTCCGCCTTCGGCGCGATTTGACCCTCCCTCACCCCTCCTATACAGTGTGGTGGGGAATCGTAGGCGAAGGTGGGGTTTCGTGTCAGCCGTTTCTCAGTGGCGGTTTTTCGGTGGGCCAGTGCTCACATTGGACGTCAAGGGGCGGCTGACGGTGCCTTCGAAGTGGCGTGAGCAGATCCAGGAGAAGGCGGCCGGCCAGCTGGTGGTGTGCAAGGACCCCTCGGGCTGCCTCGGGCTGTACCCGCCCCCGGTCTTCGCGCAACTCGCCGACGTGCTGCTGAAGCTCGACAGCCCCGATGCCGACGAGTGGCGCCGCCTGTACCTCGGCAGCCATGCCGAGCTGGAGATCGACAGCGGCTCGCGCATCCTCGTGCCGCCGGAGCTGCGGCGCTGGGCCGGGTTCAAGGAGAACGGCTCGGTCATCTTCATGGGCGTCGGCGTGCACTTCGAATTGTGGGACCCCGAGCGCAGCGAGATCAGCGAATCCCAAGTGATCGCCAAGGGCAAGCCCGAGGCCTTGCGCACCCTGGTGCTGCAGTGAACGCCGAGCCGACGAACACATGGCCGCACCGCACCGTCCTGCTCACCGAAGCCGTCGAGGCGCTGGTGACGCAGCCGGAGGGCACCTACGTCGACGGCACCTTCGGCCGCGGCGGCCACGCGCGCGCCGTGCTGGCACGCCTGGCGCCGGCCGGGCGGCTGATCGCCTTCGACCGCGACCCCGAGGCGGTGGCCGAGGCCCGGCGCATCGACGACGCCCGCTTCACGATCCGCCACGCCAGCTTCGCCGAGCTGAAGCCGCAGCTGGCCGAGCTCGGCTGCGCGCGCGTGCAGGGGCTGCTGCTGGATCTCGGGGTCAGCTCGCCGCAGATCGACGACCCGGCGCGGGGCTTCAGCTTCCGGCACGACGCCGTGCTCGACATGCGCATGGACACCACGCGCGGCGAGACGGCGGCCGGCTTCCTGGCCCGCGCGGGCGAGCGCGAGATCGCGCAGGTCATCCGTGAGTACGGCGAGGAGCGCAACGCCCGCCCGATCGCCAGGGCCATCGTCGCGCGCCGCGCCGGCGGCGCGGCGGTGGCGCGCACCGGAGAGCTGGCGGCGCTCGTCGCGCGCGTCGTCAGGACGCGCGAGCCGGGCCAGGATCCGGCGACGCGCACCTTCCAGGCGCTGCGCATCCACGTCAACGGCGAGCTCGACGCGCTGCGCCAGGCGCTGGCCGATGCGCTGGACGTGCTGGCGCCGCATGCGCGGCTCGTGGTGATCAGCTTCCACTCGCTCGAAGACCGTATCGTCAAGACCTTCATCGCCGCCGAGAGCCGCGACGTGCCCGACCGCCGCGCGCCGTTCGCGCCGCCGCGCGCATTGCGCCTGCGCGCGCTGGCCCGCGTGCGCCCCGGCGCGGCCGAGGTGGCGGCCAACCCGCGCGCACGCTCGGCGGTGATGCGCGTGGCCGAGCGCACGGAGGCGGCTTGATGAGCCGCGTCAACCTGCTGCTGCTCGCGCTGCTGCTGGCCAGCAGCCTGGCGCTGGTGCGCACGTCGTACGAGGCGCGGCGGCTGTTCGCCGAGCTCGACCGCGCCAAGGCCACGCAGCTGCGGCTGGACGCCGAGTACCGCCGCCTCGACGCCGAGCGCCAGACGCAGGCCACGCACCTGCGCGTCGAGCGCGTGGCCCGCGAGAAGCTCGGCATGCGCACGGCCACGCCGGCCGTGGTGGAGCATGTCGTCGACCCCGGTCCCGGGGCGCCCGCGCCGACACCTGCCGTGGGCGCGGCCGGAGGGCGGCGATGAACGCGCGTTCGATCGCCCGCGCGGCCGTGCCCGGCTTCGGCGCCGGCCCGGGTGGCGGTGCGGGCAGCGCCGGCCTCGGCCGCATGGGCAGCGCCAGCGTGCGCAGCCTGCGTTACGCGACGAGCCCGCTGCTGGCCAGCCGCACGCCGCCGTGGCGCTCGCGCTTCGTCGTGCTGCTCGTCGGCCTCGGCTTCGCCGTGCTGCTGGGGCGCGCCGCCTACGTGCAGATCGTCGCCACCGAGTTCTTCCAGGACCAGGGCGAGAAGCGCTTCGTGCACCGGCAGACGCTGCCGGCCAGCCGCGGGCGCATCCTCGACCGCAACGGCCTCGTGCTCGCCACCAGCGTGGCGCTGCCGACGGTGAAGGTGGACACGAAGCTCTTCGCCGCCGAGGCGCCGCAGCGCCGCGCGCTGGCCCGGCTGCTCGGCATGAGCGTGGCCGAGCTCGACGACCGGCTCGACGGTGGCGCCGGCGGCACGGTGACGCTGCGTCGCCACGTCGAGGAGCCGGCGTGGCAGGAGATCCAGGCACTCGTCAAGGCACACGGCCTGAAGGGCGTGCACGAGGAGCGCGAGTACCGCCGCCGCTACCCCGAGGGCGAGGCCGCGGCGCACGTCGTCGGCTACACCGACGTGGACGACATCGGCCGCGCCGGCGTCGAGCTGCTGCTGCAGCAGGAGCTGCGCGGCCACGAAGGCCGGCGCACGGTGCTGCGCGACCGCATCGGCCGCGCCGTCGAGGACGTGGGCGACGCGTCGCTGCCGCGGCACGGCGCCGACATCACGCTGTCGATCGACAGCAAGATCCAGTTCGACGCGTGGAAGCGCGCGCGCGACGCGGTCATCGCGCACAACGCGCGGGCCGCCAGCGTCGTCGTGCTCGACAGCACCACCGGCGAGGTGCTGGCGATGGCCAACTACCCGGGCGCCGACCCCAACCGCCGCGGCACGCAGGCCGCCGCGCTGCTGCAGAACCGCGCCGCCAGCGACGCCAGCGAGCCCGGCTCGACGATGAAGCCGTTCACCATCGCGCGCGCGCTGGACAGCCGGCGCGTCTCGCCGGCCACGCCGATCGACACCTCGCCCGGCCGCATGGTGGTGACCGGCACCACGATCACCGATGCGCACCCGCACGGCACGCTCAGCGTGGCCGAGGTGCTGCAGAAGTCGTCCAACGTCGGCACCGCCAAGCTGGCGCTGGCGATGGAGCGGCAGGAGATGTGGCAGACCTATGCCGCGCTCGGCCTCGGCCAGAAGCCGCGCATCGAGTTCCCGCACGTGGCCACCGGCAAGCTGCGGCCGTGGAAGAGCTGGCGCCCCACCGACCATGCGCGCGTCAGCTTCGGCTACAGCGCCAGCGCCAGCGTGCTGCAGATGGCGCGCGCCTACACCGCGTTCGCGCGCGACGGCGACGTGGTGCCGCTGACGCTCATCCGGCGCGACGCCAGCGAAGGCCCGGTGCCCGGCCAGCCGGTGTTCAGCGCCACCACCGCGCGGCAGATGCGCGAGATGCTGCGCCTGGCGGCCTCGCCCGGTGGCACCGCGCCCGACCTGCAGCGCCTGACGCTCGGCTACTCGGTGGGCGGCAAGACGGGCACGGCGAAGAAGCTGGTCGGCGGCGAATATGCCGACGGCAAGTACCGCGCCTGGTTCGTCGGCCTGGCGCCGGTGAGCGCGCCGCGCATCGTCGTGGCGGTGATGGTCGACGAGCCGCGTGCGGGCAAGTACTACGCCGGCGACGTGGCCGCGCCGGTGTTCAGCCAGGTGGTGCAGAACACGCTGCGCGCGCTGAACGTGCCGCCCGACGTCGACGTGAAGACGCAGATCGCGGCCAAGCCGGTGCCGGCGGAAACGGAGAGCCTGTGAGCGCGCGTGGCCGTTCCAGAGCGCTCACACCGCAGCGCTTCGGGCGCGAAGGTCGCGTCATGAGCCGCCGGGCCGTTCCCAAGGCGAACGCCGAAGCGCGCAGCGCGGGGGCGGCGTGATGACGGCCCCGGCAGCGCTGCAGCACCTGCCCGACGCGGTGGCGGCGGTGGCCTGGCTGCACACGCGGCTGCGGCCGGCCGCGGCCGCGCCGGCCGCAGCCGGAGCCGCGGGCGGCGCACCGGCCACGCTGCGCACCGACAGCCGCGACGTGCAGCCGGGCGACGCCTTCATCGCCTGGCCCGGCGCGACGGTCGATGGCCGCCGCTTCGTGCCCGACGCGCTGCGTGCCGGAGCCGCCGCGTGCCTGGTGGAAGCCGAAGGCGCGGCGGCGTTCGACTTCGGCGCGGCGGGCGGGCGCGTGGCCGCGCTCGCCGGCCTGAAGGCTGCCTGCGGCGCGATCGCCGACGCCTGGTTCGGCCAGCCGAGCCGCGCGCTGGACACCATCGCCGTCACCGGCACGAACGGCAAGACCAGCACCACGTGGTGGGCGGCCGCGGCGCTCGGCGCGCTCGGCCGGCGGGCCGGCGTCATCGGCACGCTCGGCGTCGGCGAGCCGCCCGCGGTGGCAGCGACCGGGCTCACGACGCCCGATCCGGTGACGCTGCACGCCACGCTGCGTCGCCTGGTCGACGCCGGCTGCCGCGCCTGCGCCCTCGAGGCGTCTTCGATCGGCCTCGTCGAGCAGCGGCTGGCGGCGCTGAAGATCGACGTGGCGGTGTTCACCAACTTCACGCGCGACCACCTCGACTTCCACGGCACGATGGCCGCGTACTGGGCGGCGAAGCGGCGCCTGTTCGACTGGCCGGGCCTGCGCGCCGCGGTGGTCAACATCGACGATCCTCGCGGCGCGGCGCTGGCCGGCGAGCTGGACGGGCCAGCAGCGCGTGCACGGGCCGGCGGCGCGCCGCTCGACCTGTGGACCTTCTCGGTGCGACCCACGGCCCGGCCGTCGCAGCT
Organism: Rubrivivax sp.; assembly: GCA_026125665.1. Taxonomy (GTDB): domain Bacteria; phylum Pseudomonadota; class Gammaproteobacteria; order Burkholderiales; family Burkholderiaceae_C; genus Rubrivivax. Next base: position 81,744 of record JAHCKS010000013.1, read on the forward strand.
GGCGCGGCCGACGCGCCTCGTCGCGCAGGCCCTGCGCTACGAGGCACGCGGCCTCGCCTTCGAGGTGGTCGAGGCGCGTGAAGGCGGCGGCAGCGAAGCGGCCACGCTGGCCAGCACGCTGGTGGGCGACTACAACGCCAGCAACCTGCTCGGCGTGCTGGCGGCGCTGCGCGCGCTCGGCGTGCCGCTGGCCGATGCGGTGCGCGAGCTCGGTCGCGTCGGTGCGGTGCCCGGGCGGCTGCAACGCATCGCCGGGCACGAGGTCGAAGTGGTCGTGGACTACGCGCACACGCCCGACGCGCTGGAGAAGGTGCTGGCGACGCTGCGCCCGCTGGCCGCGGCGCGCGGCGGGCGGCTGACGTGCGTCTTCGGCTGCGGCGGCGACCGCGACGCGACCAAGCGCGCGCTGATGGGCGGCATCGCCGAACGGGGTGCCGACCGCGTCGTCGTCACCAGCGACAACCCGCGCAGCGAGGCGCCGCGCGCCATCATGAGCGACATCCTCGCCGGCATGTCCGCCGCGGCGCGGGGCGTGGCGCTGATCGAGGACCGCCGCGAGGCCATCGCCACCGCGGTGGCCGGTGCCGCGCCGGGCGATGTGGTGCTGCTCGCCGGCAAGGGGCACGAGGACTACCAGGAGATCGCCGGCGTGCGCCGGCCGTTCTCCGATGTCGACGAGGCCCGCGCGGCACTGGCGCGGCGCGACGCCGC
>JAHCKS010000131.1 GCA_026125665.1 Rubrivivax sp.
GTCGCGCGCACCGCCGCGCGCCGCGCGCGCGGCACCGCGTGCACCGCGCCGCGTCGGGGCTAACGCAGCAGCGGCTTCAGTGCCGGCCAGACGTTGTCGAGGATGCGCGGGTGCGCCTCGGCCCTGGGGTGGATGCGGTCGGGCTGGAACATCGCTTCCGCGTCGGGGCCGTCGGCGACGCCTGCCAGCAGGAACGGCACGAGCCCCGTGCCTTGCGCCTTCGCCACCTTCGCGAACAGCGCCATGAAGGCTTCGCCGTAGCTGCGCCCGTAGTTCGGCGGCACGGCCATGCCGGCGAGCAACACGCGCGCGCCGGCGGCCTTGCCCGCGCGCGCCATCTCGGCCAGGTTGGCCTCGGTCATCGAGAGCGGCAGGCCGCGCAAGGCGTCGTTGCCGCCGAGCTCGATCAGCAGCACCTGCGGCCGGTGCTGGCGCAGCAGCGCCGGCAGGCGCGAGCGGCCGCCGGACGTCGTGTCGCCGCTGATGCTGGCGTTGACGACACGCCAGGCGATGCGCTCGGCGGCGAGCCGCTTCTCGAGCAGCGCCACCCAGCCCTGGCCGCGCGCGAGGCCGTACTCGGCCGACAGGCTGTCGCCGACGACGAGGATCGTGCGGCCCGCGCCCGACCCCATCGCCGACGCCGCGCCGGACGCGGCAGTTGCACTTGACCCCTGGGCGCGGACGGCCGTGGGCACCGCCAGCGCGGCCACCAGCGCCGGCGCGCTACAGTGCGCCACTCCCCGGGCGAGCCCGAACCCGAGCACCGCGCGAAGCCAGGTGCGGCGCGCCGGGCGGGCCACGCCCCACCCGAACCGCGCACCACGCGCCGCGTGCGCCCCACGCGTGCCACGCCCTGCAGACGCGGCAGAAGAACAAGCGATGTCCAGAGCCTCCACCATCGAACCCATCATTGCCGTGCGCGCGGTCACCAAGCAGGTGGCCGATGCCACCGGGACGCTGACCATTCTCCACGACATCGACTTCGCCCTCGCGCCGCGCGAGAGCGTCGCCATCGTCGGCGCGTCGGGCTCGGGCAAGAGCACGCTGCTGTCGATCATCGCCGGGCTCGACGTGCCCAGCCGCGGCACGGTCTTCCTCGCCGGCCAGGACCTGTTCGCGCTCGACGAGGACGCGCGCGCCGAGGTGCGCGCGCGCAACGTCGGCTTCGTCTTCCAGAGCTTCCAGCTGCTGGGGAACCTGACAGCGCTGGAGAACGTGATGCTGCCGCTGGAGCTGATGGGCCGGCACGACGCGCGCGCCGCGGCCACCGAGATGCTCACGCGCGTGGGCCTCGCCGAGCGGCTCGCGCACTACCCGAAGGTGCTTTCCGGCGGCGAGCAGCAGCGCGTGGCGCTGGCGAGGGCTTTCGTCGTGCACCCGCAGGTGCTGCTCGCCGACGAGCCGACCGGCAGCCTCGACTACGCCACCGGCGAGCGCGTGATGGAGCTGATGTTCGCGATGAACCGCGAGCTCGGCACGACACTCGTGCTCGTCACGCACGACCGCGGCATCGCGGCGCGTTGCGACCGGCAGCTGCGCATCGAGGCCGGGCGCATCGCCGGCGACACGGCGCGCGACCGCGCCGCGGCGGCCACGCCCGGCGGTTGAGCCGGCGAGGGCCACCGGCCACGAGAAGCCGGCGCGCGAAGCCCGTCGCCGCGGGCCGCTCAGTCCGGCAGGCCGAGGAACGCCCGCACCGGCTTGACGGTGCGCGCCGCGTCCTCCTCGTGCGGCACGTGGCCGAGGTCGTCGAAGACGACGAGCCGGCTGCCGGGAATGACGCGACCGAAGTGCTCGCCCGCCGAGAGCGGGATCAGCCGGTCGCGCCGGCCCCACAGCACGAGGGTGGGCACGCGCAGCGTGGCGATGCGCTCGGCATCGGCGCCCGGGCGCCAGTGCGCGAGCCGCTGGACCAGCGCACGGCGGTTGCCTTCGCGCAGCGTCAGCTCGAAGTAGCGGTCGACGAGCTCCGGCGAGACACGCTGCGGGTCGGCGTACGCGGTGGCCAGGCCCTCGGCGACCACCGAACGCGGCAGCACCCACTCGAGCACGCGGTTGAGCACCGGCACGCGCGCGAGCTGCCAGCCGATGGGGAAGTTCTGCGGCACGAACGGCGGCCCCGCGGCGTCGACGAGCACGAGCTGGTGCACGCGCGCCGGCGCGAGGGTCGCGACTCGCCAGGCGACTTCGCCGCCGAGCGAGTTGCCGCCGATGACGAAGCGGCCGAGCCTCAGGTGGTCGGCCAGGTCGAGCACGAAACGCGCGTAGGTGTCGCCGTCGTAGCCGGCGTTCGCGTAGCGGCCGGCGAACGGCCCGGTGAGGCCGAAGGCCGGCAGGTCGAAGGTGACGACGCGCCGCTCGCGCTTCAGTGACTTCACCCAGCCTTCCCACGTGTGCAGGCTCGCCGACGTGCCGTGCACGAGCAGCACGGGCAGCGGGTCCTCGCGCGGCCCCTCGTCGCGCAGATGCACGGTCTGGCCGTGCAGGTCGATGAAGTCCGACGGCGGCAGCGCCCAGCGCGCGACGAGCGACTCGACGGGGCGGTCGGGCGCGCGCGACATCGCCAGCACGACGGCGGTGAGCAGCAGCAACCCCCCGAACGCGCGCAGCAGCCACGTCAGCATGGCGCGGCATTCTAGGTGCGAGGTGCCGGTGTTCACCCTTGTGCGGCGTCGATGCCGCGTGCAGGCCGCTGCCTACAATGCCGCGCATGAGCGTTGCACAGCGTCGTGTCGAGGGCTTCGTCCACCTGAGGCTGCACACGGAGTACTCGGTCGTCGACGGCACGCTGCGCATCGACGAGGCGGCCGCGGCGGCGCGCGGCGACGGCATGCCGGCGCTGGCCATCACCGACCTCGGCAACGTCTTCGGTGCCGTCAAGTTCTACACCGCGTGTCGGGCGCGCGGCGTCAAGCCGATCATCGGCGTGGATGTCTGGATGGAGCCGCTGGCGCAGGCGGGCGGGAACGGCGGCGCCGCGCCGGGCGCCGCGCCGGCTCAGGGGCTCGGCGGCGACAAGGCGGCGAGCCGCCTGCTGCTGCTCGTTCAGGACGAGACCGGCTGGCACCACCTGAGCGAGCTGCTGGCGCGCGCATGGACGAGCAACGTGCAGCGCAACCAGGCCTGGGTGAAGTGGACCTGGCTCGAGGAACTCGGCGGCGGCCTCATCGCGCTTTCCGGCGGCGACCTGGGCGCCGTCGGCACCGCGCTGCTGGCTGGCGACGAAGCGCGCGCGCGCCGCGTCGCCGCAGAGCTGGCGCGCCTCTTCCCGGGCCGCTTCTACATCGAGCTGCAGCGCGCCGGGCAGCCGCAGCACGAGGCGCACGTGCGTGCCGCGGTGCCGCTGGCCGCCTCGCTCGGCCTGCCGGTGGTGGCCACGCACCCGGTGCAGTTCCTGGCGCGCGACGACCACGAGGCACACGAGGCGCGCGTCTGCATCGCCGAGGGCGACACGCTGGCCAACCCGCGCCGCGTCAAGCGCTTCACGCCCGAGCAGCACTTCAAGGGCGCGGCCGAGATGGCGGCGCTCTTCGCCGACGTGCCGAGCGCGCTCGCCAACAGCGTGCACATCGCGCGCCGCTGCAACCTCGTGCTGACGCTCGGCAAGCCGCGCCTGCCCGACTTCCCGACGCCGCCGGACGAGCACGGCGTGCCGATGCCGCTCGATGCCTACTTCCGCCGTGCCTCGCACGAGGGCTTGGAGAAGCGGCTGGCGACGCTGTTCCCCGAAGCTGCCGCGCGCGAGCGCGAGCGGCCACGCTACCGCGAACGGCTCGAGTTCGAGCTGGCGACGATCGAGAAGATGGGCTTCGCCGGCTACTTCCTCATCGTCAGCGACTTCATCGTCTGGGCCAAGGAGCACGGCTGCCCGGTGGGGCCGGGTCGCGGCTCGGGCGCCGGCTCGCTCGTCGCCTACGCGCTCTTCATCACCGACCTCGACCCGCTCGCCTACAAGCTGCTGTTCGAGCGCTTCCTCAACCCCGAGCGGGTGTCGATGCCCGACTTCGACATCGACTTCTGCCAGGCCAACCGCGACCGCGTCATCGACTACGTCAAGGGCAAGTACGGCCGCGACGCGGTGAGCCAGATCGCCACCTTCGGCACGATGGCGGCCAAGGCCGCGCTGCGTGACGTGGGCCGCGTGCTCGGCATGGGCTACGGGCACGTCGACGGCATCGCGCGGCTGATCCCCGCGCCGCCGGGCAAGACGGTGACGCTGGCGCCGGTGCCCGCCGACTACGACCCGGACAAGGACCCCACCATCTACGCGCGCCGCGAGGCGCCCGAGCTCGAGCAGCGTGAAGCCGCCGAGGAGGAGGTGCGCGAGCTGCTGGCGCTGGCCACGCGCGTCGAAGGCATCGTGCGCAACGTCGGCATGCACGCCGGCGGCGTGCTGATCGCGCCGGGCAGGATCACCGACTTCTGCCCGCTGTACCAGCAGCCGGGCAGCGATGCCGCGGTGAGCCAGTTCGACAAGGACGACGTCGAGGCGATCGGCCTCGTGAAGTTCGACTTCCTGGGGCTGGCGACGCTGACGATCCTCGAGCTGGCCAAGGAGATGATCCGCCGCAAGCCCGGGCAGCAGGACTTCGCCTTCGAGCGGCTGCCGTTCGACGACCCGGCCGTCTACCGGCTCTTCGCCGAGGCGCGCACCGAGGCCATCTTCCAGTTCGAATCACGCGGCATGCAGGGCATGCTGCGCGACGCGAAGCCCACGCGCCTGGAGGACCTGATCGCGCTGAACGCGATGTTCCGGCCCGGGCCGATGGAGAACATCCCCAGCTTCTGCCGGCGCAAGAACGGCCTGGAGGAGATCACCTACCCGCACCCGCTGCTGCGTGAGGTGCTCGAGGAGACCTACGGCATCTTCGTCTACCAGGAACAGGTGATGCAGGCGGCGCAGATCCTCGGCCGCTACTCGCTGGGTGGTGCCGACCTGCTGCGCCGCGCGATGGGCAAGAAGAAGCCCGAGGAGATGGCCAGGCAGCGCAGCACCTTCCGCGAAGGGGCGGCGGCCGCGGGCATCGGCGAGGCCAAGGCCGACGAGGTGTTCGACCTGATGGAGAAGTTCGCCGGCTACGGCTTCAACAAGAGCCATGCCGCGGCGTACTCGGTGCTCGCCTACCACACGGCGTGGCTGAAGGTGCACCACCCGGCGGAGTTCTACGCCGCCAACATGACGATCGAGGCGGACAACACCGACAAGCTGCGCGCGCTGATGGCCGACGCGAAGCTGGCCGGCGTGGCCTTCGACCCCCCCGACATCAACCGCGGCACGTTCCGCTTCGAGCCGGTCGGCGAGCGCCGCGTGCGCTACGGCCTCGGTGCCGTGAAGGGCACCGGGCAGGGCGCCATCGAGGCCATCGTCGCCGCGCGCGAAGGCATGGGCGAACGGGAGGGCGAGGGTGGCGGACCGTTCCGCAGCCTGTTCGACTTCTGCGCCCGCGTCGACCGCCAGCGCGTCAACAGGCGGGTCGTCGAGGCACTCGTCAAGGCGGGGGCGTTCGACGCGCTGCATCCCGAAGGCTGCGCGGCGCGCGCCGTGCTGCTGGCCAGCGTGGGCCTGGCCTTCGACTGGGCCGAGGCGCAGGCGGTCAACGCGCTGCAGGGCGGCCTGTTCGACTTCGCCGACGGCGACACGCACGGCAGCAGCACGCAGGAGCCGGCGTTCGTGCACGCGGTGCCGTTCGGCGTGCGCGAGCGGCTCACGCACGAGAAGGCGGCGCTCGGCTTCTACCTCAGCGGCCACCTCTTCGACGCGTGGGCCGACGAGGTGCGGCGCTTCGCGCGGCTGCCGATTGCCGATCTCGTGGACAGCCGCGAGCCGCAGCTGCTGGCCGGCATCGTCACCGACCCGCGCACGGTGAGCGGCATGCGCGGGCGCGTCGTCATCTTCAAGCTCGACGACGGCAGCGAGGCGATCGAGGCGGTGGCCAACGAGGACCTGTTCGAGGGCCGCCGCGAGCTGGCGCAGGAAGACCAGCTCGTCGTCGTGCAGGGGCGGGTGCAGCCCGACCGCTTCACCGGCGGCCTGCGCCTGAACGTGACGCAGGTGTGGGACCTGGCGGCGGCGCGTGCACGCTTCGCGCGCCACCTCGCGGTGGAGGTGAACGGCGGCCTGCCGCCGGTGGGCGACGTGCTGAAGCTGTGGCCTTCCCGGCGCGTGGACACCGAACACGGCGTGCTGCACCAAGGCCTCGCCGTGCGGCTGCGCCTGAAGCGGCGCAAGGCGGTGGCCGAGATCGACCTCGGCGACGAAGCCCGCTTCTGGCCCTGCGACGAGGCGCTGGTGCGCTGGCGCAGCCTGGCCGAGGACGGTGCGGCCACAGTTGTGTACGAGTGAAACGGCGGGGCCCGCGCGGCGCGGGCGCGGCCAACGCGGCGGCATCATCGAGCGTTGTGAACAGCGTCCTTCCGGAGATGCCATGAAGACCCTTCACGCACCTGCCGCCTTCCGCCTGCTTGCCGGGCCCCTGCTCGCCGGCGTCGCGCTCGGTGCCGCGGCGCTGGAGATCCAGCTGCCGCCGCCGCCGCCGATCGTGCTGCCCGGGCTGCCCGGACGCGTGGACGTGAGCCGCCTGCCGCTGCCGCAGGTGGTGCTGCCGAGCCCGGTGATCATCGCACCGCCCCCGCTGCCGACGCCGCCGCGGCCCGGCGTGGTCGTCGCGCCGCAGCCGCGCCCGCAGCCCGTGTACATGTGGGTGCCGCCCGGGCACCGCAAGGACTGGAAGAAGCACTGCCACAAGTACCGCGCCTGCGGCGTGCCGGTGTACTTCGTGCGCGACGACTGGTACGACCGCCACGTGCACCGCGGCGCGCGGCATCGCGACGACGACGACGACGATCGTCGCGGCCGCGGGCGCGGTGACGACAGGCGGGACGGCAAGCGCGACGGCAAGCACGAAGGGAAGGGCGAGGGCCGCGGTCGCGGCAAGGACTGAGCCCACAATGCGGGGTCATGCACGAGACCCCGCTCACCGGCCTCGTCCTCAGTGGCGGCGGCGCGCGCGCCGCCTACCAGGTGGGCGTGCTGCGTGCGCTGGTGAAGATGCGGCGCGAGGTGCTGGGGCCGCGCGCCCGCATGGCCAACCCTTTCGGCGTCATCTGCGGCACGTCGGCCGGCGCCATCAACGCCGCGGCCCTGGCCGCGCACGCCGACCGCTTCGAGGCCGCCGTCGAGGTGGTGGCCAAGGTCTGGCAGAACTTCTCGGCCGACCAGGTCTATCGCGCCGACTCGCTGGGCGTCATCCGCACCGGCGCGCAGTGGCTGACGATGCTGTCGATCGGCTGGGTGATCGCGCGCTGGCGCAAGGCGCGCCCTCGTTCGCTGCTCGACAACGAGCCGCTCGCCGAGCTGCTGCAGCGCCTGGTGCCGCTGGAGCGCATCCCGTTCGTGCAGCAGCAGCGGCAACTGCACGCGTTCGCGGTCACCGCCTCCAGCTACACGAGCGGTGAGCACTACACCTTCTACAACACGGCGCAGCCGGTCGAGCCCTGGGTGCGCTCGCAGCGCGTGGCCGTGCCGTCGACGATCACGCAGACGCACCTGCTCGCCTCGGCGGCGATCCCGTTCGTGTTCCCGGCGCAGCACCTCGACGTGCCGGGCGACCCCGGGTGGTTCGGCGACGGCTCGATGCGCAACACGGCGCCGCTGTCGCCGGCCATCCACCTGGGCGCCGAGCGGCTGCTGATCATCGGCGCCGGGCGCATGCAGGAGCCCACCGGACGCCAGATCGTGCAGACCGGCTACCCGAACATCGCGCAGATCGCCGGCCACGCGCTTTCCAGCATCTTCCTCGACGCGCTGGCGGTGGACGTGGAGCGCATGAAGCGCATCAACCGCACGCTGGCGCTGCTGCCCGAGTCGGCGCTGGCCGACACGCCGCTCAGGCCCGTGGAGGCGCTCGTCATCGCACCTTCGCAGCGGCTGGACGACATCGCGGCGCGCCACCTGTCGAGCCTGCCCGGCCCGGTGCGCACGCTGCTGCGTGGCGCCGGCGTCGGCGGCGAGGGGCAGACGGCCCGCGGCACGGCGCTGGCGAGCTACCTGCTGTTCGAGGCGCCGTACACGCGCGAGCTGATGGCGCTGGGCGAGGAAGACGCGACGTCGCGCCGCGACGAGGTGATGCAGTTCTTCGGCTGGGACGCGGCACACCGCGCGGCGCGGGCCGCGCGCGAAGCCGTGTACGGCTCGCAGTCGCAGCTCGACTTCGACATCTCTCGGCCGATGCCCGACATCGACCTGCCCGACCTCGCGCTGCCCGACCTGCACCTGCCGGACGCGCGAGCGGCCGACCCGCGGCGCCCGGACCTGCGCCTGCCGTGACCGGCCCGTGGGCGGGTGCGGGGCGCGCGGGCTCCTGCCGCATGCGCCCCGCCGCCAGGGGCGTTCAGGACGTGGCCGCCTCCTTCTTCGCCGCCTTCTTCGACGGCTTGGCGGCGCTGTCGCCGGACGCGGCAGCGGCTTCGCCGCCGGTCTTGCGCTGGCGTGCCTGCTTCGGCGCGGCCGGCGGCATCTTGCTCGCGTCGAACGCGGCGCCACCCACGGTGAGGCCGCCCTTCGACAGCTTGTCGGCGCTGGCCGCACCGACGCCGGGCACGCGCTGGACCATGTCGGCCCAGTCCTTGAACTCGCCCGCTTCGCGCGCCTTCAGGATCTTGGCCGAGAGGCCGGGGCCGACGCCCTTGACGGTCTCGAGCTCGGCGCGGCTGGCGCTGTTGATCTCGACGGCGGCGAAGGCGTTCAGGGCGAAGGCGGCGAGCACGGTGGCGATGAGCTGGCGGAACATGGTGACGATCTCCTGGGTGTGGAACGCGGTGGATGAAGGAAGCTCCGGGGCCCGCTGCACTTGCCCCGGTGTTCCGGGCGGCTTCGAACGCAGCGGGTTGAAGGGCATTCTTCGCGGCGGTGCGCTCCCGGGCACTCCCCCGCGGGCAGGCCCGCGGAGGGCCCCGCTGCGGGTGGTGCCAGGCGGCTCCGCGTTGTCCCCCCCCCGGGGGACAACGGCCTTTCAGCGGCCTTTCGCCGGCGCCGGTGCCGGCGCGGCAAGCCGGGCCTGCGCGGCGGCCAGCACGTTCTCGCGCGACGGCCAGGTGCCGCGCCCGCCGAGCGAGTGCACGCCCGGCCCCCACGCGCCCCACCGATCGGCATCGGTCGGGCCGAGCACCGAGAGCAGCGGCGTGCCCACGGCCGCGGCCAGGTGCCCGGGGCCGGTGTCGTTGCTGATCATCAGTGCCGCATCGGCCAGCAGCGCGGCGTAGGTGCCGAGGCGCACGCCCTCGAGGCAGAGCGCCGCCGGGAAGTGGCGCGCGAGCGCCTCCTCGCCCGGGCCGGGGCAGACCAGCACGCGCCGGCCCTGCGCTCGCGCCAGCGGCTCGAGGTCTTCGCGCACGAACGCGGCGAAGGCGGGCCAGGTCTTGTCGCGCTTGTCGAAGGTGCCGCCGGCGAACGGGCAGATGACGACGTAGCCGGGGCCGATGCCGTGGTGGGCGCGCAGCGCGGCGGCGGCGTCGCGGTGCGCCGTGGCGAGCACGAGGCCGATGCGCTGCGGCAGTGGCGCCACCCCCCCGAGCAGCGCGTCGCCGAGCTGCCAGTACACGGCGAGCTCGTGGCGGTCGTGGGCGCGCGGCACGGCGCGCGCCAGCAGCAGGCTGCGCCCCTCGTGGGCGTGGCCGAGCGCGCGCAGGCCGGCGAGGCGGAGCTCCAGTGCGCTCGAGAACGAGTAGGGCAGGCACAGCGCGTCGATGCGGCGCCGCGGTGAACCCCCGGACAGCGCCGTGCCGGCACGCATCTGCCCTCGCAGGTGGCTCAGCAGCCGCACGCGCTCGCCGAACGTCGCAGGCAGCACGTGCACCGGCCAGCCGTGCCCGGCCAGCAGGTCGCGCGCCCAGCCCTTGCCGACGAGCTGCAGGCCGTAGCCCGCGGCGGCGAGTCTGCACAGCATCGGCAGGCCGAGCAGCACGTCGCCGACCCAGTTGCGCAGGCGCACGACGAGCGGGCCGGCCGGGGGCGGTGGGGCGCCGGGCGGGAGCTCGGCGGTCACGGCGCGCGGCCCATAATGCGCGCCGATTCTGCCAGCCCGGTCCGCCGCTTCGTCGTGCGGCGGCCGCCGCTCCCGACGCCCTCCACCCCGAATGCCCGCTGTCCCGATACGCGCTGCCGATGTCGTGGCCTTGCACGACCGGCTGATCGCCACGCCCGGCTGGCCGGGCACCGAGCCGCCACCGGCCACCGGCGAAGGCGCCGCCGGCGCCGAGCTGTGGCGCTGGGTGCAGACGAACCACCTCTTCAACTGCCGCCTGTGGGCCGAAGAGGACCTCGCGCGGCGCACCACCGTGGCCGACGCCGAGATCGCCGCCAACAAGCGCGCCATCGATCGCTTCAACCAGGCACGCAACGACGCCACCGAACGCGTCGACGAGATCCTGCTCACCGCACTCGGCCTCGTCGATGCCGCCTCGGCGCGCACCGACGCGCCGCGTGCCACGGTGGCGGCCGGTGCGCGCCTGAACAGCGAGACCGCCGGCAGCATGATCGACCGGCTGTCGATCCTGGCGCTGAAGGTGCACGCCATGCGCGCGCAGACCGAGCGCCGCGACGTCGACGACACCCACCGCCGCACCAGCCGCGACAAGCTCGAGCGGCTGGCGCAGCAGCGCAGCGACCTCGCCGGCTGCCTGGACGCGCTGCTCGCCGACGCCGCCGCGGGCCGCGCCTACTTCAAGGTCTATCGCCAGTTCAAGATGTACAACGACCCGCGCTTCAACCCCGTGCTGGTGGCCGAGACGGCCGGGCGCGCAGGGAATCCGCGCTGACCGGCCGATCGCTGCAGATGCGGCTTCTCATCGTCAAGACGTCGTCGATGGGCGACGTCGTGCACGCGTTGCCCGTCGTGGCCGACGTGCTGCGCCACCACCCCGGCGCACGCATCGAGTGGCTGGTCGAGGCCGCCTACGCGGCGATCCCGCAGCTGCACCCCGGCGTGCAGCGCGTGCTGCCGATGGCCTGGCGCAAGTGGCGGCACGCGCTGCTCTCGGGTGTCACGTGGCAGGCGATGCGCGAGCTGCGCGCCGAGCTGCGGCGGGAACCCTACGACCTCGTGCTCGACCTGCAGGGCCTCGTGAAGAGCGCGTGGTGGGCGCGGCAGGCGGCCGGCCCGGTGGCCGGCTACGACCGCAAGAGCGCGCGCGAGCCGGCGGCCGCCTGGGCCTACCAGCGCCGCGCCACGGTGGGCAAGGACCTGCACGCGGTGCAGCGCTGCCGGCTGCTGGCCGCCGCGCACCTGGGCTACGCGGCACCGACGACCCCGCCCGACTTCGGCCTGCGGGCCCCGGCGCCGGGCTGGGGCCCGAGGGCGGCCTACGCGGTGCTGATCCCCAACGCCAGCCGCAAGGAGAAGCTCTGGCCCGAGCGGCACTGGGTGGCGGTGGGCAAGCGGCTGCAGGAACGCGGCCTGCTGCCGATCGTGCTGTGGGGTGCCGACGACGAGCAGACGCTGGCCGAGCGCATCGCCGCCGGCTGCGAAGGCGACGTGCCGCCGTTCCTGCGCGTCGGCGAGATGGCCGCGGTGCTGGCCGGCGCGCAGCAGGTGGTCGGCCTGGACACGGGCTTCACGCACCTCGCGGCGGCCCTGGGCCGTCCGACGCTGGGCATCTACTGCGACCACGAGCCGGGCCTGGCCGGCATCAGCGGCCCGGGGCGCGTGGCCAGCATCGGCGGCAAGTGGCAGGTGCCGGCACGCAACGACGTGCTCGCGTTGCTCGAGCAGCAGCTGCGGTAGAGCCCGCAGCGGGCCTGCTCCCCGGCGCCGGGGCCCTCGCGGCCTACTGCATCGCGTCGATGCGTTGCGGCGGATAACTCTCCCAGTTCAGGCAGCCGGGGCACTGCCAGAAGTAGTGCTGCGCCTCGAAGCCGCAGGCGGCGCAGCGGTAGCGTTGCAGCGGGCGTGCGGCACGGGCGACGGCGGCGCGCAGCGCCTCCAGGCCGGCCGGCCCCCAGGCCTCGGGTGGGGTGGCCAGCAACCGTTGTGCCGCGGTGAGGGACGGGGCGCGCTGCAGCTGCGCCACCCAGCGCTCGCCGTCGGCGCCGCCGGGCCCGAGCAGGTCGAGCGCGGCATGCAGCTCGGTGGCCGGGTGCGCCGCCAGCAGCGCGTGCAGCGCGGTGCGCGCCGCGTCGGCGCGGCCGCAGGCGAGCGCCGCGCGTGCGTAGTCCTCGGCGACGAGCAGGAAGGCGCCGCTGCCCTGGTGCTCGCGCAGCTCGTCCCACGCCGTCATCGCCTCGGCGGCGCGACCGGCCTTCAGGTGGCGCTGGCCGGCCAGGATGAGCGGCCGTGCCGCCGCCGGCGCGGCGTGGCGCGCGCGGGCCAGTGCCGCCTCGGCCTCGGCGTCCCGGCCGGCGGCATCGGCGGCGAGCGCGAGCTCGCACTCGTAGTGCGCGATGCGCGACGCGAAGGCGCCGCCGTCGCTCTCGTTCAGCCGCGTCGCCACCTCGACGGCGCGGGCCCAGTCGCGCGAGCGTTCGGCCAGCGTCAGCTGCGCGCTGCGCGCCTCGCGGTCGTACGAGGTGCCTTCCAGCGCACGCCAGGCCGCCTCGGCGCGGTCGAAGAGCCCCGCCTGCATGAAGTCCTGCGCCAGCGCGTGCTGCGCGCGCTCGCGCTCGGCGGCCTTCAGGTCGCCGCGCGCCAGCAGGTGCTCGTGCACGCGCACGGCGCGCTCGAACTCGCCGCGGCGGCGGAACAGGTTGCCGAGCGCGAAGTGCAGCTCGGCCGTGTCGGGGTCGTGCTGCACCGCCTCGATGAAGGCGTCGATGGCCTTGTCGGGCTGCTCGTTGAGCAGCAGGTTCAGGCCCTTGAAGTAGGCGCTGGGGGTCTCGCGGCGCGCGCGGCCGAGCTGGCGCAGGTCCAGCCGCGAGGCGATCCAGCCGAAGGCGAAGGCGAGCGGCAGCCCGAGCAGCAGCCACTGGAAGTCGAACTCCATCTGCGCGGGGCCGGGTCGTGCAGTGCGTCGGCGGCCGGGCCCGGTCAGGGCCCGATGCGCGGCGGGTACTCGGCCATGCTGTCGCCCGCCGCGGCCTGGGCACCCAGCGGCGGCGTGGGTGCGGGCGGGGCGGGCGGGCCCTGGGCGTCGGAGGGCGCGGCCGGCGCAGAGGCGGCCCCCGAACGGCGCGCCCGCCACCAGCTGGGGACCATCGCCAGCACCCCGAGCACGGCGCCGAGCGCAAAGGCCAGCAGCACGACGATGACGAGCGGCGTGTGCCACTCGAGGCCGAAGAACCAGTGCACCGCGACCGGGTGCTGGTTGTTCAGCGCGAAGGCGAACAGCGCGAAGAAGAGGGCGGCCCGGAAGAGCCAGACGACGGGGCGCATGGAGCGCCGCGCATTCTAGGTGCGGGACACCCTGGCGCTAGAAGTGCTCGGCGCGCTCCGGCGGCGGCTCGTCGACGGCCTCGCGCAGTGCCTTGCCCGGCTTGAAGTGCGGTACGAGCTTCTCGGGGATCGTCACCTGCGCGCCGCTGCGCGGGTTGCGGCCGATGCGGGGCGGCCGGCGGTTGACCGAGAAGCTGCCGAAGCCGCGGATCTCGATGCGATGGCCACGCGCCAGCGCGTCGCTCATCGCGTCGAGGATCGTCTTGACGGCGAACTCGGTGTCGCGCTGGGTGAGCTGCTTGAAGCGCTCGGCCAGTCGCGCGACGAGGTCGGATCGGGTCATGGTGGCGGCAGCAGCGGCAGGTGCGGGGCGGCCCGCGGGCCGGGCGGCAGAGGGCGCGAGAAGCGGGCGGGAAACCGGGCCGGGGCGAGGCGTCGGCGCGCGACGGCGTGCCTTTCGCCGTCCGCGCCCCGCCTGCGTGCCGGCCCGCGCCCGCCTACTCCTGGCTGCCCTTGTCGAGCTTGGCGCGCAGCAGCGCGCCCAGGCTCGTCGTGCCGGCGGTCTCGCGCTCGTTGCTCTGCGCCAGGCGCTGCATCGCCTCCTGCTGGTCGGCCTGGTCCTTGGCCTTGATGGAGAGCTGGATGCTGCGCATCTTGCGGTCGACGTTGATGACCATCACGCTCACCTCGTCGCCTTCCTTCAGCACGTTGCGCGCGTCCTCGACGCGGTCGCGGCTGATCTCGCTGGCGCGCAGGTAGCCGGTGACGTCG
>JAHCKS010000132.1 GCA_026125665.1 Rubrivivax sp.
GCGAACGCAGCGCCAGCTCGGCCGCCGCCAGCTCGGCCACGGCCTGCAGCGACGGCGGCGTGTGAGGCCCGGGCGGCAATGGCCGGGTGCCCTTCGCGCGCGGCCGGCGTGCGGCCTGCAGGGCCACCGCCGCTTCGCCGAGGCGGCCGAGCAGCAGCCACCGCCGCGCCACGACCAGCCGTGCATGCAGCGCGTTCACGTGGTCGCCGCGGGCTTCGAGCGTCTCGGCGGCGTCGACGAGCGCACGCGGCGCAGTGGCGAGCTCGCGCATCGCCAGCGCCACCTCGGCGTCGGCCACGACGCACCTTGCGCGCGCCAGCGCCTCGTGGGCACCGAAGCCGCGCGCGGCGCGCCGCAGCAGCTCGCGCGAGCGCGCGTGTTCGCCGAGCTGGGCCATCGCGATGCCGCGCAGCGCCAGCGCCGGCGGGTCGTCGCGCAGGCTCACGCGCTTGAGTGCACCGATCGCATCGCCGGCGGCGAGGGCCCGTGCGGCGGCGGCGACCAGGGAGTCCATGCTGGCGGGCGACTGTACGTGCTGCGGCGCGCGCGGGCCGTGGCCGATCGGGGATGATCGACGCCGCGATGAAGACGCTGCTCGTCGTCTACCACTCGATGACCGGCGGGTCGCGGCAGATGGCCGAGGCCGCCGCCGTGGCCGCCACGGGTGCCGGGGTTGCGGCTGCCGCCGAGGCGACGCAGCAGGCCGGCGCTGCGGTCGGCACCGGGACCGGTGCCCCCGATGCCCCGCTGCGCGTGCGCCTGCTGCGCGCCGCCGAAGCAGGGCCGCGGGACGTGCTCGGCGCCGATGGCTACCTCTTCGTGGCGCCGGAGAACCTGGCCGCGCTGGCCGGGCTGATGAAGGACTTCTTCGACCGCTGCTACTACGCCGCGCTCGGGCGCATCGAAGGCCGGCCGTACGCGGCGTTGATCTGCGCCGGCAGCGACGGGCAGAACGCGGCGTGCCAGCTCGAGCGCATCGCCACCGGCTGGCGGCTGAGGCAGGTGGCGCCGACGGTCATCGTCAACGTGCACGCGCAGACGCCCGAGCAGATCCTGCGCGAGAAGGTGATCGGCGAGCCCGACCGGCGGCGCTGTGCGGAAGTGGGTGCCGCGCTGGCCGCGGGCCTCGTGCTCGGGGTGTTCTGAGCGCCCCAGGGCCGGGCCTTGCCCGCCCCTTGCCGGCCGGCGCGCCACAATGCCGCCACGATGGCCGAGCGCCTGTACCTGCGCCTCGAGGACGACCCGCTGTACGCGCCGGAGACCACGGTGCCGCAGGGCACGCTGCGCGAGTTCGCGGTGCCGGCGGCGCTGCGCGACGAGGTCGCGCACGTCCTTGCCTACGACGAAACGTTGCCCGAAGGCGTGCAGGTGCGGGAGCGGGTGCTGCCCGACGGCGCCTTGCGGCTCATCGTCGACCTGCAGGGCGCGGGTGCCGCGGGCGGTACGGCGAACGCACGCATCGCCGGCCCGGGCACGCGGCCCGTGCTGCTGACGATGCAGGGGCGGCAGCAGGGCCTGTCGGTGACGCTGCGCCCGGGCGCGGCGCTGGCGCTGTTCGGCCTGCCTGCGCACGAGCTCGCCGGGTGCAGTGTGCCCTGGGAAGCGCTGGTGCCGGCCGGCCGGCGCGACCTCGCCGCGCGCCTGTGCGAGCTGCCGGGCGATGCGGCGCGTGTTCGTTTCCTGCTCGCCACCTTGCGCGGGTTGGCGCGCGGCACGGACGCAGCGGCGCGGCAGCGCGCGCTGCGGGCCGCCGCGCTGCTGCGCCGTCCCGCGGCGGACGAGGCGCCGCGCATCGCCGCGGTGGCGCGTTCGCTCGGGCTCGGCGAGCGGCGGCTGCAGCAGATCTTCCGCGCGCAGATCGGCCTCTCACCGCGCGCCTGGGCGCGCCTGGCGCGCCTGCATGCCTGCCTGCGCGCGCTGCGGGCGGCGCCGGGGCCACGCTGGGCCGAGGTCGCCGCGGCCGGTGGGTTCTACGACCAGTCGCACCTCGTCAACGAGTTCCGCGCGTTGTGCGGGCTGACGCCGGCGCAGTTCGTGCGCCGCGCCGTTTCGGGTTCTTCCAAGACCGCGGGCTGACGCCGCGGCACGATCGGCGCCGTCGCGGCATCGAGAGGCAGGCGGGCATGACGAACGAACTGAGCGGCTGCGTGGCCGTGGTCACCGGTGCGAGCCGCGGCGCAGGCCGCGGCATCGCGGTGGAGCTGGGCGCCGCCGGCGCCACCGTGATCGTCACCGGGCGCAGCACGCGGGCCGAACCGGCACGCAGCTACGGCCCGCTGCTGGCGCTGTCGAAGCTGGCGGCGCTGCCGGGCAGCATCGACGAGACGGCCGAGGAGGTGGACCGTGCCGGCGGCCGCGGCGTGGCGGCGCGCTGCGACCACACGCAGGAAACACAGGTGCAGCAGCTGTTTCGCCGCGTCGAGCAGGACTTCGGCCGCCTCGATGTGCTCGTCAACAACGCCTGGGGCGGGCACGAGGTGTTCGACGGCGTCTTCGTCGCGCCGTTCTGGGAGCGCTCCTCGGTGATGGCGCAATGGGACGCGTTCTTCGACCGCGGCGTGCGCAACCACCTGCTCGCCAGCCGCCACGCCGCGCCGATGTTCGTGCGGCAGAAGAAAGGCCTCATCGTCACCACGACCTTCTGGGACCGCGACCGCGTGCTGCAGGGCAACCTGCTGTACGACCTGGCGAAGGCGGCAATGACGCGCCTGGCTCGCGGCATGGCCGAGGAGCTGCGGCCGCACGGCGTGGCCTCGGTGGCCGTGTCGCCCGGCTGGATGCGCACGGAGTTCGTGCTCGCCGGGCACGACACCGACGAGGCGCATTGGCGCGAGCGGCCTGCGCTCGCGCGCACCGAGTCGCCGCGGTACGTCGGCCGCGCCGTGGCGGCGCTGGCCGCCGACGCGCAGGTGATGCGGCACACGGGCCGCGTGCTGCGTGTCGGCGACCTGGCGAAGGCGTACGGCTTCACCGACATCGATGGCCGTGTCGTGCCGCCGTTCGAGCTCGACGATGCGCCCGCGGCCCACGGCGGCGCGGAGGAGGGGGCGGCATGACGGCTGCCCTGGCAGCCGCCCTGGCAGCCGCCGGGACAGCAGCTGCGACCACTGCGGTGACGGCCGCCACGAGTGCTGCGGCGACCGCCGCCGGAGCCGCCCCTTCCGCCCATTCCGCCCCTGCCGCCCCCAAGCGCCCTCAGCCCGGTGCGCGCGCCGCAGCGGCGGGCGCTGCGGCGGCGGCCGCCTTGGCGGATGCCGCCGAGGTCGTTGCGCCACGCGGACGGCGGCGCGCCTCGTCCTCGCTCTCGTCGGGCTTGGCGCGCGTGCTGCCGTAGCTGCCGCTGCGGCCGAGGTCGGCGCTTTGCGCTACGCCGCGCCCGCCGCTGTACAGCACGATGCCGCGGCCACCGGCCACGGCGGAGTCGGTTTCGCTCGGGGCGTCGGCACCTTCGGCTGACGAGCCGGCCTTCGGCACGAGCGCGGCCTGTTCGGCCGTCGTCTCGCCGGCAGCAAGTTGCAGCGAGCCGGGCCCGGCCGGCGCGCCGGCGTCGATCGCCTCGGGTGCGCTGACGAAGATGTCCGCCAGGCCCGGCGCGCCGGGCGCCGGCGCGGCGGCGATCGCCGGCCCGTCGGGCGCGCCGCGCAGCGGCGGCGGGCCGGGGGTGATGACCGAGGCGGCAGTGTCGGTCGCGAGGGGCCGGGCCCGCTCGGGGATCGCCGTGGCCGAGATGTTCTGCGCCGCCGCGACGATCGTCGGTGGCCCGGGGATCGCCGTCACGGCGAAGGCGGAGTTCACGGTGCCTTGCGGTGCGATCAGCGCCACGTCGTTCTGGCTGCGCGCCCCTTGCAGATCGATCAGCGCCCCCATGCCCGGGGCCTCGACGAGCAGCGAGCTCACGCCCACGCCTGCCGGGTTCCACCGGTCGGTCCCGGGGACGATCGGAGGCATCGGGGCGCCGAGCGGCGCGGTGACGGTGACGTTGCCGGTGGCGGCGTGCAGGGCGACGTCGCCGATCGTCTCGAGCAGGCCGATCGTGAGGTGGCGGCCGGCGGTCATCGTCGTAGGCCGCAGCGTCGCCTCGCCGATGCCGCCCGGGATGATCGGATCGGAAACACGCACGGTCGAGGAGATGGTGATGTCGCGGCCGGCCTCGAGCGACAGGCCGCCGAGCGCGACCTCGCTGCCGGCATGGGCCGCGTCGCGCAGCGCCAGCGTGCCGCCGGTGCCTTCGATGCGCAGCGTGCCCGGGGCGACGAGGATGTCCTGGCCCGCCTGCGCGTGCAGCGCGCCGAGCGAGGCGCCGGTGAACGTGATGTCGCGCCCGGCCGTGACGTGCGCAAGCCCCGTTCCGAGGCCGACGGACACGTCGCGGCCGGCCACGAGCTGCATGCGCGCACCGAGGTTGCCGCCGCCGAGGATGTCCAGCGCGGCTTCGATGTAGGTGTTCTGCGCTGCCCAGCCGGTTGCCGTCACCGAGCCCTGCGACGAGCGGGCCTCGATGTCGAGCAGGCCTCCCAGGGGAACGAAGCCGGCGATGCCGAGCGCGCCGGCCAGGCGCACCGCCTGCGGCTGGCCGAGCGGCTGCCCGGCGTCGCCGCGGCTGTCCAGCGTTCGGGCGCCGACGATGCGGCCGGCCGTGGACGTGAGGGTCAGCGTGCCGGCCGTGCGCACGCCGGCCACCTCGATGTCGCCTTGTGCGGTGAGCGTCAGGTTGCCCAGCCGCGCGTCGATGTCGGCGAGCGGGAAGCTGCGCAGCGTGCCGAAGTCGTCGTAGGTGAGCGTGGCCGTGCTCGTGCTGATGCCGCCCGGCCCGGCGGTGATGGTGATGTCGCCGTTGTTGGAGTAGATGCGTTCGTTGACGCGCACGGCGTTGCCGCCGTTCAGGGTCACGGTGCCGGTGCTCTGCGGGATCGGCGCCTCGATGAACAGCGTGCCCGCGGTGGACGACAGGTTCAGCGCCCCGGTGGTGACGTAGGGCGTCTCGTCGTTGGGCCGTGCCGCGGCCGGGTTGCCGATGAACAGGTCCGCCCCCGCGCTGACGGTGATCGGCCCGCTGCCCGAGCGCACCTGCGGCTGCGGCCCGTTGGGCCCCGGCGTCTGCGGCGCCACCGTCACCGTGCCCGTGCTCGCCGTGATCGCCAGCGGCGCATCACGCGTCACCACGTCCTGGTTGATGCTGACGTTTCGTCCCGCCGTCATCGCGATCGGCCCGGTGACGGTGGTGGCCGTGCGGTCCTGCCCGATCTGCGCGTCCACCACGATGTCGCGCCCGGCCGTCATCGTGAGCGGCGCACCGGTGCGGATGTTCTCCACCAGCGCCTGGACGAGGATGTCGGTGCCCGCACTGAGGCTCGTCGTACCGGTGCTGTCGTAGATCGGCTGCGCGATCGTCAACGTGCCGTTGGTCGACGCCAGGCTCAGCGCGCCGGTGGTGACGTAGCTGGCGGTGGTGAAGTCGGCCCCGGCGTTGACGGCGATCGGTGCGCCGCCCGTTCGCAGCTGCACGCCCGGGGCCTGCGTCACCGTGCCCGCGGTGGCGGTGACGGCAATGGCGCCTTCGTGCGTGGTGATCGAGTCGGTGAGGCTGACGTTCCTGCCCGCCACCAGCGTGGCCGTGCCGCCTGGCGCCGTGCCGTTGCGCCCGTCGATCTGCGCATTGACGCGGATGTCGCGCCCGGCGGCCACCGTCAGCGGCGCGCCGCTCCTCAGGTTGACGATGTCGGCATCGAGGTTCGCGTCGGTGGCCGCGCTGATCGTCACCGCCCCGACGCTGGCGTCGATGCCCTGGCCGACGGTCACCGCGCCGCCGGTGGAGACGAGGTTCAGCGGCCCGCTCGTGCTCACCAGGCCGGTGGTGAAGTCCGCCCCCGACCGGAGCTCGATCGTGCCCCCGTTGGCCCCGGCGCTGCCGATGGAGAAGATGCCCCGCCCGGCCGCCGTCTCGATGGCCCCGGCAATCGCCCGCGCGCGGATGTCGGCCACCTGCGTGACCACCGACTCGTCGAAGCGCACGCGGTTGCCCGCGGTGAGCTCGACCGCGCCGCTGGCCCCGGTCGCGCCACGGCCGTCGATCTGCGCGCCCACGACGATGTCGCCCCCGGCCACCGCCGTGAACGCGCTGCCGTTGCGCAGGTTCACCACCGGCTGGTTGATGCGCACGTCCTGCGCGGCGTTCACCGTCACCGCGCCGATCGTCGCGTCCAGCGCCGTGTCCAGGTCGATGCTGCCGCCGCTCGATGTCAGGCTCAGCGCGCCGCGGGTGACCATCGTGCCGGTGGAGAGGTCCCCGCCCACGTTCACCGTGATCGGCGCCGTGCCGGTGAAGATGCCGCGGCCCGCGGCGATCGTCACCGTGCCGGTGGCCGCGTCCAGCCGCACCGCACCGTCGGCGGTGACGATGAATTCGTTGACGTGGATGTCGCGCCCGGCGGTGAGCGTCAGGCCGCCGCCCGAGAGCCGCCCGCGCCCGTCGATGGGCGAGCTCACCGTGATGTCCACCTCGGCGCTCACCGCGGTGCTGGTGCCCGTGCGCAGCACGCGGCTGATGAGGCTGGCTTCGGCCAGGCCGATGTTCATGAACGCTGGGTCCAGCAGCAGCAGGCCGGCGGCGCCGTTGGGTGCCCCGGCGTCCACCGCGCCGGCGAACTCCAGCGTGCCGCGGCCGGACACTTCCACCCGGCCGCCGTCGCCGCCCGATGCGCCGCCGCGCGCGCTGATGCTGCCGGCGTAGCGCGTCGTGCCGTCGGACCACAGCACCACCTCGCCGCCGGCGCCTCGGCTCCGGGCATCAGCCGAAATCGTGGCGCCCGCGTCCACCGTGGTGGCACTCGCGCGGGGGCCACTTCCGCTGCCCTGCCAGGCGCCGCCCACGTGGATCGTCCCTCCGCCGGCGCCGCCGCTGGCGTCCAGCGCGGCGCTGGAGCCGAGGTGCACCCGCTCGCCCAGCACCTCGATGCGCCCGCCCGCCTGGCCCGCGCCGCCTTGCGCGCTCAACGAGCCGCTCACCTCGGCCGTGCCGCCGCTGGCCAGCAGCACGATGCGCCCGCCCTGCTGCGCCACGGTGTCGGCGCGCACGCTGCCCGTGAGGTTCACCACCTGGTCCAGCGCCGAGCGCGCCGCCGCCGCGCTCACCAGCACCACCTGGCCGCCGTCGGCCTCGATGCGCCCGGCCTGGTGCAGCGCCGCCGCCTGCGCCGGGTCCACCGCCAGGCTCAGCAGGCCGTCGCCGTACAGGTCCAGCGTGAAGGTCTCCCCCGCACCCAGCCGCACGCGCCCCAGCCGCGCCTGGATCACCCCGTCGTTGCGCACGTGCGGCGCCACCAGCGCCACCAGGCCGCCCTCGGCCGCGGTGATGCTCCCGCCGTTGACGATGCCCGCCCCGGGCCGCCCCGGCTCGCCGAACCTCAGCCGCCCGGCCATGAAGTCGGCCGTGCCGATGTTGGCCGTGCTCGCCACGAAGCCGCCGACGTTGACCTGCGCGCCCTGGCCCAGCACCACGCCGTTGGGGTTGACCAGGAACACCTGGCCGTTGGCGTCGATGCGCCCGAGGATGACGCTCAGCTGCTCGCCGGTGACGCGGTTGAGCACCGCGCTGGTGGCCCCGGGCTGCACGAACAGCACCTGCTCGCCCGTGCCGACGTTGAAGCCGCGCCAGTCGATCACCGCCCGCTCGCTCGCCTGGTCCACGCGCGTCTGCGCGCCGTTGACCGCGATCGTCGCGCTGCCCGCGCGCACCGTGCCGCCTTGCGGCGCCGCCAACGCAGGAACGCTCGCCACGCCGGCCAGCAGGCCGCTCGACAGCAGCGCCGCCGTCAGCAGCGTGAGGTGTGGCGAGCGGCGAGCGCAGGAGGGCCGAGGCGCGGTGATCCGTTGGCGCGGGCACTTCACGACGAACCTCCTCGAGCAAAAGGTTGCCGCCATGGCGATGCGCACTCGCCGCGACCCCGCGCGGGGCGGGCGCGCGGCGTCCATGTGGCGGCAGTGCAGCGTGGCGCAGCATAGGCGCAGGCTCGCCGCGGCGCCATGCCCTGCTCACGCGCGCCTTTCGCCGCGTGCCGGGGCCTGGTGTAGGCTGGCCGGATGACCCCCCAGCAGATTCAACAGGCGCTGCGCCGCGCCAACGCGGTGGCGCAGCGGGCGCTCGAGCAGGGGCGCCACCCCTTCGGTGCCGTGCTCGTCGACGCCGACGGCGAGACGGTGCTGCTCGAGCAAGGCAACGTCGACAGCGTCGACCACGCCGAGGCCGTGCTGGCCCGCGTCGCCGCGAAGCGCTTCGACCCGCAGCGCCTGTGGGGCTGCACGCTCGTCACCACCGTCGAGCCGTGCGCGATGTGTGCCGGCACCCAGTACTGGGCGCACATCGGCGGCCTCGTCTACGGCATGAGCGAGCGCCGGCTGCTCGAGATGACCGGCGCGCATGCCGAGAACCCGACGCTCGACCTGCCGTGCCGCGACGTGTTCTCGCGCGGGCAGAAGGCGATGCGCGTCGTCGGACCGGTGGCCGAGGTGGAAGAGGAGATCGCGGCGCTGCACCGCGACTTCTGGCGAAGCCGCTGATCGCCGGGCCGAACGCGCTGCGCGCGCGTCATGCCGCGGCCCGCACGGGCCGCGGACTTGCGCCGGACGTCACGATGTGACGTCTGGCGTCGTCCCCGTCCGCGTCGCGCCGTGTCGCTCAGGCGGCCCGGCGCGTGCGGGCGCCCGGCGTGCCGCCCTTGTTCGCGGTCTTCGCAGCGGCGCGCGTCACCTTCGTGGCAGCGCGCCGGGCACCCTTGGCCGCCTGGCGCACGGTGCGGCGCACCGGGCGCGCACCGGCGACGCCGGCGAGCGACGCGGCGCCTTCGGCGAGCTTGCTCGAGACGAGCAGCGCCAGCTGCGCCGCGGGCACGCTCAGGCGCGCCGCGTTCTGCAGGCTGCCGGCGACGACCGGCGCCTTCACGTCGGCGGCGAGGTCCGCCAGCCGAGATACCTGCGCCACGGCGAACTCGCTGCTGCGCTCGATGGTCGTGTCGGCCACCTGCTCGAACTGGTCGATGCCCTGCAGGACGAGGCGGCGCACGTTCGCGCGCACGGCGTCGATGCGCTCACCGGCCTGCGGTGCCACCTTGGCTGCCCGCTCGACCACCTGCCGGTGCAGCGTGCCGTCGGCGGCGCGCACGAGGCGGCGGCTGCCGGCGCTCGAGGCGGCCACCACCTGCGTGGCGGCGGCGCGGTAGTTGGCCATGGTTTCCATCGTGAGGCGGCTGAGGGTCGGGGTACTCATCTTCTGGGGCTCCTGGGGCGCCACGGTGGGCGCGGTTTGACGACGTGGCCAGTGTGTTCGCGGTTTCCTAGGGAGCGAAACCGAGAAGCGCCTCCGCACCCTAGGGAGGTGACTCCAGACGCGGCTGCGGCCGCGGCGCGGCAGGGCCGTCGGCGCCTTCACTGCCAACGAGCCGGCGCGGAGCCCGCGCCGCGGCGAGGGTCGCCGTGCCGGGGGCACACTTCGCGCCCCTTCCGGCTCCGACAGCACCTTCATGAACGCACCCGAAGAGCGGCCGTCGCCGCGGCCCTGGTGGCGCGACCTCGCGGCACTCGCCCTGGCCCTGGCCGCCGTGGGGCTGGTGGGCTTCTTCGTGCACCGCGCGAACCAGGCCCGCGCCGTGCCGCCGCTGGCCGCGGTGGCGACTCCCACGCCACCTGCGGCCGCCGCCACGGCGGGCTTGCAGACGGCGGTGTTTGCCGGCGGCTGCTTCTGGGGCGTGCAGGGCGTGTTCCAGCACGTGCAGGGCGTGCATGCCGCCGTCTCGGGCTACGCCGGCGGCGAGCAGGGCACGGCGACCTATGAACTCGTCGGCCGCGGCGGCACCGGCCACGCCGAGGCGGTGCAGGTGAGCTTCGATCCGCGCCAGGTCGGCTACGCGCAGCTGCTGCAGGTCTTCTTCTCGGTGGTGCACGACCCGACGCAGCTCGACCGGCAAGGCCCGGACATCGGCCCGCAGTACCGCTCGGCGATCTTCCCGCAGGGCGACGAGCAGGCGCGCACGGCCCGCGCCTACATCGCGCAGCTCGACGCGGCGCGCATCTTCAGCCGCCCGATCGTCACGAAGGTCGAGGCGGGCAAGCCCTTCTTCGCCGCCGAGGCCTACCACCAGGACTTCATGACGCGCCACCCCGAGCACCCGTACATCGTCGTGCACGACCGGCCGAAGATCGTGGCGCTGCAGCGGCTGTTCCCGGTGCTGTTCCGCGCCGAGCCGGCGCTCGTGTTCAAGCGCGGCGCGGCGTCGGCGGCGGGCACCTGATCGACACAGCGCCGCCCGGCCGGCGCGCCGCGCAACCCGCTCAGCGCGCCGGGCCGAGCGTGGTGGCGATGGCGTGGCGGCCGATGCGTTCGCCGAGCTCGAGCCCCGCCGTCGTGGCGAAGCGGAAGTGCACGCCGGCGCGCACGCGCGAGTCGGCGTTCTCGCGTGCCGCGGCCATGAAGCCCGCGAAGCTGCGCTCGGGGGCTTCGGGCAGCGCGCTCGGGCTGGCCATCGTGAAGGGCACGCGGTCGCTGCCGAAGCCGTGCGCCAGCACCACCGCGGCGGCGGCGCCGAGCGCGCTGTGCGTGGAGGGGTGGTCCTGCACCGGCGGCGTGGGCAGCAGCGGCGCCCAGGTCGCGTCGGCGTGCGTGGCCGCGTTGCCGTCCTCGGCGGCGCGGCGGATCGCCGTCACCGGGCGCCAGAAGTCGTGGTGCATCTTCGAATCCCAGCCGGCGATGTAGGCGTCGGCCATCGCGGCGTTGAGCAGCGCGAAGGTGCGCGCGCGTTGCCACAGGTCCTGCGGCCGCGTGCGCGCGACGTTGCGCGCAATGCGGTTCCAGCCGGCATCCGAGAACTCGTACCAGTAATGAGCGACCTGTGTCTGTTCGCGGCTGCGCCGTGCATCGGCGGCCTGGCTGCCGGTGGCCTTCACCTCGTCGAAGTCGGCGGCGTAGGCGGCGCTCGCCATCGCCGGCGGCGGCGCGGTGCGGAACTGGTCCACCGCGCGCAGCGTGAACGGCGTCACCGCGCGCCAGTGCGGCGCGGCGAGGAAGTCGAAGCCCGGTGTGTACTGGTACTGCCCGGGTCGGTCGCCCGGGCGGTAGGCCTCGTCGGCGCCGCTGCCGTCGGCGGCGCGGCGCGCCAGCATCGCCGCGGCCGCCGCGGCGCCGGCCTTGCGTCCTTGCTCGGCCGCTGTGCCGATGCCGGCGTCGTGCAGCGTCGTGTCGAGCATCGCGCGCAGCAGGTCCTTCTGCTTCGGGTACAGCGCGGCGAGCACGTCGTGCGCGGCCACTGCCGCGGCCACGGCCGCGGTGCCGGCGTCGCCCCCGGTGCCGCTGGGCGCCGCTTCGCCGGGGGCCGGCCAGGCATAGGCGCGGTAGCGGCGGTGCACCGCGTTGGCCGCGTCGTGCATCGCCAGGTGGACCATGGCCAGCGTGCGCGACGCCGACATCGGGTTGGCGTAGTTCTCCGCGGCCTTGATGACCTGGTGCACGTTGGCGTTCCAGTCGATGACGACCTGGTCGCAGCGCTCGGCGCACCAGGGGCGGCCCGCGGGCGCGGCGGTGGCCGACGCCGGCGCGGCGAGGCCGGCCGCGGCGAGCGCGAAGGCCGACAGCAGCAACGCGCGGCGCCGGCCCGGCCGCCGGGCGCGGCGAGCATCGCGAGCGTGGAGTGAGTGAAGGAAAGAGCGCGACATGGGCGTTTCTCCGTGAGTGGGTGGCGCGATGGAAGGGCGAGGAAGCCCTCGGGTGGCGCGCATGATCGGAACGCCCGGCCGCCGGCGGCAGAGGCGGAATCGCCCGTGACCGGTCCATTCGTGCCACCGCCGGCGCCGCAGTGCGGCGGCAGGGCATGCCGCGGACGCGCAGCGGACGGGACGGACGCCGCAGGGACGCCGCGGCCGAAGAATCCCGCACCATGGCTGCCCGACTTGCCGAGCCCGTGACCGCCCCCGCGCAACGCGCCGCTTTCGGCGCGACGTCGGAGCACTGCGGCGCCACCGCCGGCCCCGCGCGCCGCGCCCCGGGTGCGGCGCCGCTGCACGTGAGCCTCGTCGCCGTGCCGGACGCCATCGCCTCCACCCTCTACGGCATCTACGACGTGATGAACGCGCTCGCGATGTTCGGCCCGGGCGATGCGGGCGGCCGTGCCGGCACGGGCGCAGCGGCAGGGTCACCGTTCGAGGTGGAGATCGTCGGCGCCGCGGCCGGGCTGCTGCCGCTGGCCAGCGGCGTGCCGGCACAGGTGCAGCGCGCCATCGACACGCTCGACGCGAGCGACATCGTCATCGTGCCGTCGGTCCTGCTCGCGCCCGGTGGTTGGCAGAAGGGCCGCCACCCGGACATCGTGCACTGGGTGCGGGCGATGCACGCGCGCGGCGCCATGCTGTGCTCGGCCTGCTCGGGCGTGTTCCTGCTCGCCGAGACCGGGCTCTTCGACGGCAGGGACGCGACGGTTCACTTCAACTACGTGCGCGCCTTCCGGGCGGCGTTTCCGGCCGTTCCCGTGCACCCCGAGCGCCCGCTCGTGATCTCGGGCCATCGCGACGAGCTCGTCTGCTCCGGCGCCTCGATGACGTGGCACGACCTGGTGCTGTATCTCATCGCGCGCCATGCCGGCGCCACCGTGGCGCAGCAGGTGGCGCGCATGTTCGCGCTGCAATGGCACCCGGAGAGCCTGACGCCGTACATGGTGTTCGAGGGCCGCGCCGACCACGGCGACGCCGAGATCGCCGCGGCGCAGAGGTGGCTCGCCGGGCACTTCCCGGTGGCGAGCCCGGTCGAGGAGATGATCCGGCGCTCGCCGCTGGCCGAGCGCACCTTCAAGCGCCGCTTCGCCGCGGCCACGGGCATCACGCCGATCGCCTACGTGCAACGGCTGCGCATCGAGGAGGCCAAGCGGCGACTCGAACGCACCGACGCGCCGGTGGAAGAGATCAGCTGGCGTGTCGGCTACGAGGACGCGGCGTTCTTCCGGCGCCTGTTCAGGCGCACCACCGGGCTGGCACCCGGCGCGTACCGCAAGCGCTTCCGCATTCCCGACTTCGCGCGGGCCTGAGGCGCGCCCGGCCGGGCGCAGGCGGCCCTCGTTATCCTTGCCGCCCATGTACGCCGAGTTCTTCGGGCTCAGCAAGGATCCGTTCTCGATCGCGCCGGACCCGCGCTTCCTGTTCATGAGCGAGAAGCACCGCGAGGCGCTCGCTCACCTGCTGTACGGCGTGGGCGGCGGCGGCGGCTTCGTGCTGCTCACTGGCGAGATCGGCGCGGGCAAGACGACGGTGTGCCGGGCCTTCCTCGAGCAGATCCCCAAGCACTGCGACGTCGCGTACATCTTCAACCCCAAGCTCACCGTCACCGAGCTGCTGCAGTCGGTGTGCGAGGAGTTCCACATCGCGCTGCCCGAGCGGCCCGCGCGCGGCGCCGGGGCCACGCCGACGGTCAAGAACTACGTCGATGCGATCAACCGCTTCCTGCTTGCCGAGCATGCCGCCGGGCGCAGCGCCGTGCTCATCATCGACGAGGCGCAGAGCCTGGCGCCCGACGTGCTGGAGCAGCTGCGCCTGCTGACGAACCTGGAGACGCACGAGCGCAAGCTGCTGCAGATCATCCTCATCGGCCAGCCCGAGCTGCGCGACATGCTCGCCAGCCCGGGGCTCGAGCAGCTGGCGCAGCGCGTCATCGCGCGCTGCCACCTCGGTGCGCTGACGGCCGGCGAGACGGTGCGCTACGTGCAGCACCGCCTGGCCGTGGCCGGGGCGAGCGGCGGCACGCACGTGCCGTTCGAGCCCGAGGCGATGTCGCGGCTGTTCCAGCTGACCGGCGGCGTGCCGCGGCGCATCAACCTTCTCGCCGGGCGGGCGATGCTGGGCGCCTACGCACATGGCCGCAACCAGGTCGACAAGACGATGGTCGAGCAGGCGGCGCGCGAGGTGTTCGATGTGCGCCGGGGCGGCGGCGCGCGTGCCGCGGCAAAGGCCGCGGGGCTCGACTCGCGCGGTCGTCCGGGCAACGGCGGCGGCGAGGGCGGGCGCTCGTCGGG
>JAHCKS010000133.1 GCA_026125665.1 Rubrivivax sp.
CCGGGCACCGACGCGGCCGGCGGGCTCGCGGGCGGCGCCGCGTCCGCGGCCCCGCCCGCCTTCGCCGTACCGTTCGCCTGGCCGGTCGAGCCCACGCGCGACCATCGCCTGTGCCAGTACGGCGCCCTCGCCGCCGAGCAGATGAGCTACGCGCTCGACGTGCTCGAGGCACGCGGCGAGCTTGCGCCCGAGAGCGCCGAGGCGCACCAGTTCGTTCTCGACTACGTGAAGGACGCGCTGATGCACGAGGTGGGGCACGCGCTCGGCCTCAGGCACAACTTCCGCGCCTCGCGCGTGTACACCGAGGCCCAGCTGTCCGACGCCGAGTTCACGCGCACGCACGGCACCACGGGCTCGGTGATGGAGTACAACGCCGTGAACCTGCCGCGCCCGGGCGAGAAGGGCGGCACGCCGTTCATGACCACGCTCGGCCCCTACGACTACTGGGCGGTCGAGTACGCGTACAAGCCGGTGCCGGCCGGCGCCTCGGCCGCCGACGAGCGCGAGATGCTGCAGGCCGTCGCCGCGCGCAGCAGCGAGCCGCTGCTCGCCTACGGCACCGACGAGGACGCCTGGTTCGGCATCGACCCCGAGACGATCCAGCTCGACCTCGGCAGCGACCCGATCGCCTTCGCCGCCAAGCGCGTGGAGATCGCGCGCGACCTGTTCCGCCGCCAGGAGACACGCGAGCTCTCGCCGCAGCGCGACTACGCGGTGCTGCGCCGATCGCTCAACTACGCGCTCGGCGACGCGGCGCGCGCCGTCGGCGTGCTGGTGCGGCAGATCGGTGGCGTGCGCACGCTGCGCGACTA
Organism: Rubrivivax sp.; assembly: GCA_026125665.1. Lineage (GTDB taxonomy): Bacteria > Pseudomonadota > Gammaproteobacteria > Burkholderiales > Burkholderiaceae_C > Rubrivivax. Next base: position 813 of record JAHCKS010000133.1, read on the forward strand.
TCCCGGCAGCGGGCGCGACCCGCTGCAACCGGTGCCCGCTTCGGTGCAGCGCGCGGCGCTGGACGTCATCTCCAACGCCGTGCTCGCCGCCGACGGCCTGAAGCTCTCGGCGCCGCTGCAGCGGCGGCTGGCCCCCGACTACCTCGAGCGCGCCGAGATGGGCGCGCCCACCGACTACTCGCTGCCCGGCCGCCTGCTGGAGCTGCAGCGCGCCGTGCTCGGCTACCTGATGAGCGAGTGGGTCGCCTACCGGCTGCTCGACAGCGTGGGCAAGTTCGACCATCCGGCCGAGGCCTTCCAGCTGCGCGAGCTGCACAGCCGCCTGACGCAGGACATCTGGAGCGAGCTCAAGAGCGGCACGCCGATCTCGCCGGCGCGGCGCGAGCTGCAGCGCGAGCACCTCAACCGCCTCGCCTTCATGGCCTTGAGGCCGGCCAGCCGCGTCGACGCACGCGGCATCCTGCGTGACCAGGCCCGCACGCTGCTGCCGCGCCTGGAGGCAGCCGCGCAGCGCCGCGACATCGACGCCGACACGCGGGCGCATCTGGCCGACAGCGCCGAGACGCTGAAGCGCGCGTTCGCCGCCCCGTTCCCGCGCCTCGGTCTCTGACGGGCCGGGTCCGGACAGGCCGCAGCCAGCCCGGCCAGCCGGGCCGCTCCGCGACGTACGTGTCCGCGCGGGCCGCCCTGGCAGCCCGCCTGTGCTGCCGGTGCCGGCGCGACGCCGCGCCCCGGCAGCGAGGGCCGTGCCTCGGGCCGCCATTCCGGGGCCTCGTCGCAAGCCATTTGGGCCCGCTCCCGGGCGTCGCTATCGTGCCACTCATGGACAGCTCGCCACGCCCGCAGGGCCCGGCCCGGCGCGACGCACCGCCCGCAGCGGCCGCGGCGGCCGCCCCGCCGGCAAGCCTCGCGCGGCGCATGGTCTCGTCGCTGAACGCCGGCAGCCTCGGCGTGGCCATCGGCTTCGGCATCACCGCGGCGGTGATCTTCTCGCCGATCTTCGTCTCGTTCCCGGTCCTGCTCGGTCGCACGCTGTTCCTGGCGATGCTGCTGCTGCTCACCTTCGTGGGCGCGCAGAACGTGCCCGAGCGCTGGCTGCCGCGCTGGCTGCCGCGCTGGCTGTTCACGGTGCTGGCCGTGGCGCTCGCGGCGCCGCTGGCCACGTTCCTGATCTATCTCGTCTCGGTGGGCGGCGACCTGCAGGCCTTCCTGAAGAGCCAGCCACGCATCTCGGGCTTCGTCATCATCTCCAGCACGGGGCTGGTGCTGGGCCTCATCGTCGCGCTCACCGCGCAGCTGCGAGAGCGCGAAGCACGCGCCCGCACGCTGGCGCTCGAGTTCGAGCTCGAGCGCAGCCGCCTCGAACGCCAGGCGCTCGACGCCCGGCTGGCGCTGCTGACGGCACAGATCGAGCCGCACTTCCTGTTCAACACGCTGGCCAACGTGCAGGCGCTGGTCGAGAGCGGCTCGCCGCGCGCCGCGCCGGTGCTGCAAAGCCTCATCGCCTACCTGCGCGCAGCGATGCCGCGGCTGCACGAAGGGCCGCACACGCTCGGGCGCGAGCTGGCGCTGGTGCGCGCCTACCTCGAGCTGATGGCGATGCGCATGCCCGACCGCCTGCGCTACCGCCAGACCACCGACCTCCTGCTCGACAGCGAAACCTTCCCTTCGATGGCCCTGCTGACGCTGGTGGAGAACGCGGTGCGGCACGGTGCCGATCCCGCCGAACACGGCGCGGACATCGAGGTCGGCACGCGGCGGGACCCCGCCACCGGCGCGATGCACGTGTGGGTCGCCGACACGGGCCCGGGCATGAGCGAACACGCGTCGCCCGGCACGGGGCTGGCCAACCTGCGCGAGCGGCTGGAAGGCCAGTACGGGCCCCGCGCGCAACTGCTGCTGACGGAGAATCAGCCACAGGGGCTGCGCGCCGAGATCGTCGTGCGACCCTGAACGCCCCAGGTCGCCGCCGGCGAAACGCCTCCTGACCCGTGCCCCGGACACAGCCCGCCCCCACCGCCCTCGTCGCCGACGACGAGCCGCTGCTGCGCGAACGGCTCGTCGCGCACCTGGCGCGGCTGTGGCCCGAACTGCAGGTGGTGGCCCAGGCACGCAACGGCCGCGAGGCCGTCGAGCGCTTCGACGAAACGCCGTGCGACGTCGCCTTCCTCGACATCCACATGCCGGGGCTGAACGGGCTCGAGGCGGCGTTGGCGATCGGCAGCCGCGCCCTGGTGGTCTTCATCACCGCCTTCGAGCAGCACGCGGTCGCGGCGTTCGAGCGCGGCGCCATCGACTATCTGGTCAAGCCGTTCGACGAGGAGCGCCTGGCGGCCACCGTGCAGCGCGTGCGCGAGCGGCTGGCCGAGCAGGTGCGCTCCCGCGAGGGCGCGGCGGCGGCCGGCGCCGATGGCGCGGCGCTGGCGCCGATGCTCGAGCAGCTCGCGCAGCGCCTGCGGCAGGAGGGTGCGCCGCGCAAGCACCTGCAGTGGATCAAGGCCTCGGTGGGCCCGAGCCTGCGGCTGATCCCGGTCGACGAGGTGTACTTCCTGCGCAGCGACGAGAAGTACACGCTCGTCGTATGGGCCGGCGGCGAGGCGCTGATCCGCAAGACGATCCGCGAGCTCGCCGACGAGCTCGACCCCGACCGCTTCGTGCAGATCCACCGCTCGGTCATCGTGGCGCTGCCGCACGTCAGCCACGTCGTGCGCAACGGCAACGAGACGGCCGAGGTGCACCTGCGCGGCCGCAGCGAGGTGCTGCCGGTCAGCCGCAGCTGGCTGCACGTGTTCCGGCAGATGTAGGCCGGCAGCGCCGCAGCGTCGCAGCCGGGCTCGGGCGCTACTGCGCCGCCGTCACCACCACCTCGATGCGCCACTCGGGCCTGGCCAGCTTCGCCTGCACGGTGGCGCGCGGCGGCGTGTGGCCCGGCACCACCCAGGCGTCCCAGACCGCGTTCATGCCGGCGAAGTCGGCCAGGTCGGCCAGGTAGATCTGGCACATCACGATCTTCGACTTGTCGCTGCCGGCACGTGCCAGCAGGCGGTCGACGGCGGCCAGCACCTGGCGCGTCTGGCCGCCGATGTCCTGCGTGCCGTCCTCGGCCACCTGGCCGGCCAGCCAGACGGTGCCGTCGTGCACCGCCATCTCCGACAGGCGCGCGCCGACGTCGAATCGTTGAACCATGGTCAATGTCCCTTCCGGTGCGCGTGGTGCTTGGGCTCGTGCCGGCCGGCGTGCCGGGTGTCGTGGCCGTGTTTCGCCGGCGGCGCCTTGGCCACGCCCGGGCCGGCCTTCTGGCCCAGCCGGGACTCGGTGCCGGCGAGCAGCTTGCGGATGTTGCCCTCGTGCCGCCACACGAGCAGCAGGCTCATGAGGGCGATGGCCAGCAGCGCCGGTTCGACGCCCCAGATCAGCGCCTGGTAGAACGGCGCGAACACCGCCGAGACGATCGAGGCCAGCGAGGAGTAGCGGAAGAAGAAGGCGATGATGACCCAGCTCAGCAGCGTCGCCGCGCCGAGCCACGGATTCAGCGCCAGCAGCGCGCCCGCGGCCGTGGCCACCCCCTTGCCGCCCTGGAAGCGGAAGAACACCGGCCAAAGGTGCCCGAGGAACGCCGCCAGCCCGACGAAGGCGGCCGACCCCTCGCCGAGCCCGAAGCGCGCGCCGAACAGCAGCACCAGCAGCACCGGCACGTAGCCCTTCAGCGCGTCGAAGGCGAGCGTCAGCACGGCCGCGGCCCGGTTGCCCGAGCGCAGCACGTTCGTCGCACCCGGGTTGCCCGAACCGTAGCTGCGCGGGTCGGCCAGGCCCATCAGGCGGCTGACGATGACCGCGAACGACAACGAGCCGATCAGGTAGCCCGCAAGCAGCGCCAGGGCCACGGCCAGCGGAAACGGAACGGCGGCAGGGGTCATCGGGCGCGCAGTTTAGGCGCTGGGCGCGCGCGGGGCGGCTCAGGTGTTCGCCGCCGGGCGCGTCGCCGGCAGGCGCGTGCCCAGCCGTTCGGCCGCCTCGACGAGCGCCTGCTCCATCGACAGCAGCGTCGCCTCCAGGAACCGGCGTCCGGGCTCGCCGCGCAGGAAGCCGAGGTAGCTCGCCAGGTCGGCGTCGGGCACCGGGTGGTAGATCTCGGCGAACAGCGCCCGCGACATGCCCTCGCGGGCCTGCAGCATCTGCGCCCGTTGCGCCGCTAACGCCTCACGCAGCACCGCCACCGGCGGTGCGGGGCCCTCCGGGCGCACCCCGGCCATGCCCCGCTGCACCGCCACCGCCACGTTGATGATGATGTCGGTGGTGGCCTCGGCCGCGCGCGTCGCCTCGGCGAGCTGATCGATCAGCCGGCGCCGCTCCTCGGACGCCTCGGCCAGGCGCTGCACACCCGCGCGGATGACCCGGTCGGAGTCGCGGTCGGGCCGCGACGCGGCCACCTCGATGGCGGTGATGCGCCGGCCGAGCTCGCTGCCCAGCCAGCCGTCGAGCGCGCCCAGATGCTCGCGCGGAACACGCGCGGCCATGGCCCGCCGCACCGAGGGCCGCAGCCGATCCGCCGCGAAAGCGGCATCGGTGGCCTTCAGCAGGCGCTGCACTTCCTCTTCGGTGAGCGCCGTGAGGCGGTTGCGCGACGCCGCCTCGATGCCCGCGCGCGCGCCGGCAGCGGTGTTGCCGAGCTGGTCCCACAGGCCCGAGGCGCGCATCAGCCGTTCGGCGGCGCCCTCGTCGATCTGCGCCAGCGCCGGCACGAGAGCGGCGGTCGCCAGCAACCCGCCCAGCACCACCACCTTGCGCAACCGCGCAAGAACCGCGGTCCATCGTGCGAAAGCCATCATCGCGCTCGCGCCCCGGCCGTCACAGCGCGCACTGCACGGGCACGGCGCCCAGCGCGTCGCGCAACACCGCCGGCTCGATGCCGACGAGGTAACCGCGCCGACCGCCGTTGATGTGGATGCGCGGCAGTGCGAGCACGCTCGCCTCCACGTACACCGGCATGGCCTTGCGCAGCCCGAAAGGCGACGTGCCGCCGACCTGGTAGCCGCTCGCCCGCGCCGCCACGTCGGGCTTGCACGGTTCCACGCTCTTGGCGCCGATGGCCCGCGCCAGGTTCTTCGTGCTCACCTGCCGGTCGCCGTGCATCAGCACGACCAGCGGCTCGGCCTTCTCGTCCTGCATGACCAGCGTCTTCACCACCGAATGCTCGTCGACGCCGAGCTGGCGCGCGCTCTCGGCCGTGCCGCCGTGCTCGACGTAGTCGTACGGATGCTCGGTGAACTCGATGCCGCGCGCGCGCAGCCAGGCCGTGGCCGGGGTCTCGCTGACATGCCGATCCTTCCTTGCCATGCTCGCATGCGTGGGTCAGGCCCGCGCGTACCAGAGCGCGGCGAAGAAATGGCAGGCGCTGCCGGCCAGCACGAAGAGATGGAACACGAAGTGCGCGAAGCGCACCCGTTCGTCGAACAGGAAGACGAAGGCTCCGAGCGTGTAGCACGCGCCGCCGGCCACGAGCCAGGCCAGGCCCGCGGCCGGCACGCGCTCGATCATCCACGGCGCCGCCGCGAGCACCACCCAGCCCATGGCCACGTAGAGCCCCGTGGACAGCAGCGGATGCCGCAGCCGGTTCAGCAGCTTGATCGCCACGCCGAACACCGCCAGGGCCCACACCACGCCGAACAGCGACCAGCCCCACGCCCCCTGCATCACGCCGAGCGTGAACGGCGTGTAGGTACCGGCGATGAAGAGGTAGATCGCGGCGTGGTCCAGGCGGCACAGCCACTGCTTCGCGCGCCCGGCCGGCATGGCGTGGTAGACGGCCGAGACGAGGTACAGCAGTATCATCGTCGCGGCGAACACGCTCGCGCCGACGACGTCGGCGGCCACGCCCTGCCGCGCGGCGGTCCACACGAGGATCGGCAGCGAAGCCACCGCGAGCAGCAAGCCGAGGCCGTGGCTCACCGCGTTGGCGATCTCCTCGCCCGGAGTCTGCGGGCGAGCGGCCGACGACGACGAGCCCGTGCGGCGCACCGCCTCAGTCACCTTCCACCCACTCGATCTGCGCGCCCAGCGCGCGGATGTTCTCGGCGAAGCGCGGGTGCGCGCGGCGGATCGGCGCCGCGTTCTTGATCACCGAGCGGCCGGGGATGCTGGCGGCCAGCATCAGCAGCGCGATCGCCACCCGGATGATGTAGGGGCTCTCGACCTCCGCCGGCGCGAGCGGCTTGCCGCCGAAGGTGATGATGCGGTGCGGGTCGGCCATGAAGGCGTGCGCGCCGAACTTCGACAGCTCCGAGGTCCAGCCCATCGCGCCTTCGTAGACCTTGTTCCAGAACATCGCACTGCCCTCGGCGCGCACGCCCAGCGCGACGAAGATCGGCAGCAGGTCCACCGGCAGGTAGGGCCACGGCGCCGCCTCGATCTTCTGCAGGATGTTCTGCGTGAAGGGCGGCTTCACGCGCAGCGGCCCGTCGACCAGGGCGTGTGACCAGCCTCCTTCGTGCACGATGTGCACGCCGAACTTGGCGAAGGTGCGGTCGATGAGCGGGAACTGCTCGGGCGCCGAGTTCTTCACCTCGACGCGGCCGCCGGTGATGGCGCCCAGCGCCATGAAGGTCACGGCCTCGTGGAAGTCCTCGGCGAAGCGGAACTCGCCGCCGCCGAGGCTCGGCACGCCGTGCACCGTGAGCCGAGACGTGCCGACGCCCTCGATGCGTGCGCCCAGCAGCTGCATGAAGCGGCAGAACTCCTGCACGTGCGGCTCGCTGGCGGCGTTCATCAGCGTGCTCGTGCCGCCGTTGCCGGTGGCCAGCGCCGCGCACAGCACGAAGTTCTCGGTCGTCGTGACGCTGGCGTAGTCGAGCCAGTGGTCGTTGGCCTGCAGCGCCCCGCCGCCGCCCTCGACGCGCATGACGAGCGCCTCGCGCCGGCGCTGCACCTGCGCGCCGAATCGCTCCATCACCTCGACGTGCGGGTCGATCTCGCGCACGCCCAGCGTGCAGCCCTGCACGTCGTTCTCGATGCGCGCCACGCCGAAGCGCGCCAGCAGGCCCGGCACGAGCATGATCGAGCTGCGCATCTCCTCGGGCAGGTGGTGGCGCTCGGGGTCGAAGGTGGTGGCGCGGTGCTGCACGTCGAGCACGCCCTGCGCGAAGTCCACCGTCACCGTGCTGCCGAGCTGGCGGAAGATGTCGAGGATCTTCTTGACGTCGGTGATCTCGGGGATGCCGACGAGGCGCACCGGCTCGCGCGTCAGCAGCGTCGCGCACAGGATCGGCAGCACGGCGTTCTTGTTCGCCGAGGGCACGATGCGGCCGGCAAGCGGCGTGCCGCCGTGGACGATGAGGTTGGACATGCAGCGTGGCACTCCCGCCGGGGCGGCAGAAGGAGGCGCACAGTCTAGCCCGCCCGCCCGCCGGTGTCCTTTGCCGCCCCCTTCGCCTTCTCTTCCTCGCGCAGGCGCAGCACGCGCCGCTGCACCTTGCCGGTGGTCGTCATCGGCAGCGCGTCGATGAACTCGATCTCCTTCGGATACTCGTACGGCGCGAGGCGCCCGCGCACGTGCCGCTGCAGCTCCTCGACGAGCGCCGCGTCGCCGGCGCGCCCCGGCGCCAGCACGACGTAGGCCTTGACCAGCGCGCCGCGCTCGGCGTCGGGCTTGGGCACGACGGCGGCATTGGCCACCGCCGGGTGGCGCACGAGGCAGTTCTCGATCTCGCTCGGGCCGATGCGGTAGCCGGCGCTCTTGAACATGTCGTCGCCACGGCCCTGGTACCAGAGGTAGCCGTCGGCATCCATGACCGCCGTGTCGCCGGTGCGGCACCAGCCGGCGGTTTCGGGCCGCGACGGGTCGCCGGTGTACTTGGCGCGCGTCGCCGCGTCGTTGCGCCAGTAGCCGAGAAAGAACACCGGGTCCGGCGTACCGTGCCGGTCGAGCCGGTGCACGGCGACGTCGCCGGGCGTGCCCGGCGGGCACTCGCGGCCCTCGTCGTCGATGACGGCCACGCGGTGCCCCGGGTAGCCGCGGCCCATGCTGCCGGCCCGCGCCGGCCAGCCGGGATGGCGCCGGCCGTCGCGGCCGACGAAGCTGCCGCAGTTGCCGACGATGTAGTTGATCTCGGTCTGCCCGAACATCTCGTTGACGGTGAGGCCGAGCGCCTCGCGGCACCACGCGAACACCGTGTCGCCGACCGACTCGCCAGCGCTCATCACGGCGCGCAGGTGCAGCTCGTGCTGCCGCCGCGGCTCGGGCAGTGCCTTCATCATGGCCTTCAGCGCCGTCGGGAACAGGAAGCTGTGGGTGACCCGATGGCGTTCGAGCAGGTCGAACGCGCGCTCGGGCGAGAAGCGGCCCTGCCAGGCGACGATGCGCCGGCCGAAGAAGAGCGTGGGCAGCAGCGCGTCCATCAGCCCGCCGGTCCAGGCCCAGTCGGCCGGGCTCCAGAAGACCTCGTCGCTGCGCTCGGGCGCGCCGGCGCCGAACCAGTCCTGGCTGCAGACGAAGCCGGTGAGGTTGCCGATGAGGGCGCGGTGCGGCACCAGCGCGCCCTTCGGGGGCCCGGTCGTGCCGCTGGTGTAGATGAGCACGGCGGGGTCGTCGGCCGAAGTGGCCACGGGCTTGAACCCGGCCGGCGCATCGGCCAGCAGCGCCGGCCAGTCCACGTCGCCCTGCCCCTGCGCGCCGCCGACGGCGACCACGGTGCGCAGCGCCGGGCACTCGCCGCGCGCGGCGCGCAGGTTGGCGATCGACGACTCGTCGGCGATCGCCACCGCCGTGGCGCTGTCCTGCAGCCGGAAGGCGAGCGCCTCGGGCCCGAACAGCATCGACAGCGGCATCGCCACGGCGCCGAGCTGGTGCACCGCGACGTGCGCCACCGCCGTCTCCGGCCGCTGGGGCATGACGATCGCCACGCGCTCGCCCCGCCGCACCCCCTGGCGCACCAGGGCGGCGCTCAGCCGATCGGCCTGGCGCTGCAGCTCGGCGTAGCTGAGCGTGCCCGAGTCACCGGCCTCGGTCTCCCAGGCGATGGCCACATGCCGGTCGGCGCCCGGCCGGCGCGCCCAGCGGCCGCAGCACGCCGTGGCGATGTTGAAGGCCGGCGGCACGTGCCAGCGAAAGCCGCCGTGCAGCGCGGCCCACGCGTCGGCCGCACGCGCGGCGGCCCGGCCACCGCCCGATGCACCCCGCGGCGCACGCGCCCGCGCACTCGGTGAACTCCTGCGCATGCATCGAGCTTAAGCCGCGCCGTGCCGCGCGCGGGCCCGTGCAAGCCCGCTTGTGGGGCGGCGGCAGGCCCGCCACTTCTCGCCGCGCCGGGCCGCCATGTCGATCAAGTTCGAATTCGCCATGCCGAAACCGGGAGCACGGCTGCCGGCGCCTTCCATGCCGCCCGGCCGCAGACAACAAGCCCCTCCATGCAGTACGCCGCCCTCTCCGCCGTCAGGAACCGCGTCCGCCTCGGCGAGCCGCTGCCGTTCAACGTGCGCGACACCGACCGCACGCTGCTGCTGGCGCGCGGGCACCGACTGGACAGCCAGGCGCAGCTCGATGCGCTGATGAACCGCGGCGCGCTGGTCGACCTGACCGAGCTCCTGGGCGCGCGCGAACGCGCGGCGCGCGCCCCGCGCGAGCAGCTGCCGCAGATGTGGAGCGACACGCTGGCCGAGATCGGCCGCACGCTGGAGAGCGCCCGCACCGAGACCTTCACCGCCGCGCTCGAGCAGTCGGTCGGCCCGGCGCTGGCGCTGGTCGAGCGCGACCCCGACCTCGCGATCTTCCAGGTGCTGAGCCAGGCTGCCGGCGTCGACGTCGCCTACGGCGTGCGCCGCTCGCTGCACTCGGCCATCACCGCCTGCCTGGTGGCGCAGCGGCTGGCGTGGCAACCGTCGGAGGTGGAGCGCGCCTTCAAGGTGGCGCTGACGATGAACATCTCGATGCTGGCCCTGCAGGGCGAGCTGGCACGCCAGCACACGCCGCCGACGCCGGAACAGCGCGTGCAGCTGCAGTCGCACCCGATGCGCAGCGTGCAGATGCTGCAGCGCGCCGGCGTGGCGGACTCTGACTGGCTTCGCGCCGTGCTGCATCACCACGAGGTGGAAGACGGCAGCGGCTACCCGAGCGGCCGCACCGACGTGGGCGAGCTGGCCTCGCTGGTGCGGCGCGCCGACGTCTATACGTCCAAGCTCTCGGCACGCAGCACGCGCGAGGCGCTGGCCGCCGACGTGGCCGGGCGCCAGATCTTCATGCAGGACCCCTCGCACCCGATGACGCAGGCGCTGGTCAAGGAGTTCGGCATCTACCCGCCGGGCTGCCTCGTGCGCCTCGGCTCGGGCGAGGCCGCCATCGTCGTGCAGCGCGGCCCGACCGTGACGACGCCGGTGGTGGCGTGCTTCACCGATGCCGGCGACCGGCCGCTGCCCAAGCCCTACCGCGTGGCCACCTCCGAGCCCGGCCGCGCCGTCGTCTCGCTGCTCGCGCCGGGCTCGGCGCAGGTACCGCCCGGCGTGCTGGCCGCGGCGATGCGCGGCTGAGGCGCTGTCGGCCCGGGGCCGCGGGCCCGGCCGCGCGCCACGCTCAGCCGTAGCGCTCCAGCGCCTCGCCGGAGAGCCGGCAGATGCGCCAGTCCGGCAGCACCTGCGCGCCCATGCGCTCGTAGAAGCGGATCGCGCTCTCGTTCCAGTCGAGCACGGTCCACTCGAAGCGCCCGCAGCCGCGCGCCACGGCGAGCTCGGCCAGGTGCTCGAGCAGCATGCGCCCCAGGCCCAGGCTGCGGAAGGCCGGCTGCACGTACAGGTCCTCGAGGTGAATGCCCGGCCGGCCGAGGAAGGTGCTGAAGTTGGTGAAGAACAGGGCGAAGCCGACGATGCGCGGCTCACCTTCCAGGTCGAGCTCGGCCACGACGCACTCGGCCACCGGCTTGGGGCCGAACAGCTGCGGGTGCAGCGACTCCGGCGTCACCACCACCATGTGCTGCAGCCGCTCGTAGGCCGCGAGCTCGCGGATCAGCTCGACGATGACCGGCAGGTCTGCCGGCGCCGCCGGCCGCAGATGCGGCGGCGACGGGTCGAGCGACATCGGCAGGGTCGGCATGGGCGGCGATTGTTACAAGGCCGGGCCGCAGCGCGATCGGGGCTGTTCCGGGGGCGGCGCGGCCGGCCTCCACCAAAGTCACGACACGCCGGGGCCGCGCACCCCGGCGGGCATACTCCGGCCGCGCCGCGCAAGCCCGCGCAGCGCGCAAGGCTCGCAGCGCGTCTCGCCGCCCCCGCCCGCCCGCCAGATGACCCACGACACCTACCACCCCGTCCGCGCGGCCCGCGCGCGCTTCGTGCCGGTGCGCGGCCTGCGCTACCACGTGCACGAGTGGGGCGCCCCGGGCGCCGGCACGCCACCGATCGTCATGCTGCATGGCTGGATGGACGTGGGCGCGTCGTTCCAGTTCGTCGTCGATGCGCTCGAGGCGACGCCGCTCGCGGGGCGCCGGATCGTCGCGCCGGACTGGCGCGGCTTCGGTCTCACGGCGCCGCCCGAGCCGACCGACAGCTACTGGTTCCCGGACTACCTCGGCGACCTCGACGCGCTGCTCGCGGCGCTCGGCATCGACGAGCCGATCGACCTCGTCGGCCACAGCATGGGCGGCAACGTCGTCATGAGCTACGCCGGCGTGCGCCCGGCACGCGTGCGCCGCCTCGTCAACCTCGAAGGCTTCGGCCTGCCCCGCACCGAGCCGCGGCACGCGCCGCGGCGGCTGGCGCAGTGGCTCGACACGCTGGCCGAGCCGCAGGCGCTGAAGGACTACGCAAGCCTCGACGAGGTCGCCGAGCGGCTGCGCCGCAACAACCCGCGGCTGGCCGAGGACAAGGCACGCTGGCTCGCGCCGATGTGGTCGCGCCGGGGCGACGATGGCCGCCTGCACATCCTCGGCGACCCGGCGCACAAGCGGCCGAACCCGGTGCTCTACCGCGTCGAGGAGATCCTCGAGACCTGGAAGCTCATCACCGCGCCGCTGCTGTGGGTGGAAGGCGCCGACTCGCAGCCCGAGGCGTGGTGGGGCGGGCGCTACAGCCGCGCCGAGTTCCACGAGCGGCTCGCCGTCGTGCGCCACTTCGAAGGGCAGGTGCAGCGGCACGTGCTTGCCGACTGCGGCCACATGCTGCACCACGACCAGCCCGAGGCGCTGGCGGCGCGGCTCGCCGCGTTCCTCGGCTCTTAGAATCCGCGGCCTACGGAAGACACCATGGACACCGAAGAGATCAACGCCATCGGCACGCTGCTGGCCGACCTGAGCGAACGCACCCAGCAGCTCCGGGGGTATCTTTGACTACGACCGCAAGGCGCTGCGGCTGAACGAGGTCAACGCCGCGCTCGAGAACCCCGCGGTCTGGAACGAGCCCAAGCGCGCGCAGGAGCTCGGGCGCGAGAAGAAGGCGCTCGCGACGGTGGTCGAGACCATCGGCCACCTGCAGCGCAACCTCGCCGACAACACCGAGCTGTACGAGATGAGCAAGGCCGAAGGCGACGTGCCCGGCCTGAAGCACATCCTCGACGAGGCGGAGCAGCTGCGCGCCCAGGTCGAGCAGCTCGAGTTCCGGCGCATGTTCGGCAACCCGGCCGACCCGCTGAACTGCTTCGTCGACATCCAGGCCGGTGCCGGCGGCACCGAGGCGATGGACTGGGCGCAGATGCTGCTGCGGCAGTACCTGAAGTACTGCGAGCGCAAGGGCTTCGCTGCCGAGGTCGTGGACGAGACCGAAGGCGACGTGGCCGGCATCCGCAGCGCGACGCTGCACGTCAGGGGCGAATACGCGTTCGGCTGGCTGCGCACCGAGACCGGCGTGCACCGCCTCGTGCGCAAGAGCCCGTTCAATGCCGCCGGCAGCCGCGAGACCTCGTTCGCCAGCCTCTTCGTCTACCCCGAGGTC
>JAHCKS010000134.1 GCA_026125665.1 Rubrivivax sp.
GTGCGCGTGCAGCTTCTCAATCGAGGCCGCCAGCCCGACGGCGCCCTGCATCAGCTCGGCCAGTTTGTCCTTCAGCAGCTGCGTGTACAGCAGCTGCTTGCCGTACTTCCATTCGTACAGCGCCTTGGACTCGTCGAGCCCCTCGTAGCACTGCATGCGGATGAGCGGCACGTCGAGGATGGTGGCCATGCTCTTGGCGAGCTCGGTCTTGCCGACGCCGGCCGGCCCTTCGACGAGCACGGGCTTCTCGAGGTTGAAGGCGAGAAACACCGCCGTGGCGAGCTGCCGGCTGGCGATGTAGTCCACGTCGGACAGGCGCGACGCGATGACGTCAACGCTCTCGAAGTGGGTGTCATGCAGGGACTTCATGCGTATTCCGGGGCTGGAGGAGGGAAGAACCGGCGTCCAGCTGGCGGGCCTCGCCGACGCTGCGGGCAATGCCGAGCACCGTGCGCAGATCGCTCGCCGTGCGCCGCAGCGCGTCGCCGAGGTCGTCGAGCGTGGCGGCAAACGCCTCGAAGCCCGACTGCCAGCGCTCGAACAGGATGCGTGCGCCCACGGTGAGGCGGGCGAGGTCGGCGTCGGGTCCGTGCCGCTCGAGGTGGCGCGCCGCTTCGTCGGCAAGCGTCTGGAGCGCCACCAGCTCGAGCTGCAGCGCCCCGAGCCGGCGGGCCGTCGCAGGCACGGGCCGGGTGCCGCGCAGCCAGGCCACCAGCGTGTCGAGCTCGGCCTGCATCGCGCCGCACATCGTGGCGGCGAGCAGCGCGTCCTCGACGACGCGCACCGGGCGCGCGATGCGGTCGAACGCGTCGCCGCCGGTATCGAGCCGCTGCGCGTCGGATACCGCGCAGGCATCGAGGATCAGGCTCGCGTGGCCGAGCGGCGCCAGCGCTGCGGCCGCCGCGTCCTGCACCTGCAGCCCAGCCTGGCCGCGTTCGACGACAAAGGCGTCGAATCTCTTGCGCCCGGCCGCCTCGCCGGTGACGGCGAGCACGATGAAGGCATCCGCCGCGGGCCCGTTGCTCACCCACGACTTGCGGCCGTCGAGCAGCCAGCCGTCACCGTGCCGGCGCGCGGCACAGCGCAGCAGCTTCGGGTGCGCGCCGGCCTCGGGCTCGGAGACGGCCAGGCCGACGATGCGCTGACCCGCGGCCATCATGCGCAAGAGGGCCAGATGGCCATCGATGCGCGCGTTGGCTCCGATGACGAAGCGGCCGAGCATCTCGTGCAGCAGCCACGCCAGCGCGAGGCCGAGGCTGCCCGTCTCGTGTGCGATCGAGCCGCCCAGCCGCGCGATGGACGGCCAGCCGACGGGCGCGCCGCGTCCGTCGAGGTCGAAACCCACGCCGAGCAGGCGTTGCGCCGCGAGGTGCTGCCACCAGGCGTGGGGGAACGGTCCGTCGCGGTCGACCGGCGGGGCGGCGCGCAGCGCATCGGCCATGCGCCCGGCCAAGCCGTCCGGCGCGTCCGACGCCTGCGCGATGCGCTTGAGGCCGGCGGGCTTCATGCCTGGAACCCGAGCTGGCGCGCCGCGAGATCGCGCATCACTTCCTCGGCACCGCCGCCGATGGCGTTGACCTTCACCTCGCGGTAGATGCGCTCGACCTTGACGCCACGGATGAAGCCCGCGCCGCCGTGCAGCTGCACCGCCTCGCTGGCGCAGAAGGCCATGGTCTGCGTGGCCTGGTTCTTCAGCAGGCAGATCTCGCCCACCGGCGAGTCGCCCTGCTCGACGCGCCAGGCGAGCAGCTCCAGCAGCGCCTGGGTGGCCTCGATGCGCATCGCCATGTCGGCCAGCTTGTGGCGCGTGACCTGCTGGTCGATCAGCTTGCCGCCGAACATCTCGCGCTGGCGCGACCAGGCGAGCGCCTCGTCCAGGCACACGCGCGCGAAACCGTTGGCGCCCGCGGCGAGGAAAATACGCTCGCGGTTGAAGTTGCGCATGATCGCCTTGAAGCCCTGATTCTCGGCGCCAACCAGGTTGGCGGCCGGCACGCGCGCCGCGTCGAAGTGCAGCGTCGCGGTGTCCGAGCACAGCCAACCCATCTTGGCCAGCGGCGTCTGCGTGAAGCCGGGCGTGCCCTTCTCGACGAGCAGCAGCGACACGCCCGCCGGCCCCGGGCCGCCGGTGCGCACAGCCACGGTGTAGAAGTCGGCGCGCATGCCCGAGGTGATGAAGGTCTTGGACCCGTTGACGATGTAGTGCTCGCCGTCGCGCCGCGCCGTCGTGCGCAGGTTGGCCACGTCCGAGCCACCCGAGGGTTCGGTGATCGCCAGCGCACTGATCTTCTCGCCGCGCAACACCGCCGGCAGCACCTTGCGCTGGAGCGTCTCGGAGCCTGCGTGCACGATCGGCGGGCAGCCGATGGTGTGCGACATCAGGCTCGCGAGCACGCCGCCGGCGCCGCAGCGCGCCAGCTCCTGGCTGGCGACGATGGTCATGAACAGGTCACCGTCGTTGCCGCCGAGTTCGGCCGGAAAGCCCAGGCCGAGCAGGCCGATTTCGGCCGCTTTCGCGTAGAGCTCGCGCGGGAAGGCGCCGTCGGCTTCCCACTGCTCGACATGCGGGGTGACCTCGCGGGCGACGAAGCGCCGCATCGAATCGCGGAACGCGGCGTGCTCGGCGCTGTAGAAGGGACTGGATGTGCTCATGGGCGCTGATGGGTCGGGTCCGGGGATGTCTGCAAGGTGTCAAGCCGCGGCGGCCTCGTCGGCGAGCTTGACGAGCATCGCGCGTGTGGCGACCTGCTCGCCGACCGCGGCGCCGAGGCGCTCGACGATGCCGTCGCGGCGGGCGAGCAGCTGGTGCTCCATCTTCATCGCCTCGAGCACGGCGACGCGCTGCCCCTTGGCGACGCGCTCGCCCACCGCGACCAGCAGCGCCAGCAGCCGCCCGTTCATCGGCGCGCGCACGGCAGAGTCGCCGGCGGCGTCGGCGCGCAACGGCGGCGCGTAGGTGAGGTCGTCGAAGTCGTAAGCCGCGCCCTGCCATGCCAGGTGCAGCCGGCCCTCGGCGAACACCGCGTCGGCATCGGCATGCAGCCCGTCGAGGGCCAGGCGCCTCGCGGGCCCGGCAGCTTCGAGCAGGTCGACGGCGTGCACCGCGCCGTCGGGGCACTCGACGCGCAGCCGGCCGCGGCCGGCGATGGTGACGTGCAGGGCCTGCCGCGCGCCGCCCACGCCGAGCACGAGCGGCCAGCGCGCCGGCCCGTTGGAGCGGAAGCCGGCCTGCGGGCCGTGGAACGACGTGGCGTCGAACCAGAGCGCCGCGGCCACCGCGAGCGTGCGGCTGTCGGGCGCGGCCGGGCGCAGCCGCTCCGGCCCGAAGTGGCGGGTGATGAAGGCGGTGGTCGCCTCGCCCGCGGCGAATTCGGGATGCACCGTGGCGTCGGCGAGGAAGCCCAGGTTCGTCGGCAGGCCGAGCACGCGCGTGTCGGCCAGGGCGCCGGCAAGCCGGCGCCGCGCCTCGTCGCGGGTGGCGCCTTGGGCGATGATCTTGGCGATCATCGGGTCGTAGAACGGGCTGATCGCCTGCGCTGGGGCGATGCCGTGGTCGACGCGGATGCCGGCGCCGGCGGGCGGCCGCCACAGCGCCACCGCGCCGCTCTGCGGCAGGAAATCCGCGGCAGGGTCCTCGGCGTACAGCCGCACCTCGATCGCGTGCCCGGCCAGGCGCACGTCCTCCTGCGCCAGCGGCAGCGGCTCGCCGCGCGCCACCGCGAGCTGCCAGGCCACCAGGTCGAGCCCGGTGACGCACTCGGTGACCGGGTGCTCCACCTGGAGCCGCGTGTTCATCTCGAGGAAGTAGAAGCGGCCTTCGCGGTCGAGCAGGAACTCCACTGTGCCGGCGCCGACATAGTCCACGGCCCGCGCCGCGGTGACCGCCGCCGCGCCCATGCGCGCGCGCAGGGCGGCATCGACGGCCGGCGAAGGCGCTTCCTCGAACACCTTCTGGTGCCGGCGCTGCACGGAGCAGTCGCGCTCGCCGAGGTGGATGACGTGGCCGTGGCGGTCGCCGAAGACCTGCACCTCGACGTGCCGCGGCTCGATCACCGCGCGCTCCAGGATCAGCTCGTCGGAGCCGAAGGCATTGGCCGCTTCCGAGCGCGCGCGCGCCAGCGCGTCGGGCAGGTCGTCGAGGTCGTGCACCAGCCGCATGCCGCGGCCGCCGCCGCCGGCTGCCGCCTTCACCATCACCGGAGCGCCGATCTCGCGTGCCTGCCGCAGCAGGGTGGCGTCCGACTGGTCGCTGCCCTGGTAGCCCGGCACGCAGGGAACGCCAGCGGCGAGCATCAGCCGCTTGGCGGCGGCCTTGTTGCCCATCTGCTCGATGGCGTGCGGGTCGGGGCCGATGAAGACCAGCCCCGCCTCCTGCACCGCGTGCGCGAAGACGGCGTTCTCCGACAGGAAGCCGTAGCCGGGATGGATGGCATCGGCGCCGCTGGCGGCGGCGGCGCGCAACACCGCCTCGACGTTCAGGTAGCTCTCGCGCACCGGCGGCGGGCCGATGCACAACGCCTCGTCGGCCTGCCGCACATGCAAGGCACCGGCGTCGGCCTCGCTGTAGACGGCCACCGTTCGATAGCCCTGCGCGCGGGCGGTGCGGAACACGCGGCAGGCGATCTCGCCGCGATTGGCGACGAGGATCTTGTGGAAGGAGGTTCGCATCGCAACCGCCCTCATATCCGCGCCACGCCGAAGCTGTTGGGCCGCACGGTGCGCGCGCGGCCTTCGCGGCAGACCGCCAGCGCCAGCGCCAGCACGGCGCGCGTGTCGCGCGGGTCGATGATGCCGTCGTCCCACAGCCGCGCGGTGGCGAACAGCGAATGGGACTCCATGTCGAAGCGTTTCAGGATCTCTTCGCGCATCGCCGTCAAGGCCGCCTCGGGCACGGGCTTGCCGCTGCGCGCCGTCTTCTCCTCGGTGACGATGCGCATGACCATCGCCGCCTGCTCGCCGCCCATCACCGCGACGCGCGCGTTCGGCCACGCGAACAGGAACTGCGGGTCGTAGGCGCGCCCGCACATGCCGTAGTTGCCCGCGCCGAACGAGGCGCCGATCATCAGCGTGATGCGCGGCACCTTGCAGTTGGTGACGGCCTGGATCATCTTCGCGCCGTGCTTGATCATGCCGGCCTGCTCCACTTCCTTGCCGACCATGAAGCCGGTGGTGTTCTGCAGGTAGACCAGCGGCGTGCCCGACTGCTCGCACAGCTGCATGAACTGGGTGGCCTTGTTCGCGCCCTGCGGGTCGATCGGGGCGTTGTTGCCGATGAAGCCGCAGGGCTGGCCCTCGATCGCGCCGTGGCCGCACACGGTCGCGGCGCCATACTCGGGCTTGAAGTCGAGGAAGTCGGAGTCGTCGATCAGCCGCGCGAGCAACTCGCGCACGTCGTAGGGCTGGCGGTAGTCGGGCGGCACGAGGCCGAGGATCTCTTCGGCGGAACAGCGCGGCGGCAGCCAACGCCGGCCGCTGCCGCCGCCGGGCCGCTCGTTCCAGGGCAGCCTGGCCAGCAGGTCGCGCGCGATGCGGATGCCGTCGGCATCGTCCTCGGCAAGGTACTCGGCCACGCCGGAGACGCGCGTGTGCATCTCGGCGCCTCCGAGTTCCTCGTCGCCGGCGATCTCGCCGGTGGCGGCCTTCAGCAGCGGCGGCCCGGCAAGGAAGGCCTTGCCGCGGCCGCGCACCATGATCACGTAGTCGGACATGCCGGGCAGGTAGGCCCCGCCGGCGGTCGAATGACCGTGCATCACCGTGACCTGCGGGATGCCCGCAGCCGACAGGCGCGCCTGGTTGGCGAAGCCGCGCCCGCCCTCGATGAACACCTCGCCCACGTGCATGAGGTTGGCGCCGCCGGATTCGACCAGCCGCACGATCGGCAGCCGGTTCTCCAGCGCGATCGCCTCGGCGCGCAGGCTCTTGCGCAGCCCCATCGGGGTGATGGTGCCGCCCTTGATCGCGCTGTCGGAGGCGATGACCATGCAGCGGATGCCGGCGACGATGCCGATGCCGGTGATCAGCGCGCCGCCCAGCACGTTCTTCTCGCCGTCGTCGTCGTGCAGGCGCAGGCCGGCCAGCGTGGACAGCTCCAGCCAGGGCGAGCCGCGATCCAGCAGCAGCGACACGCGCTCCCGCGGGAGCAGCTGCCGGCGCGCGCGAAAGCGCGACTCCAGCGCATTCGATGCATCGCGCACGCGCGCTTCGAGGCCACGGAAACTGTCGAGGAGCGCCTGCATCTCGGCGCGATGTTGGCGGAACCGATCCGACTGCGTGTCGATGCTGGATTCGATGATGCCCATGGCTGCTGTACTATCGACCTAACGCTTGTTAGCTGATACAGTGTACGCCATGGCGGAGAAATCAGACAGTCATCGGCGGCGCGAGATTCTGCAGGCGGCCGCACGCCTGTTCCGTCACGCGGGCTACGAGCGCACGTCGGTGCGCCAGATCGCCGAAGCGGTGTCGATGACCTCGGGCTCGCTCTTCTATCACTTCAACTCGAAGGAAGAAATCCTCGTCGCCGTGATGGAAGAGGGCATTCGCAACGCGTTCGACCGCGTGCGCGCCGGGCTCGAGCGCGAGCAGCGCATGCCTGAGAAGCTGCTGGCGATGGTGCGCTGCCACCTGGGCGTGCTGCTCGGACCGCACCTGGACGCGCTGATGGTGCTCGTCTACGAGTGGCGCAGCCTGTCGGCACCGGCCATGAAGCGCGTGCTGGCCTGGCGCAACGGCTACGAGGATCTGTGGGACGGCGTGCTCGGTGCCGCCGCCGCGCAGGGTTTCGTGCACCGCGACGTGGTGCTGGTGCGCCAGGCCGCACTGGGGGCGTTGAACTGGACCGGCCAGTGGTACCGCCGCGACAGCCGGCTCGATGTCGATGCCCTCGGGCTGCGCATGTACGAATTGCTTTTCCCTCGCCTGCACGAGCACCTGGGCGAGCGCGCCGCGTTCGCCACCGCCGCGGCGGGGCCGCATTCCGCCGGCGAGGTGGGCGCCTTTTCTATCCTTTCCCTCGATGGAGAAAACCTGAAGTGAAGATCCTGGTCGCTGTGAAGCGGGTGCTCGACTACAACGTCAAGGCCCGCGTGAAATCCGATGGCTCGGGGGTCGACCTCGCCGGCCAGAAGCTGTCGATGAACCCATTCGACGAGATCGCCTGTGAAGAGGCGGTGCGCCTGAAGGAAGCCGGCGTCGCCACCGAGATCATCGCCGTCTCGTGCGGCCCCGCCGGCTGCCAGGAGACCCTGCGCAGCGCGATGGCGATCGGCGCTGACCGCGGCGTGCTGGTCGAGACCGACGCCGTGCTCGAGCCGCTGGCCGTGGCCAAGCTGATGAAGCATGTCGCCGCGAAGGAAGGCGTGCAGATGGCGATCTTCGGCAAGCAGGCGATCGACGACGACGCCGGGCAGGCCGGCCAGATGTTTGCGGGCCTGATGGGCTGGGGTCAGGCCACCTTCGTGTCCAAGGTCAAGGTCGAGGGCGACGCCGCGCTGGTGACCCGAGAGATCGACGGCGGCCTGGAGAACTTGAAGCTCAAGCTGCCGGTGGCCGTGACCACCGACCTGCGCCTGAACGAGCCGCGCTTCATCACGCTGCCCAACATCATGAAGGCGAAGAAGAAGCCGCTCGAGGTGCTGAAGGCGGGCGAGCTCGGCCTCGACCTCGCCCCGCGCACGACGACGCTGCGCGTGGACGAGCCCGCCGCGCGCAAGGCGGGCATCAAGGTGGCCGACGTGGCCGATCTCGTCAAGCGGCTCAAGGAAGAAGCGAAGGTGCTCTGACATGACGATCCTCATCATTGCGGAACACGACGGCGCCGCGCTCAAGCCGTCGACCCTGAACACCGTCGCCGCGGCCGCCAGGATTGGCGGCGACATCCACGTGCTGGTGGCCGGCAGTGGCTGCGCCGCCGCGGCTTCGGCCGCCGCCGCGGTGGCCGGCGTGGCCAAGGTGCTGGTGGCCGATGCGGCCCATCTGGCCGCGCAGTCGGCCGAGAACCTGGCGGCGGTGGTCGTTGCCTGCGTGCAGGCCGATGCCGCCTGCACTCACCTGCTGGCGCCGGCGACGCCGTTCGGCAAGAACGTGCTGCCGCGCGCGGCGGCCCTGCTCGACAGTTCGCAGATCTCCGACGTGACCGCCGTCGAGGCGCCGGACACCTTCGTGCGGCCGTTCTACGCCGGCAACGCGATGGCGCGCGTGAAGTCGGCCGACAAGATCAAGGTGCTCAGCGTGCGCACCACGGCGTTCGACCCGGCCGCGGCCAGCGGCGGCAGCGCCACGGTGCAGCCGGTGGCGGCGGGCGCCGACCTCGCCCTGTGCGAACTGCTCGGCCGCGAGGTCGTCAAGCTCGAGCGACCCGAGCTGACGGCGGCGTCGATCATCGTTTCGGGCGGGCGCGGCCTCGGCGCGGCGGACAAGTTCCACGCCGTGCTCGAGCCGCTGGCCGACAAGCTGGGCGCGGCGCTGGGCGCCTCGCGCGCGGCCGTCGACGCGGGCTACGCGCCCAACGACTACCAGGTCGGTCAGACCGGCAAGATCGTCGCGCCGCAGCTCTACGTGGCCGTGGGCATCTCGGGTGCCATCCAACATCTGGCCGGCATGAAGGACAGCAAGGTCATCGTCGCGATCAACAAGGATGCCGAGGCGCCGATCTTCCAGGTGGCCGACTACGGCCTCGTGGGCGATCTCTTCACGGCGGTCCCGGAGCTCGTCGCGGCACTGTAGGCGGCACCCGGCCCGCCGGGCCGGATGTCCGTTCTGACTTCCGCTTCACTGCGCCTCGATAGGCTCGTTGCCCCATGTCCGTCTCCAGCGAACGCCATCCCGAACTTCGCGCCGCGCTGCGCGATCTGTTCAAGCGCTTTCCCGACGAGTATTTCCGCAAGGTGGACGACGCGCGCGGCTACCCCGCGGAGTTCGTCGATGCGCTCACCGAGGCCGGCTGGCTGGCGGTGATGATCCCCGAGGAGTACGGCGGCGCCGGCCTCGGCCTGGCCGAAGCCTCGGTGGTGATGGAGGAAGTGAACCGCTGCGGCGGCAACGCCGGCGCCTGCCACGGCCAGATGTACAACATGGGCACGCTGCTGCGCCACGGCTCGGCGGAGCAGAAGCGCCGCTACCTGAGCGGCATCGCCAGCGGCGAGCTGCGGCTGCAAAGCATGGGCGTCACCGAGCCGACCACCGGCACCGACACGACCCAGCTCAAGACGACGGCGCTGCGCAGGGGCGACCGCTACGTCGTCAACGGGCAGAAGGTGTGGATCTCGCGCGTGCAGCACAGCGACCTGATGATCCTGCTGGCGCGCACCACGCCGCTGGCCGAGGTCAAGCGCAAGTCCGAAGGCATGTCGATCTTCATCGTCGATCTGCATGAGGCCATCGGCAAGGGCATGACCGTGCGGCCGATCCGCAACATGGTCAACCACGAGACCAACGAGCTGTTCTTCGAGAACCTGGAGATCCCGGCTGAGAACCTCATCGGCGAGGAGGGCAGGGGCTTCAAGTACATCCTCGACGGCCTCAACGCCGAGCGCACGCTGATCGCGGCGGAGTGCATCGGCGATGCCCGCTGGTTCGTCGCCCGCAGCGCCGCCTATGCGAGCGAGCGGCGCGTCTTCGACCGGCCGATCGGCCAGAACCAGGGCGTGCAGTTCCCGATCGCCGAGAGCCACATCGAGACCGAGGCCGCCGACCTGATGCGCTGGCGCGCCTGCGAGCTGTTCGATGCCAAGGAGCCCTGCGGCGCCGAGGCCAACATGGCCAAGTACCTGGCGGCCAAGGCCTCGTTCGAGGCGGCCAACGTGGCGATCCAGACCCACGGCGGCTTCGGCTTCGCCTGCGAATACGACGTGGAGCGCAAGTTCCGCGAGACCCGCCTGTACCAGGTGGCGCCGATCTCGACCAACCTGATCCTGTCGTACGTGGCCGAGCATGTGCTCGGCCTGCCGCGTTCGTTCTAGGTTCGTCCAGAAACCGCCCGCCATGCGTCCGCTCCAAGGCATGCTCGTCGTCACGCTCGAGCACGCCATCGCCGCCCCGTTCTGCACCCGCCAGCTCGCCGACCTGGGCGCGCGCGTGATCAAGGTCGAGCGTCCGGGCGAGGGCGACTTCGCGCGCGCCTACGACACACGCGCGCGCGGCTCGGCCTCGCACTTCGTGTGGTGCAACCGCGGCAAGGAAAGCCTCACGCTCGACCTCAAGCATGCCGGTGCGCGGGCGGTGCTGCAGGAGCTGGTGGAGCGCGCCGACGTGCTGGTGCAGAACCTGGCGCCGGGTGCGGCGGCGCGCATGGGCCTGGACCACGCGAGCCTTGCGCCGCGCAACCCCAAGCTCGTGGTCTGCGACATCTCGGGCTACGGCGATGGCGGGCCGTTCACCGACAAGAAGGCCTATGACCTGCTGATCCAGAGCGAGTCGGGCTTCGTGTCGGTGACAGGCACGCCGGAGCAGCCCTCGAAGTCGGGCCTGTCGATCGCGGACATCGCCGCCGGCATGTACGCCTACAGCAGCGTGCTGGCCGCGCTGCTCGAGCGCGGGCGCACCGGGCACGGCAAGCGGCTCGAGATCTCGATGCTCGAGGCGATGTCGGAGTGGATGGGCTTTCCGCTGTACTACACGCTGGACGGCCAGCCGCCGCCCGCGCGTGCCGGCGCTTCCCACGCGGCGATCTATCCTTACGGCCCGGTCACGTGCGGCGACGGCCGCAAGGTCGTGCTGGCGGTGCAGCACGACCGCGAATGGGCCACGTTCTGCGACAAGGTGCTGCGCCGGCCGGAGCTCGCCGCGCAGTACAAGGGCAACGCGAAGCGCCTCGCCGAGCGCGAGGTGCTGCGCGGGATCATCGAGTCGGTCTGCGCCGGGCTGACAGGCGAGCAGCTGGTCGAGCGCCTGGACGAAGCCCAGATCGCCTCCGGCCGCTTGAACGAGATGGCCGATCTCTGGCAGCACGCACAGCTGCAGGCCCGCGCACGCTGGACCGAAATCGGCACGCCCGGCGGCCCGGTACCCGCCCTGTTTCCGCCGCACTACCTGGCCGGTGAGGATCCGCCGCCGATGGGGCCGGTGCCGGCGCTGGGCGAGCACACCGATGCCATCCTCACCGAACTCGGGCACGCGGCCGACGCGATCGCGCGGCTGCGTGCCGAGCGGGCGGTCTGAAGCCGCATGGACACCAGCGGAGAACGAGCGTGAACGACCATCCCTCGGCCGTCCTGGCCGCGTTTGCCGCGCAGCTGCGCTTGCAGGACATCCCGGCGCCCGTGCTTCGCCGCACCGAGGACCTGTTCCTCGACTGGCTGGGCTCGACGCTGGCGGGCAAGAGCGCCCGGGCCGTGCAGGCGATCGAGCGCTATGCGCAGGCGATGGGGCCGTCCGTCCGCGTGGAAGACGGTGGCGCCGAAGTGCTGATCTCGCGCCGCACGACCTCGCCGCACTTCGCCGCGATGGTCAACGCCGCGGCCTCGCATGTCGTCGAGCAGGACGACGTGCACAACGGCTCGGTCTTCCATCCGGCCGCGGTCGTCTTCCCGGCCGCACTGGCCACGGCCCAGGCCACGGGGGCCAGCGGGCGCGAGTTCCTCGCCGCCGTGGTCGCGGGCTACGAGGTCGGTATCCGCGTGGGCGAGTTCCTGGGCCGCTCGCACTACCGCATCTTCCACACCACCGCGACGGCCGGCACGCTGGCCGCTGCCGCGGCGACCGGGCGGCTGCTCGGGCTCGACGCCGAAGCGATGCTGCACGCCTTCGGCAGCGCGGGAA
The DNA here is from genome assembly GCA_026125665.1 of Rubrivivax sp. Taxonomy (GTDB): domain Bacteria; phylum Pseudomonadota; class Gammaproteobacteria; order Burkholderiales; family Burkholderiaceae_C; genus Rubrivivax. Next base: position 11,758 of record JAHCKS010000134.1, read on the forward strand.
CGCAGGCGGCGGGCTTGTGGGAATTCCTGCGCGACGCGGCCGACTCCAAGCAACTGCATTGCGCGCACGCGGCTTCGGCCGGCCTGGCCTCGGCCTGGCTCGCCCGCGAGGGCTTCACCGGGGCGCGGCGCATCCTGGAAGGCGAGCAGGGCCTGGCCGCGGGCATGTCCAGCGATGCCGATCCCGGCCGATTGACCGACGGCCTGGGCCGGCGCTGGGCCACCGCCGAGACCTCGTTCAAGTACCACGCTTCGTGCCGCCACACGCACCCGAGCGCCGACGCGCTGCTGGCGTTGATGCGCGAGCAGCGACTCGCCGCCGACGACATCGCGGAGGTGAGGGCCCTCGTCCACCAGGGCGCGATCGACGTGCTCGGCCGCGTGGTGGTGCCCGCGACCGTGCACCAGGCGAAGTTCTCGATGGGCACCGTGCTCGGCCTGGTGGCCGAGTTCGGCTACGCGGGCCTCGATGAATTCGACCGCCACTTCCTCGCGCCCCGCGTCGCGGCTTTCCGCGACCGTGTCGCGATGCAGCTGGACGCCGAGGTCGACACCGCCTACCCGCAACGCTGGATCGGCAAGGTGGATGTGCGCACCCGAGACGGGCGAGCGCTGGATGCACGCATCGACGAGCCCAAGGGTGACCCCGGCAACACGCTGACCCGGGCCGAGCTGGAGGACAAGGCGCGCCGGCTCGCGGCCTATGGCGCTGCGGCAAACCCAGCCGAGATGGGTGCGCTGATCGAAAGCGTGTGGGCGCTCGAACGCGCACCGCGGATCGGCCGTCTGCTCGGCGTGTAGAACGCCGGAACGGCAACGACATGAGCGATCACGCGACGCAGGCGCGGCAACCGCGTACCTATCTGTTCGTTCCGGCCAACCGGCCCGAGCGTTACGCCAAGGCCCGCGCCGCGGGCTCCGATGCAGTGATCGTCGACCTCGAGGACGCCGTTGCGCCCGCCGCCAAGCGCAGTGCCCGCGACGCGCTGTCCGATGCGCTGGACGAAGCCGCGCCGCTGATCGTTCGCGTCAATGCGGCGGGCACGCCGTGGTTCGACGACGATCTGGAGCTGTGCCGGCATCCGGGCGTCGCCGCCGTGATGCTGCCCAAGGCCGACGGCATCGATGCAGTCTGCCGCGCCTTTGAGGCCGCGTTCAAGGACCTGCTGCCGATCATCGAGTCGGCCCGCGGCGTCGAGGAGGTCCGCGCCATCGCCCGCGTGCCCGGCGTCGTCCGGGTGGCCTTCGGCAGCATCGACCTGGCAGTCGACCTCGGCATCGACTGCGCGCCCGAAGGCGGGGAGGCCGAGCTGCAGCCCTACCGCGCGCAGGTGGTGTTGGCGTCGCGGCTGGGTGGCCTCGCTGCACCTGTCGACGGTGTGAGCCTCGCCATCGACGACGCCGCGCGGCTGCGCGCCGACGCGGAGCGCTCGCGCCGACTCGGCTTCGGCGCGAAGCTGTGCATTCATCCCAAGCAGATTGCCGTCGTGAAGGGCGTGTTCTCACCCGATCCCGAGCGCGTCGCCTGGGCGCGGCGCGTGTGCGCTGCGTTTGAAGCGTCGGCAGGCGCCGCGGTGGCGGTGGACGGCGAAATGATCGACGTGCCGGTCGTTGAGCGGGCCCGGGCGGTGCTGCGTGCCGCAGGACTCACAGGCTGAATTCTCGTTCCGACCTTCCCTTAGACCTTCCGCGCAAAAAGGACACCCCAATGCCCCGCAAGACCAAGCCGATCCGCTCCGACATCGCCTGGAGCACCCCCGACCGCATCGAGGTACGCGGGCGCAGCCTG
>JAHCKS010000135.1 GCA_026125665.1 Rubrivivax sp.
CGGTTCGCAGTCTCGCGCACCACGGCGCCCTCCACGGCCAAGCCAAGCGCCTGACTGTCCATGTCGTCGAACGCAGGTTCGCCCGAGAGCGGGGCCGCCGCGGCACCGGCCCGCTGCGACGTGCTCGTCGTCGGCGGCGGCATCAACGGCGCCGGCATCGCGCGCGACCTTGCCGGGCGCGGGCTGTCGGTGGTGCTCACCGAGCGCGAGGACCTCGCGCAGCACACCTCGTCGGCGAGCACGAAGCTGATCCACGGCGGCCTGCGCTACCTCGAGCACTACGAGTTCACGCTCGTGCGAAAGGCGCTCGCCGAGCGCGAGGTGCTTCTGAGAAGCGCGCCGCACATCATGCGGCCCCTGCGCTTCGTGATGCCGCACGACCCGGCGATGCGCCCGGTGTGGATGATCCGCATCGGCCTCTTCCTGTACGACCACCTGGCGCGGCGCGAGCTGCTGCCCGGCTCGCAGACGGTGGCGCTGCGCGGCCACGCCGCCGGCGGGCCGCTGAAGCCCGAGTTCACGCGCGGCTTCGTCTACTCCGACGGCTGGGTGGACGACGCCCGCCTCGTCGTGCTGAACGCGCTGGACGCCGCCGAGCGCGGCGCCACGGTGCTGACGCGTTGCGCCTGCGTGCAGGCCCGGCGCGAAGGCGCGGCCTGGCGCGCCACGCTCGCGCACGCCGACGGGCGCACGCAGGAGGTGGTGGCCCGCGCCCTCGTCAATGCCACCGGGCCCTGGGCGGCGCAGTTCCTCGCCGACCACGTGCGTGCCGCGCCGGCGCGCGCGCTGCGGCTGGTCAAGGGCAGCCACGTCGTCGTGCCGCGCCTGTTCGAGCACGAGTTCGCCTACATCTTCCAGAACCCCGACCAGCGCATCATCTTCGCCATTCCCTACGAGGGCGACTTCACGCTCATCGGCACGACCGACGTCGAGCATCGGGGCGAGATCGACGGCGCCCGCGCCGACGCCGACGAGATCGCCTACCTGTGCGCGCAGGCGAGCCGCTACTTCGCGCGGCCGGTCGCGCCGGCCGATGTCGTGCACTCGTACGCCGGTGTGCGGCCGCTGCTGGAAGACGAAGCGGGCGACCCCTCGGCGGTGACGCGCGACTACTCGCTCGAGATGGAGGCGCCAGCCGGCAAGGCGCCGCTGCTCAACGTCTGGGGCGGCAAGCTCACCACCTACCGCAAGCTGGCCGAGGAAGCCGCCGACCAGCTCGGCGCGGTGCTGCAGGTGCGGCTCGGCGCCTGGACCCGCACCGCCGTGCTGCCCGGCGGCGACGTCGCGGCGGCCGTCGGCGCACCCCGGCACGACGCCGGCGTGCTCGGGCGTTTCGTCCAGCAGCTCGCGACGCGACATCCCGATTGGCCGCCGGCGCTGCTGCAGCGCCTGGCGCGCGCGTACGGCTCGCGCGCCACGCGCGTGCTGGCCGCCCCGCGCGGCGCCGAGGTCGCGCCCGGGCTGTTCGAGAGCGAGCTGGCCTACCTGCACGGCGCCGAGTGGGCACGGTCGGCCGACGACGTGCTGTGGCGGCGCAGCAAGCTCGGCCTGCACCTCGGCCCTGCCGGGCGCGCCACCGTCGCCGCGTGGTGCGCGCAGCACTGGGCCGGCCAGCGCCCGACGGCGCCAGCGGGCCCGGTGCTGGCCCCTTAGCGCCCTCAGCTGGCGCCCCGCACCGCCCCCAGGGCCGCTCAGGCGCTGCTGCCGTAGCGCCTGAGCACCTCCAGGTCGAGCACGCGCACGCCGCCGTACTCGACGCGGATGACGCCGGCCGCCTGCAGCGAGCGCAGGGCCTCGTTGACGCGCTGCCGGCTCAGGCCCACGAGGTAGCCGAGCTCCTGCTGCGTGATGCGCAGCAGCTCGCCCACGCCCGGGTAGAGCACCGGGTTGAACAGCGCTGCCAGGCTGCGCGCCACGCGCGCGTCGGGGTCGGTGAGGCGGTCGATCTCGCGCGCCGCGATGAACTGCCCCAGGCGCTCGTTCAGCTGCATCATCACGAAGCGGTTGAAGCCGATGCTGCGGTCGAGCAGCCAGTGGAAGACCTCGGCATGGATCCCGGCGACCAGGCTGCGCCGCAGGGCCTGCACGTTGTAGCGGTACGGCTCGCGCTTGAGCACGGTGCCCTCGCCGAACCAGCCGCCGGGCGGCACGCCGGTGAACGTGACGGGCATGCCCACGGCGCTGTCGTTGGTCATCTTCAACAGGCCGTCGACGACGCCGAACCAGTAGGTCACCGGCCGTCCGACGCGACACACCAGCTCGCCGGCCTGGATGGTGACGACGCGCAGGTCGCCGAGCACCCGGGGCAGGTCGGCGGCGTCGATGTGGCGCAGCCACGGGATGCCGGCGAGCTCGGCCTCGTTGGCCCGGCGCGAGCGCGCCGGCAGGCTGCCCTGGCTGGGCGCCGGGGGCGTCACGATGGCGCTCATCAGGGGAATGCCTGTCAGTGTGAACCCGCGGATTGTCGGCCGCCCGACAACTTGGCGTCAAAGTCGCTCCGACAATCGGGCCCACGAGACTGCGGGCAGGAAAGCGCGCGGCGGCCACCCCGCGCAGCGCGATCCCTGCCCCGCAGCCGGCCCTCAGGAGACCCTCGTGCAAACGACCTTTCCGCGCCTGATGCTGGAGCACGCGGCCAAGCGCCCGCAGGCTGCGGCGCTGCGCGAGAAGGTCTTCGGCATCTGGCAGACGACGACCTGGGAAGCGTTGGCCGCCGAGGTGCGCGCCATCGCCTGCGGCCTGGCCGAAGCCGGCCTCGTGCGCGGAGAACACGTGGTGGTGGTCGGCGAGAACCGTCCGCGCCTCTACGCCTCGATGCTGGCCGTGCAGTCGCTCGGCGGCGTGCCGGTGCCGCTGTACCAGGACGCGGCCGCCACCGAGTACGTGTTCCCGATGCGCAACGCCGAGGTGCGCATGTCCATCGTCGAGGACCAGGAGCAGGTCGACAAGATGCTCGAGGTGCGCGCGCTGCTTGCCGGGCAGGGGCAGCCTCTCTCCCGCATCTGGTACGACGACCCGCGCGGCTTGCGCAACTACGACGAGCCCGGGCTCGCGCCGCTCGACACGCTGATCGACGGCGGCCGCGCCTGGGACGCGGCGCACGCCGGGTTCTTCGAACGCGAGGTCGCCGCGGCCAGGCCCGAAGACGTGGCGGCGATGTTCTTCACCAGCGGCACGACCGGCAACCCGAAGGGCGTGGTGCACACGCACGCCACGCTGCTCGACCGCGCCGCGGCCGGGGCCCGCTTCGACAAGCTGACCGAACGCGAGGAGGTGCTGGCCTACCTCCCGCCGGCATGGATCGGCCAGAACATCTTCAGCTACGCGCAGTGGCTCGCCTGCGGCTACGTCGTCAACTGCCCCGAGAGCTCGTCCACGGTGGCCATCGACCTGAAGGAGATCGGCCCGACGTACTACTTCGCGCCGCCGCGCGTGTTCGAGGGCCTGCTGACCAGCGTGACGATCCGCATGGAGGACGCCTCGCGCCTGAAGCGCTGGATGTACGAGCGCGCGATGGCGGTGGCGCGGCGCGTCGGCCCGGCGCTGATGGACGGCAAGCCGGTCGGCACGATGGACAAGCTCGCCTACGCGCTCGGCAACCTGTTCGTCTACGGGCCGCTGCGCAACACGCTGGGCTTCAGCCGCGTGCGCCTGGCCTACACCGCCGGCGAGGCGATCGGCCCGGACCTCTTCACCTTCTACCGCTCGATCGGCGTGAACCTCAAGCAGCTGTACGGCAGCACCGAGACCGCTGTGTTCGTCTGCCTGCAGCCCGACCACGAGGTGCGGGCCGACACGGTGGGCGTGCCGATCGAGGGTGTCGAGATCAAGGTCGCCGAGAGCGGCGAGATCCTCGTGAAGAGCGCCGGCCTGCTGAAGGGGTACTACAAGAACCCGGCCGCCACGGCCGAGGTGCTGACGCCCGACGGCTGGTACCACACCGGCGACGCCGGCTTCCTCGACGCGCACGGGCACCTGAAGATCATCGACCGCGCCAAGGACGTCGGCCGGCTCGTCGGCGGCCCGAACGACGGCGCGATGTTCGCCCCCAAGTACGTGGAGAACAAGCTGAAGTTCTTCCCGTTCATCAAGGAGGCGGTGGCCTTCGGCGACAAGCGCGAGCGCGTGTGCGCCTTCGTCAACATCGACATGGAGGCGGTGGGCAACTGGGCCGAGCGGCGCAACCTGCCCTACGCCGGCTATACCGACCTGGCCGCCAAGCCCGAGGTGCTGGAGCTGGTGAAGGACTGCGTCGAGAAGGTCAACGCCGACCTCGCGAACGACGAACGGCTGGCCGGCAGCCAGATCACGCGTTTCCTCGTGCTGCACAAGCAGCTCGAGGCCGACGACGGCGAGCTCACGCGAACGAGCAAGGTGCGCCGCGGTGCCATCGGCGAGAAGTACCAGGTGCTGGTGGACGCGATGTACGGCGGCAAGAGCGAGCAGTTCATCGAGACGGCGGTGAGGTTCGAGGACGGCCGCAGCGGCAGCGTCGCGGCGACGCTGAAGATCGTCGACGCCAGGGTGTTCCCCGCCGTCACGAGGAAGGCGGCATGAACGCCCCCACCGAGGCCGTGGCCATCGCGCCGCCGGCGGCCCCCGCCGCACCCGCCGCCGGCGCGGACCCCGCCGGCAGCCGCCGGCGCGGCGCCGGCGACGTCGTGCTCGAGGTGAAGAACATCTCGCTCGCCTTCGGCGGCGTGAAGGCGCTCACCGACATCAGCTTCGACGTGCGCGAGCACGAGGTGCGCGCCATCATCGGCCCGAACGGCGCAGGCAAGAGCAGCATGCTCAACTGCATCAACGGCGTGTACACGCCGCAGCAGGGCACCATCACCTTCCGCGGGCAGAGCTTCCAGCACATGAACAGCCGCCAGGTGGCCGAGATGGGCATCGCGCGCACCTTCCAGAGCCTGGCGCTGTTCAAGGGCATGAGCGTGCTCGACAACATCATGAGCGGGCGCAACCTGAAGATGCGCAGCAGCATCATCAGCCAGGCGCTGCGCAACCCGTGGTTCAGCGGTGCCGAGCGCGAGGAGGTGGCGCACCGCGAGTTCGTCGAGCGCATCATCGACTTCCTCGAGATCCAGGCCTACCGCAAGGTGCCCGTGGGCCGCCTGCCCTACGGGCTGCAGAAGCGCGTGGACCTCGGCCGCGCGCTGGCCATGCAGCCGCAGGTGCTGCTGCTCGACGAACCCATGGCCGGCATGAACGTCGAGGAGAAGCAGGACATGAGCCGCTTCATCCTCGACGTCAACGACGAGTACGGCACGACCATCGTGCTGATCGAGCACGACATGGGCGTGGTGATGGACATCTCCGACCGCGTCGTCGTGCTCGACTACGGCCGCAAGATCGGCGACGGCACGCCGGCCGAGGTGCGCGCCAACCCCGAGGTCATCAGCGCCTACCTCGGCACCTCGCACTGAAATGAAACGACCCCCACGCTCGCTTCGCTCGCTGCCCCCCGAGGGGGCCGTCAGTGGCTTCGGAGCGGCCGGACGCCACTGACATGGGCTTCTTCCTCGAGACGCTGATCGGCGGCCTGATGACGGGCATGCTGTACTCGCTGGTGGCGCTGGGCTTCGTGCTCATCTTCAAGGCCAGCGGCGTGTTCAACTTCGCGCAGGGCGCGATGGTGCTGTTCGCGGCGCTGGCGATGGCACGCTTCTCGGAGTGGTTCCCGGCCTGGCTCGGCTTCGAGAGCAAGTGGCTCGGCAACGTGCTCGCCTTCGTCGGCGCGCTGCTGCTGATGGTGGCGGTGGCCTGGCTGGTCGAGAAGCTCGTGCTCGGCAAGCTGGTGAACCAGGAGGGCATCACGCTGCTGATGGCCACGCTCGGCATCACCTACTTCATGGACGGCTTCGGGCAGACGCTGTTCGGCAGCGACATCTACAAGATCGACATCGGCCTGCCGAAGGACCCGTTGTTCCTGCTGGAGCAGACCTTCCAGGGCGGCGTGCTGGTGAACAAGGAAGACCTGTACGCCGCCGTCATCGCCGCGGCGCTGGTCATCGTGCTGACGCTGTTCTTCCAGTACACGGGCACCGGCCGGGCGCTGCGCGCCGTGGCCGACGACCACCAGGCGGCGCAGTCGATCGGCATCCCGCTCAACCGCATCTGGGTCATCGTCTGGAGCGTCGCCGGCTTCGTGGCGCTGGTGGCCGGCATCATCTGGGGCAGCAAGCTCGGCGTGCAGTTCTCGCTGAGCCTCGTGGCGCTGAAGGCGCTGCCGGTGGTCATCCTCGGCGGCCTCACGAGCGTGCCCGGGGCCATCATCGGCGGGCTCATCATCGGCGTCGGCGAGAAGCTGTCCGAGGTCTACATCGGCAGCCAGATCGGCGGCGGCATCGAGATCTGGTTCGGCTACGTGCTCGTGCTGTTCGTGCTCCTCGTGCGGCCCCAGGGCCTCTTCGGCGAGAAGATCATCGACCGGGTTTGAACATGCTGTACCGCGAGAACGGCCAGTTCAAGATCAGCTACACGAGCGACCAGCAGGTCTTCCCGATCCTGCAGGACCGCATCGGCATCGCGCTGCTGCTGGCCTTCGCCGTCGTCGGCGTGCCGCTGCTGGTGCAGGACGACTACCTGTTCCAGGCGATCCTGATCCCCTTCCTCATCCTCTCGCTCGCGGCGCTCGGCCTGAACATCCTCGTGGGCTACTGCGGCCAGATCTCGCTCGGTACCGGTGCCTTCATGGCCGTGGGCGCCTATGCCGCCTACAACCTGTTCGTGCGCATCGAAGGCGTGCCGATGATCGTGGCGCTGCTGGCCGGCGGCTTCTTCGCCATGCTCGCCGGCGTGCTGTTCGGCATCCCGAGCCTGCGCATCAAGGGGCTGTACCTCGCGGTGGCCACGCTCGCGGCGCAGTTCTTCTGGGACTGGGCGTTCCTGCGCATCAAGTGGTTCACGAACAACTCCACCTCGGGCTCGGTGTCGGTGGCCAACCTCGACTTCCTGGGCCTGCCGGTCGAGACGCCGCAGCAGAAGTACCTGTTCTGCCTGGGCGTGGTGATCGCCTTCGCGCTGATCGCCAAGAACCTGGTGCGCAGCCACATCGGCCGCGAGTGGATGGCCATCCGCGACATGGACGTGGCCGCGGCCGTGATCGGCATCCGCCCCGTCTATGCCAAGCTCACCGCGTTCGCGGTGTCCAGCTTCATCGTCGGGGTGGCCGGCGGGCTGTGGGGATTCATCTACCTCGGTTCGTGGGAGCCGGCGGCGTTCTCGATCGACCGCTCGTTCCAGCTGCTGTTCATGATCATCATCGGCGGGCTCGGCTCGATCATGGGCAGCTTCTTCGGCGCCGCCTTCATCGTCGCGCTGCCGATCTTCCTCAACCAGGTGCTGCCGGCGCTCGGCTCGCTCGTCGGCGTGACGATCAGCACCGCGGCCGTCTCGCACACCGAGTTCATGCTCTTCGGCGCCCTGATCGTCTTCTTCCTCGTCGTCGAGCCGCACGGGCTGGCGCGGCTGTGGTCCATCGGCCGCGAGAAGATGCGGCTGTGGCCGTTCCCGCACTGAGGCACGCTCCCTTCGCGTAAACCCCGACGCCGCGAGCCCCGCCAGCCGGTCTAACGAGCACACGTTCTCCCACACCGCACGACCTGCGTGCACAACCACCCTCGGAGGCAGACATGAAGTTTCGAACCCTTGCCCGATTGACGGCCGTGAGTGCCGCCCTGGTGGCCGCCGGCGTGAGCAGCGCCTGGGCGCAGGCCAAGGAGCAGTTCTTCCCCGCGCTCGTGTACCGCACCGGCGCCTACGCGCCCAACGGCGTGCCGTTCGCCAACGGCTACATCGACTACCTCAAGCTCACCAACGCGCGCGGCGGCATCAACGGCGTGAAGGTGATCTGGGAGGAGTGCGAGACCGGCTACGCCACCGACCGCGGCGTCGAGTGCTACGAGCGCCTGAAGGGCAAGCACGGCGGCGCGTCGGTGATCCACCCGCTGTCCACGGGCATCACCTTCGCGCTGACCGAGAAAGTGCCCACCGACAAGATTCCGCTCATCACCGCCGGCTATGGCCGCAGCGAGAGCACCGACGGCATGGTGTTCAAGTGGAACTTCCCGCTCACCGGCACCTACTGGGATGCCGCCGACATCCTGGTGCAGCACATCGCGAAGAAGGAAGGCGGCTTCGACAAGCTCAGGGGCAAGAAGATCGCCCTCGTCTACCACGACAGCCCCTACGGCAAGGAGCCGATCGCCCTCTTGCAGAACCGCGCCGCGATGCACGGCTACGAGCTGCAGCTGCTGCCGGTGGCGCATCCGGGTGTCGAGCAGAAGGCCACCTGGCTGCAGATCCGCCAGACGCGGCCCGACTACGTCTTCCTGTGGGGCTGGGGCGTGATGAACAGCACCGCGGTGAAGGAGGCGGTGGCCACCGGCTACCCGCGCGAGAAGATGTACGGCGTGTGGTGGGCCGCCGCCGAGCCCGACGTCAAGGACGTGGGCGACGGCGCGAAGGGCTACAACGGCCTGGCGCTGCAGCATGGCGCCGAGCCGAACTCGGCCGTCGTGAAGGAAGTGCTCGAGAAGGTGCACGCCAAGGGCCAGGGCACGGGCCCGAAGGAAGAGGTCGGCCAGGTGCTGTACATGCGCGGGCTGAAGGCCGCGATGCTGTCGGTGGAAGGCGTGCGCCGCGCGCAGGACCGCTTCGGCAAGGGCAAGGTCATGACCGGCGAGCAGGTGCGCTGGGGCCTGGAGAACCTGGCGCTCGACCAGGCCAAGCTCGACGCGCTCGGCTTCAAGGGCGTGCTGCGGCCCGTCAGCACCAGCTGCGCCGACCACCGCGGCGAGGTCTACGCGCGCATCCACACGTGGGACGGCAGCAAGTGGAACTTCAGCTCCGACTGGATCCAGGCCGACCAGTCGGTGATCAAGCCGATGATCAAGGCCGCCGCCGACAAGTACGCCACCGAGAAGAAGATCGACCGGCGCACGCCGGCGGACTGCCAGAGCTGAGCCCACCCCCGAAGGCGGCTGGCGCCGCCCGCCCCCTCGAGGGGGCGCCGCCAGCGGACCGGCAGAGCCGGATCCGCGGCGGCCGCCAGCCCGGTTGTGCCAGATCCAAGCACGCGCGATGAGCAACATCCTCCTCAACGTCAACGGCATCGAGGTCATCTACAACCACGTCATCCTCGTGCTGAAGGGCGTGAGCCTGAAGGTGCCCGAGGGGGGCGTGGTGGCGCTGCTCGGCGGCAACGGCGCGGGCAAGACGACGACGCTGCGCGCGGTGAGCAACCTGCTCGCCGGCGAGCGCGGCGAGGTGACCAAGGGCTCGATCGAGTACCGCGGCGAGCGCATCGAGAAGCTGACGCCGGCGCAGATGGTCGAGCGCGGCGTCATCCAGGTCATGGAAGGGCGCCACTGCTTCGCGCACCTGACGATCGAGGAGAACCTGCTCACCGGCGCCTACACGCGGCGCGACGGCAAGGGCGGCACGGCGGCCACGCTGGAGAAGGTCTACACCTACTTCCCGCGCCTGAAGCAGCGGCGCACGAGCCAGGCCGCCTACACCAGCGGCGGCGAGCAGCAGATGTGCGCCATCGGCCGCGCGCTGATGGCCAGCCCGAAGATGGTGCTGCTCGACGAGCCGAGCATGGGTCTGGCGCCGCAGATCGTCGAGGAGGTGTTCGAGATCGTGCGCGACCTCAACCAGAAGGAACGCACGACCTTCCTGCTGGCCGAGCAGAACACGAACATGGCGCTGCGCTACGCCGACTACGGCTACATCCTGGAGAACGGCCGCATCGTGCTCGACGGCGAGGCCAAGGCGCTGCGCGAGAACGAGGACGTGAAGGAGTTCTACCTCGGCATGGGCGGCAGCGATCGCAAGAGCTTCCGCGACGTGAAGAGCTACAAGCGCCGCAAGCGCTGGCTGTGAGCATGGCGGCAGACGACGACGCCGGTGGCTTCGCGCCGCCGCCGTTCAGGCCCGACGAGGCGCTGGTGCAGATCCGGCGCGCGCTGCGCGACCTCAAGCTGGCCGAGCGCGGCAATGCCTACGAACTGCGCGGCAAGCGCGTGCTCGAGCTGGCGCCGGCCGAAGGCGCCATCGCCGTGAAGCTGGCGCGCCGCCTGATGCTGACGCCCGAGTGGGACCGCCTGGCGGTGAAGTCCGCCGTCGAGCAGCGCAAGCTGATCGACGAGGTGAAGAAGCGCCTCGCCCGCTGGGAACACGAAGACTGACACGCGCGAGCCGGCGCCGGCCGCGTCGCGCAGCAACGTTGCACAAGGAAGCCCCGGCATGAACGTCGTGCACTACGACACCCTGGAAACACGCGACCCCGAGGCGCGCGAAGCCGCGTTGATGGCCGCGCTGCCGGCACAGGTGGCGACAGCGCAGACCGTGCCCGCCCTGGCCGGGAAGCTGGCCGGCATCGACCCGGCGGCCGTCGCCTCGCGCGCGGCGCTGCAGCGGCTGCCGGTGACCCGCAAGCACGAGCTGCTGGAGCGCCAGCAGGCCGGCCGCGCGGCGGCAGGCGACGCGTGGGACCCGTTCGGCGGCTTCTCGGCGCTCGGCTGGCGCGCCATGGGCCTCGGTTCGGCAGGCGCGGGGCGTCGGCCGGCCACGCGCGTGTACCAGTCACCCGGCCCGATCTACGAGCCCGAAGGCATCGGGCGCGACCACTGGCGCACCGCGCGCGCCTTGCACGCCGCGGGCTTGCGCGCCGGCGACCTCGTGCACGTGAGCTTCAGCTTCCACCTCACCCCCGGCGCCTGGATGATGGACAACGGCGCGCAGGCGCTCGGCTGCACCGTGTTCCCCGGCGGCGTGGGCAACACCGAGCTGCAGCTGCAGGCGATGGCCGAGCTGCGCGCCGACGCCTACGCCGGCACGCCGAGCTTCCTGCGCATCCTGCTGGAGAAGGCGGCCGAGACGGGCGTGGCGCTGCCGGCGCTGAAGAAGGCGCTGGTCAGCGGCGAGGCCTTCCCGCCGAGCCTGCGCGACTGGCTGCAGGAGCGCGGCATCGCCGCCTACCAGGCCTACGCCACGGCCGACGTCGGCACCATCGCCTACGAGACGACGGCGCGCGAAGGCCTCGTCGTCGACGAAGGCGTCATCGTCGAGATCGTGCGCCCGGGCACCGGCGACGTCGTGCCCGACGGCGAGGTCGGCGAGGTCGTCGTCACCGTCTTCACACCCGACTATCCGCTCGTGCGCTTCGGCACCGGCGACCTCTCCGCCGTGCTCGCCGGCCCCTGCCCGACCGGCCGCACCAACATGCGCATCAAGGGCTGGATGGGCCGCGCCGACCAGACGGCCAAGGTGCGCGGCATGTTCGTGCACCCGAGCCAGGTGGCCGAGGTGGCGCGGCGGCACCCGCAGCTCGGGCGCGCCCGCCTCGTCGTCGAAGGCGAGATGGCGAACGACCGCATGACGCTCGTGGCCGAGTGCGCCGAACCCGGTGCCGCCGGGCTGGCCGAGGCCGTGGCCGGCACGATGCGCGACGTGACCAAGCTGCGCGGCGACGTGCGCCTGGTCGCGCCGGGCAGCCTGCCCAACGACGGCAAGGTCATCGAAGACGCGCGCAAGTACACCTGAGCGGTGGCCGCGGCCCACGGCGACCCGGGCGCCGGTGGGCTGCGCGCCGAGACCTCGCCCCAGACCCCGGACGAGACCCGGCACGACGGGCCGCCTAAGTAATTCCCACGCCCGACGTCCCGGGCGGCGTGGCTAGCATCGCGCACCTGTTCACTCGACCCTCCCCTCGAGAACCTCGCAAGGAGACCCACCCGTGAAGAAGACCCTGCTCACCTTGGCGACACTGGCCTTCGCCGCCGCGGCGGCGAGCCCGGCCCTGGCGGCCTATCCGGAAAAGCCCATCACCATCGTCGTGCCGTTCGCGGCCGGCGGCCCCACCGACAAGGTGGCGCGCGACTTCGCCGAGGCCGTGCGCAAGCCGCTGGGCAACGCCACGGTGGTGGTGGAGAACGTCGGTGGCGCCGGCGGCACGCTCGGCGCCACGAAGGTCGCCAAGGCGGCACCGGACGGCTACACGCTGCTGCTGTTCCACATCGGCATGGCGACGACGCCGACGATGTACCGCAAGCTCAACTACAACGTGCTGAACGACTTCGAGTTCCTCGGCATGATCAACGACGTGCCGATGACGCTGCTGGGGCGCAAGAACCTGCCCGCCAACACGTACCCCGAGCTGCTGAAGTGGCTGCAGGACAACAAGGGCAAGATCAACCTGGCCAATGCCGGCCAGGGCTCGGCCTCGCACCTGTGCGGCCTGATGTTCCAGAGCTCGGTGCAGATCGACATGACCACCGTGCCGTACAAGGGCACGGCGCCGGCGATGAACGACCTGCTCGGCGGCCAGGTCGACATCATGTGCGACCAGACCACCAACACCACCGGCCAGATCGCCGCCGGCTCGGTGAAGGCCTACGCGGTGAGCACCACGAAGCGCGTCAACACGCCCGTGCTGGCCAAGCTGCCGACGCTGGACGAGCTCGGGCTGAAGGGCTTCAACGTCAGCATCTTCCACGGCCTGTACGCGCCCAAGGGCACGCCGGCCGACGTGCTGGCCAAGCTGAACGCCGCGCTGAGGGAGGCGCTGAAGGATCCGGAGTTCATCAAGCGCCAGGAAGGCCTGGGCGCCGTCGTCGTGACCGACGCGCGACTGAACCCCGCCGACCACAAGAAGTTCGTCGCCGCCGAGATCGACAAGTGGGGCGCGGTCATCAAGGCCGCCGGCCAGTACGCCGACTGACGGAGGGCGCTGCTCCGTGAATGCGAAGGCCGCCCCCACGGGTGGCCCGTCCGCGAAGGCCGCCCCCACGGGCGGCCTTGTCCTTTCGGGCGCACCGCTCGTGCTGCTGGACAGCATCGCCGCCGTCGGCGCCGATGCCCGCGGCGCCGTCGTCGTCAGCGGCTCGCACGGCGGCGCCAGCGCCGCCCGCTACGCCATCGCGGCGCGGCCGCTGCTCACCGCCTTCAACGACGCCGGCGTCGGCAAGGACGGCGCCGGCATCGTCGGCCTGGCGATGATGCAGGGCGAAGGGCTGGCGGCGCTGGCCGTGGCACACACCAGCGCGCGCATCGGCGACGCCCGCTCGACGCTGGAAGACGGCATCATCGCGCACGCCAATGCGGCGGCCCTCGCGCTCGGCGCGCAGCCCGGCCGGCCGCTGCGCGAGTGGCTGGCGCAGGAGCCGCGATGAACGAGCACGAGGCGCAACTGCGCGAGTGGCTGGCCCGGTTTCGTGCCGGCGCGCTGTCGCGCCGCGGC
>JAHCKS010000136.1 GCA_026125665.1 Rubrivivax sp.
GATCATCTTGATGTCGAGCATGCCGGCGTTGGCCGCCGTGCTGTGGATCGTGTCGTCGAGGTCGAGCTCGAGGTCTGCCCCGTCGCGCGCGAAGCGGCGCAGCCGGCGCAGCGCCACCTTGATGTTGCGCGTGCCCAGTTCCTTCGTGTCGTCGTAGTCCTTGTAGGCGCGCTGGTCCCACACCTTGACGGCGCTGCGGTTGCGGCCCTTGTCCTGACCGATGCGCACGCCCTGCGGGTTGTAGCCGTAGGCACCGAAGGGCGAGGTGCCGCCGGTGCCGATCATGCGGTTGCCGCCCTCGTGCCGCTCCTTCTGCTCCTCGAAGCGCTTCTTCAGCGTCTCCATCAGCTCGTCCCAGCCCATCTTCTCGATCGCCGCCTTCTCCTCCGGGCTGAGCTCGAGCTCGAGCGTCTTCCTCAGCCACTCGAGCGGAATGTCCTGCGTGAAGTCGGCGAGCAGCTCGACACCCTTGAAGTAGGCCGAGAACGCACGGTCGAACTTGTCGAACTGCGCCTCGTCCTTGACCAGCGCGCTGCGCGCCAGGTAGTAGAAGTCGTCGATGGTGGGTGGGTGGCCGTCGTCGCCGATCACGCCTTCGCGCAGGGCCTCCAGCAGCATCAGGTACTCCTTCACGGTGACCTTCAGCTTCGCGGAGCGCAGCGTGTAGAAGAACTGAATCAGCATGGCGGGGCGTCCGAAGAGACGATTGGCATCGGCCGGGCGTCGGATCGGCGCCATTGTGGCGCCTTCGCGCCGGACCGGCCCGATGCCGGAGCCCCGTTGAGAACCACCCTCGTCGTCATCACCGTCGTGCTGCTGCAGCAGGGGCTCGTCGCCGCCCTCTGGGCGGCAATGGCCTGGCTGCGTCTCTCGCGTGGCCCGGCGCTGCACTGGGCGCTGGCGGCGGCGGCCGTGTGTGCCGGGCTCGTGCTCGTGGGCCAGCGCGACTCGCTGCCGGAGTGGGCCGGCTTCTGGCTCGCGAGCGGGCTCGTGCTCGCCGGCCTGATGGCCGTGCGGCGTGGCGTGGCGCTGTTCGCGCGCCGCCCTTTGGCCGACGCCGAACAGGCCGCCATCTGGGGCCTGACGATGGCGGCCCTGGGCGCCGCGCTGGCGGCCGGCCCGCGCTGGCTCTTCGTCAGCATCATCTCGGCCGCGCTGTGCCACGTCTTCGCCGCGACGGCATGGACCGTGCGCCGGCACCTCGCCGGCGAGTTCGGCGTGCGCGCGGCCACCGGCTGCGCCGTGCCGTTCGCGCTCATCGCCGCGGTGTTCGCGCTGCGCACCGTGTTCGCGCCGGTGCTGCCGCAGTCGATCGGCAGCTCCGTGCACACCGAGGGCGCGGCCAACGTCGCCTCGACCCTCGTCTTCCTCGTGGCCGGCCTGCTGCTGCAGTTCGGCCTGCTGGCGCTGGTGATGGCGCGCCTGCTGCTGCGGCTGCGCCACCAGAGCGAGCATGACGAGCTCACCGGGCTGCTCAACCGTCGCGCCATCGGGCAGCGGCTGCGCGAGGAGGCCGAGCGGCTCACGCGCTACGGCCAGGCCTACAGCGTGCTGTCGATCGACCTCGACCACTTCAAGACCATCAACGACCGCTTCGGCCACCCGGCCGGCGACGCCGTGCTGCGCGACGTCGGCCGGCTGCTGCGGCAGGTCGGCCGCAGCGTCGACCACGTGGCGCGCGTCGGCGGCGAGGAGTTCTGGATGCTCATCCCGAGCACCGGTGCCGAGGGCGCGCTGCAGGTCGCCGAGCGGCTGCGGCGGGCGGTGGACGAGCTGCGTCCGAGCGCCCTGCGCGGCGAACTGCCGCTGGCCGTGAGCATCGGCGTGGCCGTGGCCGACCGCGCCGGCGAGCCGGTGGAGGCGCTGATGCAGCGCCTCGACGCGGCGCTTTACCGCGCCAAGGCCGGCGGACGCAACCGCGTCGAGCTCGCGGCGGGCCCAGGTCCGGCGTAGCGGGCCGGGCAGCCGGCCCCTGGGCCGTCAGAAGCGTGCCGCGGCGATCGCGGGTTCGCGTTCCCTGGCCTTCGACCTGACCTTGAGCTTCACCTTGCCGTTCGTGCTGCCGTTCGTGCCGCCGTTCGCCCGGCCGTCGGTGCCCTTGCCGGCCTTCGGAGCCTTCACCGGCGTCGAGGCGCGCGCCTTCGCCATCGGCCGGGCCGCCTTCCGGCCGGCCTTGGCGAGCGCCGGATCGTGCCGCTCGAGCCAGGCGAAGAACTCCGCATACCACAGGCGGCTGTTGCGCGGCTTCAGCACCCAGTGGTTCTCGTCCGGGAACCACAGCAGCCGGGCATCGACGCCGCGCGCCTTCAGCGTGTTGTAGTAGGCGAGGCCCTGCGCGTCGGGCACGCGGTAGTCGAGCGCACCATGCACGACGAGCGTCGGCGTCGCCATGCGCTGCGCGAACGCGTGCGGGCTCTGCCGGTGCACCTGCGCCATGTCGTCCCAGTACCAGGCGCCCAGCTCCTTGGCGTGCCAGGGCGCGGCGTCGTCGGCGAACATGCCCACCCAGTCGAAGCAGCCGGCGTGGCACACGTAGGCGGCGTAGCGCCCGGCCTCGACGTGCCCGTTCATCCACGCGACCATGAAGCCGCCGTAGCTGCCGCCGGCGGCGAAGACGCGCTTCGCGTCGGCCCACGGCTGCGCGAGCAGCCAGTCGGTGGCCGCCTCGACGTCCTGCAGCTCGAGCTCGCCCCAGCGGTGCGTGATGCTGTCGAGGAAGACGTGGCCGAAGCCCGAGCTGCCGTGGTAGTTCACCATCGCCACCACGTAGCCCTGCGCGGCAAAGACCTGGGCGTTCCAGCGGTAGTGCCAGGAGTCGCCGAACGCGGTGTGCGGCCCGCCGTGGACGAGATGCAGCACGGGCCAGGTCTTCTTCGCGTCGAAGCCCGGCGGGTAGACGAGCCACAGCTGCACGGCGTCGCCGGCCGCCTCCACGGCGGCGCGTCGCCGCTTCACGGCGGCGGCCGCTGCCGCGGGGGCGGCACCCGCCGCACCGCCGATCCACTGCTCCTCGACGCGCCCGGGCCGCAACGGCGCCAGCAGCGCGTCGTTGAACTGCTCGATGCGCCGAGGCGGCTGCCCCGGGAGGTGGGCCGTCAGCCGCTCCGGGTGGGTGGCCGAGTTCGCCAGCGTGACGAGCGTGCCGGCTGCCTTGTCGAACGCGGTCACCCAGGCGCCGGCGACCACCACCTCGGCGCGCCGCGGCCCGAGCTCGAAGCGCCACAGGTGCTGCCGCCCCTTCTGCTCGGCCGTGAACATCACCGACAGGCCGTCGTCCTCCCAGTGCAGCGGCGCGTGCACCGCATGGTCCCACTCGCCGCTCACCACCTCGAAGCGGCCGCCCTCGCGTTCCCACACCGCCAGCTGCGACGGCATCGTGTGCTTGAGGGCCTGGTGGCTGGCGGTGAAGGCGATGCGCCCGCCGTCCGGCGCGTAGCGCGGGGCGCGAAAGTCCCACGCGTCGTCGCGCGCGATGACGGTGATGCGGCCGCTCTTCAGGTCGATCTCGGCCAGCGCGCAGCGCCCGTCGGCCTTCTTCTCCTCGGCCGGGTCGAACACGAAGACGACGCGCCGGCCGTCGGGCGAGACGTCGAAGCAGTTGGCGTCGGGGTCGGCCCGCGGCAGCTCGTAGCGCGTGCCTTCGAGCAGGTCGCGCACCTTCGCGACACGGCCCTCGCCGTGCGCCGGCGTCAGGACATGCAGGTGCGCCACGCGGCCCATCGGCAGGTGATGGTCCCAGTGCCGGTACTGCGACTCGCTCGTCACGTAGCCGCTCTCCTTGCGTTCCTTCCACTCCTTCATGCGCGCCGCCTGCGCCTTCGTGCCCTTCAGCTCGGGCCACACCCAGCTGACGAACACCAGCGAGCGGCCGTCGGCGCCCCAGCGGAAGTCCTCGACGCCGGTGGCCACGTCGGCGGCCCGCACCGCCTCGCCACCGTCGGGCGCGATGAGGTAGAGCTGCGCCTGTTCGTCCTTCTTGCCGTCGGTCTCGCGCTTCGCGGTGAAGGCGATGCGGTCGCCGCGCGGGCTCCAGCGCGGGTGGCCGTCCTTCTCGCCGCACGACGTCAGGCGCCTGGGCGCGCCGCCCAGCGTGGACAGCAGCCACAGCGAGCTCGTGCCCTTGTTCTCCTTCATCGAGTAGCTCGTCAGCGCCGCCACCGCCTGCGCGCCGTCGGGCGCGAGGCTCGGGGCGCCGAGCCGCTGGATGCGCCAAAGGGCCTCGATGTCCATGGTCTTCTTCAACTGAGCTCCTCGTCGGCGGGTGGTCTTGGCGGATGCCGGTGGGCCCCGCGGGGCCTGCGATGCTACCGACGGCGCGCCGATGCGCTGCACAATGCGGCGCAACGGCACGATGCAGGAGGGACGACCCGATGGACGGAAGCACGATCGACGTGTCGCCGCGAGCAGTCGAAGGCGGCAACGGCGTGGCCTGGTGGAGCGAGGCGTGGGCGCTGTTCATGCGCACGCCGCTGTTGTGGATCGTGCTGGCCATCCTGCTGTTCATCATCATGGTCGTGCTCGGCTTCATCCCGCTGGTCGGGGCACTGGCCGCGGTGCTGCTGCTGCCGGTGTTCGTTGGCGGCTGGATGCTCGCGGCGCGCAAGGTCGAGCAGGGTGGTGCGCTCGAGGTCGGCGACCTGTTCACCTGCTTCCAGGGCGAGCGGCTGACGCCGCTGCTCGTCGTCGGCGCGCTGCTGCTCGCCGGCACGGTGGTCATCGGCCTCGTCGTCGGGGCGCTCGGGCTCGGCGCCGTCTTCGGCGGCGTGGTCGGTGCGGTCAACCACAGCAGCGGCGGCGTGCTCGCGGCGCTCGGCGCCAGCCTGTTCGCCGGGCTCGTCGCGGTGGTGCTCGGCCTGCTGCTCACGATGGTGTCGTGGTTCGCGCCGGGGCTGGTGGTGTTCCGCGCCGTGCCGCCGGTGGAGGCGCTGAAGATCAGCTTTGCCGCCTGCCTGAAGAACATCGTGCCGTTCCTCGTCTGGGGCGTGATCTACCTCATCGCGGCGTTCGTCGCGTCGATCCCGCTCGGGCTGGGCTGGATCCTGCTCGGGCCGCTGACGATCCTGGCGGCCTACGCCTCGTACAAGGACGTGTTCGGCACGCCGGCCTGAGCCGGCAGCCGGGGCCCGGCTGGCGCGGCTGCGGCGTCGGCGTTCGTCTCAGCGCGGGCGCGCGAGCTGCCAGTCGAGGTGCGCCTTCACCGTCGGCCACTCGGCCGCGGTGATGCTGTACACGGCGGTGTCGCGCACCGTGCCGTCGGGCAGCCGCATGTGTGCGCGCAGGATGCCGTCGAGCTGCGCGCCGAGGCGCTCGATGGCGCGCCGGCTGCGCACGTTCAGCCGGTGCGTGCGGAACTCCACCGCCAGGCAGTCGAGCGAATCGAACGCGTGCCCGAGCAGCAGCCGCTTGCACTGCGTGTTCAGCGCCGTGCGCTGGGCCGACGCGGCGTACCACGTGCTGCCGATCTCGACGCGGCGGTTCGTCGCGTCGATGTTCATGTAGGTCGTCATGCCGACGATGCGGCCGCCGCCCGTGCCCCCGTCAGGGCCGGCGTCGAACACCGTGAACGGCAGCATCGTGCCCACGGCGCGCAGCGCCAGCCGGCGATCGATCTCGGCCGCCATGCCCTCGGGCGAGGGCACGCTGGTGAACCACAGGCGCCACAGCTCGCCGTCGCGCGTCGCATCGCACAGGCCGTCGTGGTGCGAGCGCTCCAGCGGGCGCAACGTGGCGTGCGCGCCGCTGAGCGTGACGGGGTCGGGCCAGGGCATCGCGCCGCTAGCGGTTGTGCCTCTGCATGAACACCAGCTTCTCGAACAGCGTCACGTCCTGCTCGTTCTTCAGCAGCGCGCCGACGAGCGGCGGCACGCTCACCTTCTCGTCCTTGCTCTGCAGCGCCTCCAGCGGGATGTCCTCGGCCACCAGCAGCTTCAGCCAGTCGAGCAGCTCGCTCGTGCTCGGCTTCTTCTTCAGGCCCGGCAGGTTGCGCACGTCGTAGAAGGTCTTCAGCGCCGCGCCGAGCAGCTCCTTCTTCAGCCCCGGGAAGTGCACGTCGACGATGGTCTTCATCGTCTCGGCGTCCGGGAACCGGATGTAGTGGAAGAAGCAGCGGCGCAGGAACGCGTCGGGCAGCTCCTTCTCGTTGTTGCTGGTGATGAAAACGACAGGGCGGTGCTTCGCCTTCACGAGCTCGCGCGTCTCGTAGACGTAGAACTCCATGCGGTCGAGCTCGCGCAGCAGGTCGTTCGGGAACTCGATGTCGGCCTTGTCGATCTCGTCGATGAGCAGCGCCACCGGCTGCTCGGCGGTGAAGGCCTGCCACAGCACGCCCCGCACGATGTAGTGGTGGATGTCCTTGACCTTCTCGTCGCCGAGCTGGCTGTCGCGCAGCCGGCTCACCGCGTCGTACTCGTACAGCCCCTGCTGCGCCTTCGTCGTGCTCTTGACGTGCCACTGCAGCAGCGGCATGGAGAGCGCCGTGGCCACCTCCTCGGCGAGCATCGTCTTGCCGGTGCCCGGTTCGCCCTTGACGAGCAGCGGCCGCTTCAGCGCGATGGCGGCGTTCACGGCCAGCATCAGGTCCTGCGTGGCGACGTAGGTGTCGGTGCCTTTGAATTTCATCGGGGACCAGGTGCGGCGCGCCGCACGGACCGGCGTGCGGCTTCGTGCAGCGGGGAGGAAGGGCGCGTGCGCGCGACGCGCACGGGGTGCGAGTCAGTATAAGCGGCCCCCTATAATCCGCCGCCGCGCTCCAGGCAGAGAGCCCGCCGGGTCCCGAGGCACGCACGGTGCCCGGCGCGGCGAGACGAATCCGTCGCCGCCATCGCGCGACTCCACACCGCCTTTCCACGACGATGAAGCAAGCCTCCAAGCTCCTGCGTGCCGCGCCGCTGCTCGCCCTGTCCGCGCTGTCGGCGCTCGCCCTGCTGGCCTCGCAGCCCGCGCGAGCGCAGGACGCCGCCGCCGGGGAGAGGAAAGCCGCGATGTGCATCGGCTGCCACGGCATCCCGCGCTACCAGTCGAGCTTCCCCGAGGTCTACAAGGTGCCGCTCATCTCGGGCCAGAGCGCGAAATACATCGCCGCGTCGCTTGCCGCCTACCAGAAGGGCGACCGCAAGCACCCCACGATGCGCGCCATCGCGGGCTCGCTGAGCGAGCAGGACATGGCCGACCTCGCTGCCTTCTACGAGAAGCACGGCACCTCATCGGTGAAGCCGGTCGCCGACACCGCACCGGCCGCGCCGCCGCCCGACGTGGCGGCGCTGCTGACCAAGGGCGCCTGCGCGTCGTGCCACGGCGCCAACTACAACAAGCCGATCGACGCGGCCTACCCGAAGATCGCCGGCCAGTACGCTGACTACCTCTACGCGGCACTGCGCGCCTACGGCACCTCGGGCAATCCGAACGTGGGCCGCAACAACGCCATCATGTCGGCGCAGGTGAAGCAGTTCAAGCGCAGCGAGCTCAAGGCGATGGCCGACTACCTGGCGACGCTGCCGGGTGACATGCACACGGTGCCGCTGAACCGCTTCCGCTAGAGAAGGCGCGAATCCGGCTGCTGCGCGGCCCGATCTCGCGCCTGCGTTTCTCGCCGTACGTGCGTACGGCTGCGATACTCGACGCGACCTCGGGCCGCTCGCGACGCCGGCTTCACGCCTTCTCGGTGCGCCAGTTTGGGATGCGCAGCAGTCCGGTGGCGAGCGCGGTGCCCACGAGGATGACGGCCGCCCCGGCCAGCATGTCCCAGCCCGGTCGCTCGCCGAGCACGAGCCAGCCCCAGGCCATCGCGAAGGCCGGGATCAGGAAGGTCACGGTCATCGCGTTCGTCGCGCCCGCATGCGCGATGAGCCGGAAGTACAGGATGTAGGCGAAGCCCGTGCACAGCAGCGCGAGCGCGATGGCACCGCCCCAGGCGGCAGCGCTCGGCGCCTGCGCCGGCCAGGCCCACGCCGCCGGCAGCGCCAGCACGAGCGCCGCGGCCAGCTGGCTGCCGGCGGCGGTGGCCATCGGCGGCACGCCCACCAGGCGCTTGCGCGAGTAGTTGGCGGAGATGCCGTACAGCACCGTGGCGGCGATGCAGGCGCCGATGCCCAGCGCCGGCGTGACGCTGCCCGTGCCGCCGGCGGCGAGCCCGCCGCGGCTCCACGCCAGCCCCACGGCGCCGGCGAGCCCGAGCGCCAGGCCGGCCACACGCGCCGCGCCCGGCCGGTCGCCGAGCCAGCCCCAGGCGATGAGCGCGGTCCAGATCGGCGCCGTGGCGTTGAACACGCCCATCAGCCCGGCGCTCAACGCGTAGGCGGCGAGCGCGAAGCACAGGAACGGCAGGGCCGAGTTCACCACGCCCAGCAGCGCGATCGGCCGCCAGTGCGTGCGCAGCGCCGGCCACTGCCCCTGGACGGCGAGAAGCGGCAGCAGCAGCACCGCCGCCCCGGCGACGCGCACGAACACCAGGGCCACGGCGCCGAACTCGACGGCGCCCATGCGCATGAAGAGGAACGAGGCGCCCCACAGCGCCCCGAGCAGCGCCAGCTCGGCGAGGTCGCGTTGCCTCATCACGCGGCAGCGGGCGCCGCGGCGGCGCGCGTCGGCGAAGCGGCGCGCCCCCCGCGCGCCGCACGGCCGGTACCGGTGCCGTGGGAAGCGCCCGTGCGGCCGCCTTCGAGCTCGAGCAACGCCTGCTTGCGAGGCAGCCCGCCGGCGTAACCCGTGAGCGAGCCGTCGCGGCCGAGCACGCGGTGGCAAGGCACGACGATCGCGAGCGGGTTGCGCCCCACCGCCGCGCCGACGGCGCGCGCCGCCTGCGGCCGGCCGAGCCGGCGTGCCAGCTCGCCGTAGTGCGTCTGCTCGCCGCAACGCAGCGCACGCAGCAGCCGCCACACCTCGCGCTGGAACGGCGTGCCCTGCGGATCGAGCGCCACGGCGAAGCCGCGCCGGCGCGACGGCGTGTCGCTGAACCAGGCGTCGAGCTCGCGCCGCGCCTGGGCGATGAACGTGTTGTGCGCGTCCACCGGCGCGGCGAGCCGGCCCGGGTGGTGCTTCTGCCCGTCGAACCACAGGCCGGCCAGGCCGCGTGCCGTCGCCGCGGCGGTCAGCGTGCCGAGCGGCGTCGCGAGCCGCGCCTGCGCCACGAGAACGTTGTCGAGGGTCTTCGTCATGGGGTCAGCTCCAGGGATCGCCACAGTTTCATCACCGCGTAGCCGCGCCACGGGCGCCACGCCTGCGAGGCCTGTTCGGCCGCCTTGGCGTCGCGGCCGCCGTGAAGCGGCGCCAGCGCGTCGAGCACGCCGATGTCGGTGGCGGGGAAGGCGTCGGGCCAGCCGAGGGCGCGCAGCGCCACGAGCTGCACCGTCCACTCGCCGAAGCCGGGCAGCTCGCGCAGCTGCGCCAGCGTCTCGGCCAGCGGTGCCGTCGCCTCCAGCCGCAGGCGGCCGGCCGCCACCTCGGTGGCCAGCGCCTGCAGCGCACGCACGCGCTGGCGCACGATGCCCAGCCGCCCGATGGCGTCGGCCTCGGCGTGTGCCAGCGCCGCCGCAGTCGGGAACAGCTGCGTGAGGCCGGGCACGGGCGTGGCCACCGGCGCGCCGAACGCCAGCACCAGTCGTGTCGTCAGCGTGCGCGCTGCCGCCACCGTGACCTGCTGGCCGAGCACGACGCGCACCGCGGCGTCGAAGCCGCACAACGCGCCGGGCACGCGCAGCCCCGGCACGGCCGGTCCCGGCACGGCGGCGAGCACCGGATCGATGAGCGCCGGGTCGGCGTCGAGGTCGAGGCCCTGGCGCAGGCGCTGCAGCACCAGGCCCAGCACCGGCAACAGGCTCTCCGCGACCTGCACCTCGACCTCGTGCCGCTCGGGCAGGAAACGCGCCGACCACCAGCCGGCGAGCCGCTTGCCGCCGTGTGCCCAACCCATCGTCGCCGCGACACGCCCCTCGGCCTCGTCCACCGCCTCCACGCCCGGCAGCGCGCGGCGTGCCAGGAAGCGCAGCACCCCGGGCGCGTCGTAGGGCGGGCGGTAGCCGAGGCGCACCGTGGGCACGTTCGATGGCGACGCCGCTCGCGCGGCGACCTTCGCCGAAGCTCTCGCGGCCGTTCGCGCGGCGGCCCTTGTTTCGCTGGCCTCGGCGTCGGCGGCGGTGTCCGGCGTCGCGGCTTGCGCAGCCGCGGCATCGGCCGGCGGCCGCTCGCGCCGCAGCGCGCTCGGGCTCAGCCGGTAGCGCTCGGCGAACGCGGCGTTGAAGCGGCGCACGCTCGCGAAGCCGCTGACCAGCGCCACCTGCGTCACCGGCATTGCCGTGTCGGTGAGCAGCTGCTTGGCGTGCAGCAGCCGCTGCGTCGTCACGAAGTCCAGCGGCGACACGCCGTGCTCGGCGGCGAAGATGCGGCGCAGGTGCCGGTCGGTGACGCCCAGGCGCGCCGCCACGTCGGGCAGGTGCACGTCGCGGCCCTCGAGCACGGCCTGCGTCAGCGAACGCGCCGCCGCCTGCGCCAGCGCGCGCGACGAGTCGACGAACGACAGCCCCGGCGCCAGCTCGGGCCGGCAGCGAAGGCACGGGCGGAAGCCGGCCCGTTCGGCGCTCGCCGCGTTGCCGAAGAAGCGGCAGTTGCGCATCAGCGGCGTGCGCACGCGGCACACCGGGCGGCAGTAGATGCCCGTGCTCGTGACACCGACGAAGAAGCGGCCGTCGAAGCGCGCGTCGCGCGCCTTCACGGCCGCATACAGCGCCTGCGCGGTGCCGTCGCGGGGCTGCAGGCGGGAAGGCCGGGTGTGAGGCATGGCGGCATGATAGGAACGAGCGGGGCCGGCACTGGCCGTTTTCGGACCTGTGGTCCGTGGCATCGCGCGAAGCGCCTGCCGGGCGGTGCTGCCGATGCGCGCGCCGCCGCGCCGCGCTTGCCGGCACGGCCCGTGCAACCGCGCTGCCTACAATCCGCCGCCCCGTCACCTTCCACCGCGTCGATCCCGGCGCCGCCGGCTCCACCCATGCAAGTCCAAGCGAGCGCCTTCAAGGCCTACGACATCCGCGGCATCGTGGGCCGCGGGCTCGACGAGACATTCGCCGAACACCTCGGCCGCGCCTTCGGCAGCGAGGCGCTGGCGGCCGGCGAGCGGGCCGTCGCCGTGGGCCGCGACGGGCGCGTGTCCGGGCCGGCGCTGTCGGCGGCGCTCATCCGCGGCCTGGCCAGCACGGGCCTCGACGTCGTCGACCTCGGCGCCGTGACCACGCCGATGCTCTACTACGTCGCGGCGACGCGAGGCAGGTACGGCTGCACGAGCGGCATCCAGGTCACCGGCAGCCACAACCCGAAGGACTACAACGGCTTCAAGATGGTGCTCGCCGGCGCGGCCATCTACGGCGCCGCGATCCAGCGCCTGCGCGAACGCATCGAGCAGGAGGACTACGCCACCGGGCCCGGTCGCGTGGCGCGCATGGACATCGGCCCCGAGTACCGCCACCGCATCGTCAACGACTGCCGCCAGGCGCGGCCGATGAAGATCGTCGTCGACTCCGGCAACGGCATCCCCGGCGCCAGCGCGCCGGGCATCCTGAAGGCGATGGGCAACGAGGTCATCGATCTGTACAGCGCCGTCGACGGCGACTTCCCGAACCACCACCCCGACCCGAGCAAGCCGGAGAACCTGGCCGACCTGATCAAGGTCGTTCATGCCACCGGCGCCGAGCTCGGCCTCGCCTTCGACGGCGACGGCGACCGCCTGGGTCTCGTCACGCGCTCGGGGCAGATCATCTACCCCGACCGCCAGATCATCCTCTTCGCGCGCGACATCCTGTCGCGCCACCGCGGCGCGACGATCGTCTACGACGTGAAGTGCACGCAGCGGCTGCCGGTGGCCATCCGCGAGGCGGGCGGCGTGCCGCTCTTGTGGAAGACCGGCCATTCGCTGGTCAAGGCCAAGCTCAAGGAGACCGGCGCGCCGTTCGCCGGCGAGATGAGCGGCCACCTCTTCTTCGGCGAACGCTGGTACGGCTTCGACGACGCGATGTACACCGCGGCGCGGCTGCTCGAGATCCTCAGCCGCCACGCCGACCCGAGCGCCGTGCTCGAAGCGCTGCCCACCAGCTACAGCACGCCCGAGCTGAACGTGCCCTGCGCCGAGGGCGAGCACCACCGCGTCGTGGCCGAGCTGCTGGCGCGTGTCGCCGACGGGCGCCTCGCCTTCCCCGGCGGCGAGGTCGGCACGATCGACGGCCTGCGCGTCGACTTCGCCGACGGCTTCGGCCTCATTCGCGGCAGCAACACGACGCCCGTGCTCGTGCTGCGCTTCGAGGGCCACACGCCCGAGGCGCTGCACCGCATCGAGGCCGACATGATGGCGGCGCTGCGTGCCGTGAAGCCCGACGCCGCCGTGGCCGCGGCGGCGCACTGAAGGGCCGGCGCGTCGCGCGCATCGCTGGCGCGTGCTCTTGGCCTGGGCCGCCCGCGCCGCCTACGGCACGCTGCTGCGGCTGGCGACGCCGCTCTATCTGCTGCGGCTGCTGTGGCGCAGCCGCCGCGAGCCGCTGTATCGCACGCGCCTCGGCGAGCGGCTGGGCTTCGCGCCGCGTGCGGCGCCCGGAAGGCTGTGGCTGCACGCCGTGTCGCTCGGCGAGACGCGCGCTGCGGCGGCGCTGATCGACGAGCTGCGCCGCCAGCGGCCCGGGCTCGCGTTGCTGCTCACGCATGGCACGGCGACCGGTCGTGCCGCCGGCGCGCCGTTGCTGCAACCGGGTGACGCGCAGGCCTGGCTGCCGTATGACACGCCGGGCGCGGCACGGCGCTTCCTCGCCGCGCAGCGGCCGGCGCTCGGCGTCGTGATGGAAACCGAGATCTGGCCGAACCTGCTGCACGCCGCCGCGAAGGCCGGCGTGCCGCTCGTGCTGGCCAACGCGCGCCTGTCCGAACGCAGCGCGCGCAAGGGCCGGCGGCTCGTTGCGCTGATGCGCCCGGCCGCCGCCTGCCTGACGGTGGCGCTGGCGCAGACCGAGGCCGATGCCGGCCGCCTGCGCGAAGCCGGCGTGCGCGACGTGCAGGTGCTCGGCAACCTGAAGTTCGACATGACGCCGGCACCGGCGCTGCTGGCCGCCGGCCGCGCCTGGCGCGAGGCGATCGGGCGGCCGGTGGTGATGTTCGCCGCCTCGCGCGAGGGCGAGGAGGCGC
>JAHCKS010000137.1 GCA_026125665.1 Rubrivivax sp.
ACGGACCCGGTGCGCCGGGCGGGCCGGGCGGGCCGGGCGGGCCAGTCGGGCCGGGCGTGCCCGGCGCCGCACCTTCCTCCCCGCAACGGCCGTCCGGCCCGGCCGCACCGCTATCGAGCGAAGGCTTCGTCGGCCGCGCCGACGAGCTGCGCCGCATCGGTGAGCTGCTGGCACGCGACGATGCCCGCCTCGTCACCGTGCTCGGGCCCGGCGGGGTCGGCAAGACCCGGCTGGCGCGCCGCGCCATCGACATGCACGGCGGTGCCTTCGCCGACGGCGCCGCCTTCGTCGCGCTCGAGGACGCGGCGAGCGCCGCCGAGGCGACCGCGGTGCTCGCGCGCGAGCTCGGCCTGCCGGGCAAGGGCGAGCCGGAGGCGCTGGTGGCCGAGGCGCTGCACGCGCGCCGCATGCTGCTCGTGCTCGACAACTTCGAGCAGCTCGTCGGCGAGCACGCCTGGCTGGCTCGGCTGCTCGACGCCTGCCCGGGCCTGCACCTGCTCGTCACCTCGCGCCTGCGCCTGGCGCTGCCCGGCGAGTGGCTGCTGCCGGTGGACGGGCTGCCCGTGCCCGAGCCGGAAGACGAAGATCGCGCCGAGGCCTTCGACGCCGTGCAGCTCTTCGTGCGCACGGCGCAGCGCGTGGAGCCGGCGCTCGCCGCCGGCATCGAGGGTGCCGACATCGTCGAGATCTGCCGCCTGGTGGGCGGGCTGCCGCTGGCGCTGGAGCTTGCCGCGGCGTGGACGCGCGTGATGTCTTGCCGCGCCATCGCCGACGAGCTGCGCGCCGGCACCGAGCTGCTGCGCAGCGACGACGCGGCGCGGCCGGCGCGCCACGCCAGCATCGAGCGCGTGTTCGAGCAGTCATGGCGGCTGCTCGCGCCGGTGGAGCGCGACGTGCTGCTGCGTCTGGCGGTCTTCCGCGGCGGCTTCACGGCGGCGGCGGCGCGCGCCGTGGCCGGCGGTTCGCTGCCGGTGCTGGGCGCGCTGATCGACAAGTCGCTGCTGCGCAAGGAAGGGGCACGCCTGCAGCTGCATCCGCTGGTGCACCAGATGGCGGCGCAGCGGCTGGCCGGCACGCCGCTGCTGCAGCAGCAGGCCGACACGGCGCACGCGCGCCACTTCCACGACCTGCTGCAGCAGCGGCTGGCGGCGCTGAAGGCCGGCGAGGCCGACGCGCTGCTGGCCGTCGACGCCGACTTCGACAACGTGCGGCGCGCCTGGCGCGTCACGCTCTCCCTGCGGCCGCCGCAGGCGCCGCAGGAGGCACCGCTGCGCGCGCTCGGCCGCGGCGCGCGCCCGCTGCTGCACTACCTGGAGCACCGCGGCCGCTTCGGCGAAGGCCTGGCGCTGCTCGACGAGGCGCTGGCCGCGCCGGCGGTGCAGGCCGACGCCGGCCTGCAGGCCACGCTGCAGGCGCACGCTGCGCACCTGGCGTTCCGGCTCGACCGCTACGCCGAGGCGCGCGCCGGCGCCGCCGCGGCGCTGCGCGTGGCCGACCGTGCGCACGAAGGCCGCGCGGCGGGCGAAGTGGGCGGCGAGGTGGGCGATGTCGACACCTGCCTGCTCGCGCTGATGGTGCTCGGCCGCTGCCACCTGACCCTCGGCGAGCTCGACGAGGCGCGCCGCTTCTTCGCGCGTGCGCTGCGCCTGGCCAGCGCCGGCAGCGACCCCGGTGTGCGATTCACCGCGATGGGCTCGCTGGCGCTCGTCGAGCGCGCGGCCGGCGACGTCGAGCGGGCGCTGGCGCTGGCCGGCGAGCTGCTCGAGGAACAGCGCCGGCGCGGCGACATGCCGGGACAGGCGCAGTCGCACAACGCGATGGCCGCGATGCACCTCGACCGCCAGGAGTACGAGCGCGCCGCCGTGCAGCTGGAGGCGGCGCTGGCGCTGTGCGACCGGCACGGCTTCGTCAACACGCGCGGCATGGTGCTCACCAACCTCACCGGCGTGGCGCTGTACCTCGGCCGGCTGGAGCAGGCGGCCGGCCACGCCGCGCGTGCGCTGGAGCACTCGCGCGCCACCGGCAACCGCGGCCAGGCGGCGTTCCTGCAGCGGCTGGTGGCCGGCATCGAGACCCGGCGCGGCAACCTGCCAGCTGCGCGTGTGGCGCTGCGCGAGTCGTTCACGGCCGCCCTCTCGCTCGGGCGCGACAGCCTGCTCGCCAACTCGCTCGAGGCGTTCGCCGAGCTGCTGCAGGCCGAGGGCCACACGCTGGCGGCGAGGCGCGTCGTGCGCTTCATCATGCGGCTCGAGGTGGTCAACGCGCCGAGCATCGGGCAGCTCGAGGGCCTGCTCGCCGCCTGGCCGCTGCCGCCGGCCCAGGCCGGCGCCGACGACGCGGCGTGGCCCGGGCTCACGCTGGCCGGGGTGGCGCAGCGCATCGCCGACGAGACCGACGCCGCGCACAGGCCACTGCGCGCGGCGATCGAGGCCGTGGGGTGACGCGGGGGTCGCGCGTGGCACGGGCGCGCCCCGCGCGTGGCGGCGCGGCTTTGTTGTTAGAGTCGCGCGCCATGTCCGACACCGGTGAACTCGCGCGCAGGCACATCGTGCTCGGCCTCTCGGGCGGCGTGGCCTGCTACAAGGCGGCCGACCTCGCGCGCGAGCTGGTGAAGGCCGGCGCCACGGTGCAGGTGGTGATGACCGAGGCCGCGTGCCGGTTCATCACGCCGGTGACGATGCAGGCGCTGAGCGGCCGGCCCGTCTTCACGAACCAGTGGGACGCGCGCGAAGGCAACAACATGGCGCACATCAACCTCACGCGCGAAGCCGACGCGGTGGTGGTGGCGCCGGCAAGCGCCGACTTCATCGCCCAGCTGGCGCAGGGGCGCGCCGACGAGCTGCTGTCGCTGCTGTGCCTGGCGCGGCCGGCGCAGGCCGTGCCGCTGCTCGTGGCGCCGGCGATGAACCGTGAGATGTGGGCCCACCCGGCAACGCAGCGCAACGTGGCGCAGATCCGCGCCGACGGCGCCTTCGTGCTCGGCCCGGCGGCGGGCGACCAGGCCTGCGGCGAGATCGGCGACGGCCGCATGCTCGAGGCCGACGAGCTGCGCGACGAGCTCATCGCGCACTTCCAGCCGAAGGTCCTGGCCGGCCGCACGCTGCTCGTCACGGCCGGGCCCACGTTCGAGGCCTTGGACCCGGTGCGCGGCATCACCAACCTCTCCAGCGGCAAGATGGGCTTTGCCATCGCGCGCGCTGCCGCCGAGGCGGGCGCGAGCGTGACGCTCGTCGCCGGCCCGGTGCACCAGCCCACGCCGCGCGGCGTGCGGCGCATCGACGTGTCGAGCGCCGAGCAGATGCTGGCCGCCGTGCTGCCCGAGGCGAAGGTGCACGAGGTCTTCGTCGCCACGGCGGCCGTGGCCGACTGGCGGCCGGCGGAGGTGGCGGCGCAGAAGATGAAGAAGGACGCCTCACGCGATGGTGCGGGCCGCGTGCCGGCGATTGCCTTCGTCGAGAACCCGGACATCCTCGCCACCGTGGCCAGGCTGCCGGCGGCCGAGCGGCCGTTCTGCGTCGGCTTCGCCGCCGAGAGCCACGACATCGTGCGCCACGCGCGCGAGAAGCTGGCGCGCAAGGGCGTGCCGCTCATCGTCGCCAACGACGGGCCGGCCACCTTCGGGCGCGACGACAACACGCTCGTGCTCGTCGACGCACAAGGCGAGCGCGCGCTGCCGCCCGGCGACAAGCTGACGCTGGCGCGCGCGCTCGTGGCCGAGATCGCGGCGCGGGCGCCGCGGCGCCCCGCCTGATCCGACGCCTCCTCCCCTTCTCCTCCTGACCCCCGCATGACCACGATCGACCTGCGCGTGCTCGACACGCGCATGGCCGGGCAGCTGCCGGCCTACGCCACCGCCGGCAGCGCCGGCCTGGACCTGCGCGCATGCATCGATGCGCCGCTGGTGCTCGAGCCCGGGCAGGCGGCGCTCGTCGCCACCGGCCTCGCGATGCACATCGGCGACCCGGGCCTGTGTGCCATGCTGCTGCCGCGCTCGGGCCTCGGGCACAAGCAGGGCATCGTGCTCGGCAACCTCGTGGGCCTCATCGACAGCGACTACCAGGGTCCGCTGATGGTGAGCTGCTGGAACCGCGGCAGCGCGCCGGTGACGATCCAGCCGATGGACCGCATCGCGCAGATGGTCATCGTGCCGGTCGTGCAGGCGAGATTCCGCGTCGTCGAGCGCTTCGACGAGAGCACGCGCGGCGAGGGCGGGTTCGGGTCGACGGGGCGCGGTTGAGGGGCGCGGTTGACGGGGCGGGCAGCCGCCCTCAGTGCAGCGTGCGCCCGCCTGGCCGCCGCCTCAATGCAGGGTGCGGCCCCCGGGCCGCACGGGTGCGCTGGCCAGCACCGTCACCGGCGTCTCGCCGACGCTGCGTGCCTCGACCTCCTCGGCCGTGGCTTCGCGCACGTCGCGCACGGTGATGTGCAGCCTGAGCGCCATGCCGGCCAGCGGGTGGTTGCCGTCGAGCACGACGTGCGACGGGTAGACCTCGGTCACCACGTACACCGCGTCGGCCGGCATGTTCGGCGTGACGTGCCCCTTCGGCAGGCCCTCGTAGGCCATGCCGGCCTCCACCGGCTCGGCGAACAGCTTGCGGTCCTCGAAGCACACGAGCTCGGGGTGGTAGTCGCCGAAGGCGTCGGCCGGCTCGAGCTGCAGCTTGAGCTGGTCTCCCGCCGCGTGGCCGGTGAGTGCCTGCTCGACCTTGGCCAGCAGGTCGTCGCCGCCGAAGAAGAACTCCACCGGCTCGGTCAGCTCGTCCAGCGGCTGGTTCTGCGCATCGGAGAGCTTCCACGTGAGGCTCACGACGCAGGGGCTGCGGATCTCCATCGGGGAATGATCGCACAGCCCAGGCACGACAATGCACGCGATGACCGACGCCGTGGTGACCGACCCGGGCTCGCCGACGCCGCTGCTCGGCGGCCTGAGCCCGCGGGCCTTCATGCGGCGCGTGTGGCAGCGCCGGCCGCTGCTCGTGCGCCAGGCCTGGCCGGGCGTCGTGCCGCCGCTGGCGCGCAGCGAGCTCTTCGCACTGGCCGGGCAGGAGGGGGTCGAGTCGCGGCTCGTGCAACGAACCGATGTCGCCGGTGCCGCATCGCGCGCCTTGCCGCGTGCGCGCGGCGGCGCAGGCACGCCGCCCTGGCGCGTGCGCCACGGCCCGTTCGCACGACGCGCCCTCCCGCCGCTCGCGCAGCCGGGCTGGACGCTGCTCGTGCAGGGCCTGGACCTGCACGTGGCGAGCGCGCACGCGATGCTGGCGCCGTTCCGCTTCGTGCCCGCGGCGCGGCTCGACGACCTGATGGTCTCGTGGGCGAGCGCCGGCGGCGGTGTCGGGCCGCATGCCGACTCGTACGACGTGTTCCTGCTGCAGGTGCAGGGGCGCCGGCGCTGGCGCGTGGCGCCGCCGGCGCCGGGCGAGGGGGACTTCGTCCACGGCTTGCCGCTGAAGATCCTGAAGCACTTCGCGCCGGTGCACGACTGGGTGCTCGAGCCCGGCGACATGCTCTACCTGCCGCCGCTGTGGGGCCACGACGGCACGGCCGTCGGCGGCGACTGCATGACGTGCTCGGTGGGCTTTCGCGCGCCGAGCGCGCCGGAGGTGGCGCGCGAGCTGCTGCTGCGGCTGGCCGACGACGCCGGGGATGCCGCCCAGGGCGACGGCGCGGGCGGCGTGTCGCTGCCCCGCTATGCCGACCCGGCGCAGCCGGCCACGGCGCGGCCGGGGCGAGGTGCCCGCGGCTGCAGCGCTGCCGGCGCGGGCCGTGGCGCGCGCGCTGCGCGAACCCGGCGCGCTGCAGCGCGCGCTCGGCGAGGTGCTGAGCGAACCGAAGCCGCAGGTGTGGTTCGACGCCGGCGCGCCGTGGCGCGGCGGCCGCGGCGTGCGGCTCGACGCGCGCACGCGCATGCTGTGGGACGCGCGGAACGTCTTCATCAACGGCGAGTCGTTTCGTGCCGGCGGGCGCGACGCACGCGTGCTGCGCGATCTGGCCGACCGCCGCGCGCTCGACGCGAAGGCGGTGGCGCTGCTCGGCGATGATGCGTTACGCTGCCTCGTGCAATGGGCCGCGGCCGGCTGGCTGCACGAGACGGAGAACGCGTGATGAACGAGCCAGACCAGACGCGGGGTGGCGGCCACGGCAGCGGCGGCGCGGCGGATGCCGCGCCGGCGATCGACTCGCGCGCCGGCTTCGCCGCGGCCATCCAGTGGGGCTTCGAGCGCGCGATGCGCGAAGGCGGCCGCACGCGGCGCATCGTCTGCGTCGATCCTGACTTCGCGTCCTGGCCGCTCGACGCGGCCGAGTTTCACGCACGGCTCAGCACGTGGCTGAAGGGCGGGCAGCGCCAGCTTGTGCTGCTGGCCGCGCACTTCGACGAGGTGCCGCGGCGGCACGCGCGTTTCGTCGCCTGGCGGCGCCTGTTCACGCACGCCGTGTTCCCCTTCGCCGCGCCCGAGGACGCGGCGGCGTCGCTGCCGACGCTGCTGCTCGACGACGATGGCACCCTCGTGCGCCTGATCGACCCCGTGCATTGGCGCGGCCGCGCCAGCGCCGACGAGCGCGCCGTGCTGCCGTGGCGCGAGCAGGTCGACGCGCTGCTGCAACGCGCCGAGCCCTCGTTTCCCGCACAGTCCCTCGGGCTCTAGGTGCCATACGGACATTCCCTGGCGCTGCCTATAATTCGCGGTTAGGCATGCGAGGCCGGTCCACCGTGAGGCGAGCTCGCCCGTTGCCTACCCGGCCTGTCGGCAAGCCTGCCTCGTCGTCCCTGCGCACGTTCGTGGCGGGGAGGCCGGCGGGTGACCGGCAGCGCCGTCCGAAAGTCAGCCTTCCGTTCCGAAAACACTCAGGAAACTGTTGCAATGAACAAGTCGCTCGTTCTCGCATCTCTGGTTGCCGCCGTGGCGCTTGCCGCCTGCGGCAAGAAGGAAGCCCCGGCTCCTGCGCCGGCCCCCGCGCCTGCGGCCGCTCCGGCGCCGGCCCCGATGGCGGCCGAGGCCGCCTCGGCGGTGAGCGGCGCCGCTTCGGCGGTGGCCGAAGCGGCCTCCACGGCCGCCGGCGCCGTGCAGGCCGCCGCGTCGGCCGCGGCCGCTGCCGCGGCGAAGATCTCGCGTTGCGCCCCGTGCGGGGCGCAAGCGGCACGAGCTCAGGGCCGCCTTCGGGCGGCCCTTCTTCATGGGCGAGCGGCGCCTGGTGCGCGCGGCCCGCGCCGACGCGCCGCAGGGCGACGACGGCGTGCCCGCCGGGCGCCGCGAGGCGCGTGGAGCGCGTTGGGCGCGTGGGGCGCGAGCCCTACTTCAGGTCCTCGAGCAGCCGGGCGACGATGCGCTGGCCGTTCTCGCCGCTGTTCGTGCTGCCGTCGGAGTTGAGCACGTCGAGGTTCGTCTTCGCGCCGGCCCCTTTCAGCACGAGCCGGTAGCGCACCGGCGTCTGCGGGTCCTTCACGCCGCCGAAGACGCGCGCGAAGAAGTTCGGCTCCTCCTGGCCGGCCGCCTTGGGGTCGGAGTAGCGCACGTAGTAGATGCCGGCGGCGCGGTCGCGGTCCTCGACGGTGAAGCCGCCGCGGTCGAGCACGAGGCCGACGCGCCGCCAGGCGCGGTCGAAGGCCTCGTCGATTTCCAGGCTCGCGCGGTCGCCGCTGCCGGTGACGCGCGCCCGCGCCGGCGCCTGCGGCGCCGACGCCACCATGGCCGTCGCCGCGTTCAGGCCGGCGGGGGTGCCGCTGCCGGCCGCTGCCGCGCCGGCCGACGGCGCCAGCGCAAGCATCAGCCGCGCCAGCATCTCCGCCTCGAGGTCGGGGTCGCTCGGGCGCACGCGCCAGGAGGTCTGGTCGCGCTGCGGGCCGCCGACCACTTCCTCGATGCCGCGGTGCGAGACGTAGACCTCGACGCCGTCGCCGACGCGCTCCAGGCGCGTGCGGAAGAGGTCGCGCTCGCCGGTGTCGTAGAGGTTGCGCGCCAGCGAGCCGAGCAGGTTGCGCACCACGTCGTCGGGCAGCTTGGCGCGGTTCTCCGACCAGTTCGTCTCCATGAAGCCGGCCTGCGGGTTCTCCAGCGCAAGCGTGAAGCCGGTCTTCTGCCAGAACTCCTTGATCTTCGGCCACAGCTGCTCGGGGGTCTGGTCGCCGACGACGAGCCAGCGCTGCTGCCCGGCCCGCTCGATGCGCATGTTCTCGAGCTTCGCGGGCGCCACGGCCGGCGCTGCGGCGGCCGCTGCCGCCGAGACGACGGGCGCCGACGCGGCGCTCGACGCGCTGACCGTGCCCGAGCCGCCGACGGGCTGGTAGCGCGACTCGCGCGCCAGCTGAGACAGGTCCGGCGGCACGTCGAGCGGCTTGGTGCGCACGGCCTCGGTGCGGTAGTCGATGCGGTTGCCGCCGAAGAGGCCGTCGGTCGAGGTGCAGCCGGCGAGCAGCGCGAGCAGGGCCGCGGCGGCCAGCGCCGTCGTGCTCGCGGCTTGGGGGCGGGGTGTCACGTTCGGGATCTCCATCGGCCTTCAGGGCGAGGCCGTGCAGGGCACCGGCGCTCGCGCGCCCGGATCGGGGCGTGGCCCGGTGCGAGGAAACGAAGGGACGAGGCCGGCGGCGCCTCTCAGGCGGCCACGCCGGCGGCGCGCATCGCCTCGCGAACCAGCGCCTGGCCGTCGGCGGTGAGCGGCGCCAGCGGCAGCCGCACGTGCGGCGTGCAGCGGCCCATCTGCGCCAGGGCCCACTTGGTGGGCGCCGGGCTCGGCTCGCAGAACAGCTGCTTGTGCAGCGGCAGCAGCTTCAGGTGCAGGGCGGCGGCGCGCCGCGCGTCGCCTTCGACGGCGGCGATGCTGAGCTCGTGCATCGCCTTCGGCGCGACGTTGGCGGTGACGCTGACCGTGCCGTGCCCGCCGAGCAGCATCAGCGCGATGGCCGTGCCGTCGTCGCCCGAGTACAGCGAGAAGCCCTTGGGCATGTGCTTGACGAGCCAGGCCGCACGTTCGATGTTGCCCGTGGCGTCCTTCAGGCCGATGACGCCGGGGACCTGCGCCAGCCGCAGCGTCGTCTCGACCGACATGTCCGCCACCGTGCGGCCGGGCACGTTGTACAGCACCATCGGCAGGTCGACCGCCTCGGCGATGGCCTTGAAGTGGCGGTAGATGCCCTCCTGCGAAGGCCGGTTGTAGTAGGGCACCACCGAGAGGTGGCAGTCGGCGCCGACCTGCTTGGCGAAGCGCGTCAGCTCGATCGCCTCGTGCGTGGAGTTGGCGCCGGTGCCGGCCATCACCGGCACGCGCCGGGAAGCCTTCTTCGCCTGCTCGACGGCGACGCGGATCACTTCGCAGTTCTCCTCCATCGTCACGGTGGGCGATTCGCCCGTGGTGCCGACGACGCCGATGCAGTCGGTGCCTTCGGCGATGTGCCAGTCGATCAGTCGGCGCAGCGCGTCGTAGTCGATGCGGCCGTCTTCGTGCATCGGCGTGACCAGCGCGACGATGCTGCCAATGATGGGGTTCATGCGGGTGCGTCCGGGTATGTCGGGTGGGGCACGCCGGCCGGGGGGCTCACGAGGTGGGCGATGCCGCGGCGGGCCCGGAGGCCCCGATTCTAGGCGCCGCCCCGGGCTCGCCTCCGGCCGCCGGGGCCAGCGCGCACAGGCGCTGCACGCGCCGATCGGGATTCGACTCGACACCGTCCTCGTAGGCCACCACCTGCAGCGCCGAGAAGGCGCGCAGCAGCTCGCCCGGCTGCAGCAGGAAGTCCGGGTTGCTGGGCCGGCCGTACCGTTCATGGCCCACGGCGAAGGTCTCGTAGACCAGCACGCCGCCGGGTGCCAGCGCCTCGGCGATGCGCGGCATCAGCGGCCGCCAGAGGTAGTTCGTGACGACGATGCCGCCGAACTGCCGGCCCTCGAGCGGCCACGGGCCACCTTCGATGTCGGCGACGACGATCTCGGCGAGCCCGCGCAGCGGCGCCACCGCCTCGGCATCGCGGTCGACGCCGGTGACGCGCCAGCCGCGTTCCGCGAGCCAGCGCAGGTGGCGGCCGCTGCCGCAGGCGAGGTCGAGCACGCGGGCGCCGGGCGGGATCAGCGGTGCCCAGCGCGTCACCCAGGCGGAAGGTGCAGGCAGCGGTGCGTGCATCGGCGAGGCCTGCCTCAGAAGCAGGCCCACAGCCGGTCGGCCAGGTCCAGCATCAGATGCGGGTTCAGGTAGGCGAGCGACACGAGCGCCAGCACGACCAGCGCGCCGGCCCAGGCGGCGATGCGCACGCGGCGCGAGGTGTTCATGTCAGTGGCGCCCGGCCGTTCCGAAGCCCCTGACCGCCCCCTCGGGGGGCAGCGAACGAAGTGAGCGTGGGGGCTTCATGTCATGCCGCCTTCAACGCCGGGCGCGAAATCGCCGTCTCGCGCACCGGCAGGTTGACGAGCATCGCGAACACGCCCAGCGCCACCGAGATCCACCACACGACGGTGTAGCTGCCGGTGGCGTCGTACAGGCGCCCGCCCAGCCACACGCCGAGGAAGCTGCCGACCTGGTGGCTGAGGAAGACGATGCCGCCCAGCATGCTCATGTGCCGCACGCCGAAGATCTGGGCCACGATGGCATTCGTCGGCGGCACGGTGGAAAGCCACAGCAGCCCCATCGTCGCGGCGAACAGGTACACGCTCGCGGGCGAGATCGGCGCCAGCACGAAGACGGTGATGACGAGCGCGCGCAGCCCGTAGATCGCGGCCAGGATGTGCCGCTTGGCCAGCCGCTGCCCGAGCACGCCGGCGGCGTACGTGCCGAAGACGTTGAACAGGCCGATCAGCATCAGCGCCACGGTGGCCACCTCGGGGCCGAAACCCTTGTCCTTCAGGTAGCTCGGCATGTGCACGCCGATGAAGACAACCTGGAAGCCGCAGACGAAGTAGCCGGCCGTGAGCAGCAGGAACGGCGGGTAGGAGAACGCCTCGCGCAGCGCCTCGCGCAGAGACTGCGGCGGCGTGCCCGCGGCGTGTGGCGTGCCCGACGGCTCGCGCAGGCCGAAGGCGAGCGGCAGGATGGCGAGCGACAGCGCGCCGAGGATGAACAGCGCCGTCTGCCACCCCGTGTTGCCGATGAGCCAGGTCTCCACCGGCACCATCAGGAACTGGCCGAACGAGCCCGCGGCGGCCGTGATGCCCATCGCCCAGGAGCGCTTCGCCGGGTCCACCTGCCGCGCGATGACGCCGTAGATCACGGCATAGGTGGTGCCGCTCTGC
This sequence comes from Rubrivivax sp., assembly GCA_026125665.1. Classification (GTDB taxonomy): domain Bacteria; phylum Pseudomonadota; class Gammaproteobacteria; order Burkholderiales; family Burkholderiaceae_C; genus Rubrivivax. The sequence goes on from JAHCKS010000137.1 coordinate 11,211, forward strand.
GCCATGCCGAGCAGCAGGCCGGCGCCGCCGGTGAAGGCGAGGCCCGAGGTGGCGAGCGCCATCGTCACGAGGCCGAGTGCATAGAGCAGCCCGCCGCCGACCAGTACCTTGAAGGCGCCGAAGCGGTCGGCCAGCGCGCCGGCCACCGGCCCCGCGAGGCCCCAGGCGAGGTTCTGGATCGCCATCGCGAAGGCGAAGGTCTCGCGCGTCCAGCCGCGCTCCATCGTGATCGGTGCCAGCCACAGGCCGAAGCCGTGGCGGATGCCCATCGACAGCGTGACGACGGCGGCGCCACACAGCAGCACCTGCGCCATCGAGAGGCGGCGCGCGTCGGAAGAGGGTTGCGGATCCATTGGCGCGCACTGTAGCGGTGCCGGCGCGACAACTCCGTCCCGGGGTCTTGCGATGCGTGGCCGCCGGCTGCGCCGCGCGCGACTCGCTACAGTCGCGCCGGTCGGCAGGCATGCAGGCCGACGAGCGAGGGTGGGACGGATGAAGGTACTGGTTCTCGGCAGCGGCGTCATCGGCACGTCGGCGGCCTACTACCTGGCGCGCGCCGGCCACGAGGTGACGGTGCTCGAGCGCCAGCCCGGGCCGGCGCTGGAGACGAGCTTCGCCAACGCCGGCGAGGTGTCGCCGGGCTACAGCGCGCCGTGGGCCGGCCCGGGCGTGCCGCTGAAGGCCATCAAGTGGATGCTGATGCAGCACAGCCCGCTCGTCATCTGGCCGCTGCTCGACCCGGCGATGTGGCGGTGGGGCCTGGGCATGCTCGCCAACTGCACGGCGAAGGCGTATGCGCTGAACAAGAGCCGCATGGTGCCGATCGCCGAGTACAGCCGCGACTGCCTGAAGGCGCTGCGCGCCGAGACCGGCATCGCCTACGACGAGCGCACGCAGGGCACGCTGCAGCTGTTTCGTACCCGGAAGCAGCTCGACGGCATCGGCGGCGACGTCGAGGTGCTGAAGCAATACGGCGTGCCGTTCGAGGTGCTCGACCGCGAAGGCTTCTGCCGCGTCGAGCCGGCGCTGAAGCTCACGCAGCACAAGTTCGTCGGTGCGCTGCGCCTGCCCGGCGACGAGACCGGCGACTGCTTCAAGTTCACCAACCGCCTCACCGAGATGGCGCAAGCGCTCGGCGTGACGTTCCGCTTCGGCACGGCGATCGAGCGCCTCGTCGTGGAGGGCGGGCGCCTGAGCGGCGTGCACACGGGCACCGGCCTGCTGTCCGTGGCGCCGGCCGATCGTGTCGTGCTCGCGCTCGGCAGCTACTCACCGCTGATGCTGAAGCCGCTCGGCATCCGCATCCCCGTCTACCCGGTGAAGGGCTATTCGATCACGGTGCCGATCACCGACCCGGCCGGTGCCCCCGAGTCGACCGTGATGGACGAGACGCACAAGGTGGCGGTGACGCGCCTGGGCGACCGCATCCGTGTCGGCGGCACGGCCGAGCTCGCCGGCTACAGCCTGGCGCTGCGCGAGGCGCGCCGCGCGACGTTGAACCACGTCGTCACCGACCTCTTCCCGCAGGGCGGCGACGTGGCCAGGGCGAGCTTCTGGTGCGGCCTGCGGCCGATGACCCCCGACGGCACGCCGATCATCGGCGCCACGCCGATTCACAACCTGCTCGTCGCCACCGGCCACGGAACGCTCGGCTGGACGATGGCCGCCGGCACCGGGCGCGTCATCGCCGACCTCGTCTCGGGACGCGCCCCGGAGATCGACGTCAGCGGGCTGGGGATGGCGCGCTACGGTTGATCGAGGGTGGGCGGGCGCGGCGCGTGCTCTCTCTCTCTCTCTCTCTCTCTCTCGAGGACGTGAACCTTC
>JAHCKS010000138.1 GCA_026125665.1 Rubrivivax sp.
GAGCTGCGCGATGACGTCGCGCTGGCCCATCCGGTCGCCCACGCGCAGCGTCATCACCATGCGGTGGTAGTCGCTCGGGTTGCCGATGCCGTAGATCGCGCTGACGGTGGCGACGATGACGACGTCGCGCCGCTCGAGCAGGCTCTTCGTGCAGCTCAGGCGCATCTGCTCGATGTGCTCGTTGATCGAGCTGTCCTTCTCGATGTAGAGGTCGCGCTGCGGCACGTAGGCTTCGGGCTGGTAGTAGTCGTAGTAGCTGACGAAGTACTCCACCGCGTTCTTCGGGAAGAACTCGCGGAACTCGCTGTACAGCTGCGCGGCCAGCGTCTTGTTCGGCGCGAAGACGATGGCCGGCCGCCCCAGGCGCGCGATGACGTGCGCCATCGTGTAGGTCTTGCCCGAGCCGGTGACGCCGAGCAGCGTCTGGTAGGCCAGCCCGTCGCGGATGCCCTCGACGAGCTCGCCGATCGCCTGCGGCTGGTCGCCGGCCGGCGGGTACGGCTGGAAGAGCTGGAACGGCGAGTCCGGGAACGAGACGAACTCGCCGGCCGTCGGCGCGGCCGCGGCTGCCGCACGGGCCTCGATCGGGGTGGTCGCGGTGCTCATCGTCAGCGGGGCGCCGGGGTGCGAAACATAGAATCGGCAAGCGTAGCGCAACGCCGCTTCGTGCACCCGATCCCCCGCCGATCGTCCACCGGCCGCCGGCCTTCCGAAGCCCATTCCGCCCATGTCCTCCGCCCTCTTCCAGAACGTGGCGCTCGCGCCGCGCGACCCGATCCTCGGCCTCAACGAGCAGTTCGCCGCCGACCCGCGCGCCGACAAGGTCAACCTCGGGGTCGGCGTGTACTTCGACGCCCAGGGCAAGCTGCCGGTGCTGGAGTGCGTGGCCGAGGCCGAGCACCAGCTGCTGGGCGCCGGGAAGCCCAAGGGCTACCTGCCGATCGACGGCATCGCGGCCTACGACCGGGCGGTGCAGGGGCTCGTCTTCGGCGCCGACAGCGAGCTGTTGCGCACCGGGCGCGTGGCCACCGTGCAGGCACTGGGCGGCACCGGCGGGCTGAAGCTCGGCGCCGACTTCCTGGCCACGCTCGACCCTTCGGCGACCGTGCTGATCAGCGACCCGAGCTGGGAGAACCATCGCGCCCTCTTCACCCGCGCCGGCTTCGAAGTTGCGACCTACCCGTACTACGACGCCGCTTCCCGCGGCATCCGCTTCGAGGCGATGCTGGCGGCGCTGCGCGCGGCGCGCGAGGGCAGCATCGTCGTGCTGCATGCCTGCTGCCACAACCCGACCGGCTGCGACGTCGAGCCGGCGCAATGGGACGCCGTGGTCGCCGCCTGCCGCGAACGCGCGCTGGTGCCCTTCCTCGACATGGCCTACCAGGGCTTCGGCGACGGCATCGCCGAGGACGGTGCGGCCGTGCAGCGCTTCGCCGCGGCGGGCAGGCCCTTCCTCGTCGCCACGTCGTTCAGCAAGAGCTTCTCGCTCTACGGCGAACGCGTCGGCGCGCTCAGCGTCGTGGCCGGCGACGCCGACGAGGCGGCGCGCGTGCTGTCGCAGCTGAAGATCGTCATCCGCACCAACTACTCCAACCCGCCGACCTTCGGTGCGCAGGTGGTGACGAGCGTGCTCACCACGCCCGCACTGCGCGCGCTGTGGGAGCGCGAGCTCGCCGGCATGCGCGAGCGCATCCGCGACATGCGGGTCAGGCTCGTGGCCGGGCTGCGCGCCGCGGGCGTGCCCGGCGACCGCGGGCAACTGGACTACATCACGCGCCAGAAAGGCATGTTCAGCTACTCAGGCCTGAGCGGGGCGCAGATGCAGCGGCTGCGCTCGGAGTTCGGTGTCTACGGCGTCGATTCGGGCCGCATCTGCGTGGCGGCGCTCAACGAGGCCAATCTGCCGAAGGTGGCGGCGGCGATCGCTGCGGTGATGTAGCGCGCGGGCGCCCGAACCCGCGCCACGGCCGGCGGCGTGGCCCCTCCGCAAGACCGCCCTGTCGCATCGGCGACATCGGGGCCGTTGCGGCCGTGCATCTCCCCCAAAGGTCCAGTCTGCACGGCCTCGCCCCCCGTTCTCGAGGGTTTGCTTCGCGTGGCCCTGGGGCACGATGCGCCGACGCCGCCCCGTGCGCACCCCCGGCCGGAGCCCTCGGCCGGTCACGGATGCTGCACCGCAGCAACTTCCGCGTTACAGTGCGGTGAGGCCCGGCCCGAGACCCGGCTCGAACATGCGCCGTGCAAGCCGCGGCCACAGATCGGAGACCTGAACGATGCTGTACCAGTGGTACGAGACCCAGCGCGCGATGATGTCGCCCTTCGCGGAGTTCGCCAGCGCCTCGGCCAAGCTGTACAGCCATCCGCTGTCGCCGTTCGCGCACGTGCCGATGTCGCAGCGCGTGTCGGCCGGCTTCGACCTGCTGCACCGCCTGGCCAAGGAGTACGAGAAGCCCGAGTTCGGCATCACGTCGGCCACCGTGGGCGACGTCGAAGTGGCCGTGCAGGAGCAGGTGGCGCTCGTCAAGCCGTTCTGCCGGCTGTTGCGGTTCAAGCGCTTCACCGACGACCCGCAGGCGCTGCCGCGGATGAAGGCGCAGCCGACCGTGCTCGTGGTGGCGCCCCTGTCGGGCCACCACAGCACGCTGCTGCGCGACACGGTGAAGAGCCTGCTGCACGACCACAAGGTCTACGTCACCGACTGGACCGACGCACGCATGGTGCCGACCGACCGGGGTGCGTTCCATCTCGACGACTACGTCGCCTACGTACAGGAGTTCATCCGCCACATCGGGCGCAAGGTGCACGTGATCTCGGTGTGCCAGCCCACCGTGCCGGTGCTCGCCGCCGTCTCGCTGATGGCCACGGCGAGCAAGTCCGACCCGAACGAGTTCACGCCGCGCACGCTGACGATGATGGGCGGCCCCATCGACGCCCGCAAGAGCCCGACGGCGGTGAACAACCTGGCGATGAACAAGAGCCACGCCTGGTTCGAGGCCAACGTGATCTTCCGCGTGCCGCAGAACTATCCCGGCGCCGGCCGCCGCGTCTACCCCGGCTTCCTGCAGCACAGCGGATTCGTGGCGATGAACCCCGACCGCCATCTCTCGAGCCATTACGACTACTTCCGCGACCTGATCCGCGGCGACGATGACAGCGCCGAGGCGCACCGGCAGTTCTACGACGAGTACAACGCCGTGCTCGACATGCCGGCCGAGTACTACCTGGACACGATCAAGACCGTGTTCCAGGACTTCGCGCTCGTCAACGGCACGTGGCGGGTGCGCGGCGAGCTGGTGCGGCCCCAGGACATCACCACGAGCGCGCTGCTGACGATCGAGGGCGAGCTCGACGACATCTCCGGCGCCGGCCAGACGAAGGCCGCGCACGGGCTGTGCTCCGGCATCCCGGCGGCGCGCCAGTTCCACATCGACGTGCCAGGCGCCGGCCACTACGGCATCTTCTCCGGGCGGCGCTGGCGCGAGAAGGTCTGCCCGGAGGTGCGCGACTTCATCGCCGCGCACGACACCGACCGGCGCGCGACGAACGGCGTCGCCTCGGCGTCATCGGCTCGGCGCTTGGCCCGAGCCTGAGCGCGCGCAGCGCACGGTGCTGCGACCCTCTCGCCAGCGCCCGGCCTGACCGGCGGCCGATAATCCCGCGGTGGGTGCCTCCCCCGCGCCGCCGCTGCCGACCGTGTCGCTGGCCGACCGCATCGATGCCGCCTTGCCGCAGACGCAATGCACGCGCTGCGGCTTCCCCGACTGCCGCGGCTACGCCGAAGCCATGGCCTCCGGCGAGGCCGACATCAACCGCTGCCCGCCCGGCGGCGCGGAGGGCATCGTGCGCCTGGCCGCGATCACCGGCCGTGGTGTGCACCCGCTCGACCCCGAACGCGGGCAGGAGGGACCGCGCGCGCTGGCCGTCATCGACGAGGACTGGTGCATCGGCTGCACGCTGTGCATCAAGGCCTGTCCGGTGGACTGCATCGTCGGCGCCTCCAAGCTCATGCACACCGTGATCGAACCGCTGTGCACCGGGTGCGAGCTGTGCGTGCCGGTGTGCCCGGTGGACTGCATCGCGATGGTTCCGGTGACGGGCGATCGCACCGGCTGGCAGGCCTGGAGCAGCGAGCTGGCGCTCGAGGCTCGCGAGCGCTACGCCTTCCACCGCGAACGCGTCGAGCGCGAGCGGCGCGAGAACGACGAGCGCCTGGCTGCCAAGGCGGCGCAGAAGCTGGCCGACCTGGAAGCGGCCAGCACCCTCACCGACCCGCAGCTGCTGGCGCGCAAGCGCGCCGTCATCGAGGCGGCGATGCAACGCGCCCGGGCGCAGCGCGCCGCCGCCGGGGCGGCCGCGGGCCCGGGCGAGGCGGGCGCCGGGCGTGCTTCAGACGACGTGGCCACGCCCGCCCCTGCCCCCGGAGGCCGCAGTTGAAACCCGAGGCCATAGAACCCTTCTTCGCGACGCTGGCCGCGGCCAACCCGCACCCACGCTCCGAGCTCGAGTTCACCAACGTCTTCGAGTTGCTCGCCGCGGTGCTGCTCTCGGCGCAGGCCACCGATGCCGGCGTGAACAAGGCGACGCGCTCGCTCTTCGCGCGCGCATGGACACCGCAGCAGATGCTGGCGCTCGGGCTGGACGGGCTCTCCGAGGCCATCCGCACGATCGGCCTGTTCCGCACGAAGGCCAAGAACCTGCTCGAGACCTGCCGCATCCTCGTCGAGCAGCATGGCGGCGAGGTGCCGCGCACGCGCGAGGCGCTCGAGCGCCTGCCCGGCGTGGGGCGCAAGACCGCCAACGTCGTGCTCAACGTCGCCTTCGGCGAGCCGACGATGGCGGTGGACACGCACATCTTCCGCGTCGCCAACCGCACGGGACTGGCCCCCGGCAAGGACGTGCTCGCCGTCGAGCAGGCCCTGCTTGCGCGCGTACCGCCGGCCTACCGCCGCGACGCGCACCACTGGCTCATCCTGCACGGCCGCTACGTGTGCCTGGCGCGCACGCCGCGCTGCGCAGCGTGCAGCGTGCAACGCTGGTGCGACTCGGCGCCCGCCGGGGCCGCTTCTAGAATCCGCGACGCGGAGGCGGTGTGATGGCCAAGTTCGAGGATCTCGCGGAACGGGTGGACCGCCTCGTGCTGCGGCACCAGGAGCTCAAGCGCACGAGCGCGCTCATCGCGCAGCAACTCGTGACGGTGACGAACGAGCGCGACAGCCTGCGCTCGCGGCTGGCCGCGGCGCGCGCGCGCATCGATGCGCTGCTGGCACGCCTGCCGGGCGAGGCCGCCGCATCGCCCGAAGACGACGACAGCGAGCGCTGACCACACACACGAGGCATCGGCCGATGAAGCAGATCGAGGTCAGCATCCTCGGCCAGGCCTACACGCTCGGCTGCCCCGACGGCGGCGAGGAACTGCTGGCCAAGGCCGTGGCGTCGGTGGACCGCGAGATGACGAGCATCCGCGACGCCGGCAAGGTGAAGGCGCGCGAACGCATCGCCGTGCTGGCAGCGCTCAACCTCGCCTACCAGATCGCCGAGCAGGGCCTGGGCACGCGCACGGGCGCACGGGGCGATGCGGCCGAGCTCGACGTCGACGAGCTCGTGCGCCGCGTCGACGCGGCGCTCGCCGACGACGGCCAGCTGCTGTGAGCCGCGGGCGCAGCGGCCCGGACGCTGCGCAGGGACGTGGGCCACGACGCCGCCGCGTGCACGATGCCATCGCACGGTCACTCCCGCGGCATAGAATGGCCTTGTCCGCCGTGGTGCGTGGGTTAATGTTTCCTCGAACCGATGCTCATTGAGCAAGGGCTTGGAAGATTGCCGGACAGGTGTGATCGTCTCGCGTCAGATGAACCCGAAGTCCGGTTGACCTCGCCCACCTGAACTTCCGCTGAGGGTTCGGGATGCGGCCCGCGCGGCGCGGCGGACACCTTCGCGAGCCCTTGCTCACCGGCGCCCGATGCCGAATTTCTGGCTGATGAAGAGCGAACCCGACGAGGCGTCGATCGACGACCTCGCCGCCGCCCCGCAGCAGACGTTGCCCTGGACGGGCGTACGCAACTACCAGGCGCGCAACTTCATGCGCGACGGCATGCAGCCGGGCGACGGCGTGCTCTTCTATCATTCGTCGTGCCCGCAGCCCGGCGTGGCGGGCATCGCGCGCATCGTCGGCAATGTCGCGCCCGACGAGACGCAGTTCGATCCGAAGAGCCCCTACTTCGACCCGAAGAGCTCGCGCGCCGCACCACGCTGGCTGCAGATCGACGTGAAGCTCGAGCGCAAGACGCGCCTGCTGGCGCTGGCCGAGATGCGCGGCGCACCCGAGCTCGCCACGATGCGCGTGCTGCAGCGGGGCAACCGGCTGTCCATCACGCCGGTGACGCCGCAGGAGTGGGCGGCGGTGCTGCGCCGCCTCGGTGCCTGAGCCGGCCTTCGGCGCGGGGACCGCCGGAAGAACGTGGTCGAGCTCTCGCTGCTGCTCGTCCTGGAGTTGCTGCTGCTCGGCGCCGTGGTCGGCTTCATGGCCGGGCTGCTCGGCATCGGCGGTGGCATGATGATGGTGCCGGTGATGACGCTGCTGCTGATGCATCGCGGCGTCGAGCCCGGCCTGGCGGTGAAGATGGGCATCGCCACCTCGGGCGCCTCGATCGTCTTCACTTCGGTCTCCAGCCTGCTGGCGCACCGTCGGCTGGGCGCGGTGCGCTGGCCGCTGGTGCTGGCCCTGACCCCCGGCATCGCGCTGGGCGGTGTCATCTCGGGCGCCAGCGTGCTCAGCGTCGTGCGCGGCCACTGGCTGGCGCTCGCCTTCGCCGGCTTCAACGCCGTGATGGCCTGGCGCATGTGGCGCGTCGCGCCACCTGCGGCGGGCCATGCCCTGCCGGGGCGGGCGGGGCTGGTCGGGGCCGGCGCGGGCATCGGCTTCATCTCTGCGCTCGTCGGCGCCGGCGGCGCATTCCTCTCCGTGCCGTTCATGACACGTTGCTCGGTGCCGCTGCGCGAGGCCGTCGGCACCAGTGCTGCCCTGGGCTTTCCGATCGCGCTGGCCAGCAGCGTGGGCTACGTGGCCGGCAGCTGGTCGCTGCCGCCCGCGCTGCCCGGCGCCTTCGGCTACCTCTACCTGCCGGGCATCCTGGTCGTCGCCGCAGCCAGCGTGCTGATGGCGCCGGTGGGTGCGCGCACGGCACACCGCATGCCGGTGGGGCGGCTGCGCCGCATCTTCGGCCTGCTGCTTGGCGTGCTCGCGTGCTACATGGCGTGGCAGGCGTTCACGAACTGACCGGCGACGCCACGGCGCACCGGGCGCCGCCGCGGGTCAGGCCGCCTCGAGGCGGATCGCCGCCAGCGCGACGTGGTTGCCGCCGCGCCGTTGCGCCTCGCGCAGCGCCTCGCTGCAGGCCTGCACGAGCTCGGCCTGCGTGTTGGCCGTGTGCGGGAAGCTGGCCACGCCCATGGCCGCGGTGAAGCGCAGCTCGCGCCCCTGGTGCACGACGATCTCGGTGGCGCAGCGCCGGCGCAGGCCCTCCATGCGCGAGTGCGCCGTGGCCAGCCCCACGCCCGACAGCAGCACGGCGAAACGCCGCTCGTCGAGCCGGCAGGCGGCGTCCATCGCCCGCGTGCCGCTGCGCAGCAGGCGGCCAAGCGCCGCGTGCACGGCGCCGGTCGTGGCTGCGGACGCGGTCGAGCCGTCGGCCGGCGCCTCGTCCACCTCGATGAAGACGATCGCGAACTCGCGATGCTCGCGGCTGGAGAGGTCCGCCTCTCGCCGCAGCTGGTCCTCGAAGTGCGCGCGCGTGTACAAGCCCGAGGCGGCGTCGCGCAGCGCCTGGTCGGCCAGCTCGCGGCGCAAGGCGTCGTTGGCCGCCTGCATCTGCTCGATCTGCGCCAGCATCGCCCGGGACTGCGCCTCCTGCTGGCGCAGCGGCGAGGTGTCGGTCCAGACGCTGAGCAGCCACCGCGCGCCTTCCGGCCGGCCGCCGGCAGCGCCATCGGCGCGCCCGACGCCGATGCGGCACACCGCGACGTCACGCACCTGGGCACCGAAGTTCAAGCGGTGGTCAGCGGACATCGCCTCGCCTTGCGCCAGCGCGGCCTGGTCGGCGGCACGCAGCGCGGCATGCGAAGCGGCGTCGAACAGCTCGGCATCGGTGTGGCCGGCAACGCCCGCGGCGTCGCGCCCCAGCCATGCCAGCAGCACGGTGTTGGCGTGCACGTATCGGCCGCTGGCAGCCTCCTTCACTGCGGCGCCCTGCCCGGCGGCGGCGAGCACCGCCCCCCAGCCGGCCCAGGCTTCGGCGTCGGCCTCGGCGTGCGCCGGCAGCGCGGCCGCGGCAACGGGATCCGTCAGCGCGTTCATCGGGGTTCGGCAGTCTGGGAAGGTGGTCTGGCGAGGCGACGGCACCGTCCGGGCACGCATCTTGGTGCGCCCAGGGCCGTGTCGCAAGGGTGATCGACCTCTTCGTCCCTACCTTGAGCCCTCCGGGGAGCGAATCAGCCTATAATTGCGGGCTTTACCCGCGGCGCCTCCCGCCAAACCGCCACGGAGCAGCCCGCCCGTTGCCGCCGCGAGACGACATTCCGCCACCTTCAGGCCCTGCATGACCACCATCCGCGTCAAAGAGAACGAGCCTTTCGACGTCGCCCTGCGGCGCTTCAAGCGCACGATCGAGAAGATCGGCCTGCTGACCGAACTGCGCGCGCGCGAGTTCTACGAGAAGCCCACGGCCGAGCGCAAGCGCAAGAAGGCGGCCGCCGTGAAGCGCCACTTCAAGCGCGTGCGCAGCATGCAGTTGCCCAAGAAGCTGTACTGAGCCGCGCGCCGGCCCGGCGCCCGCAGCGAGCCCGCGCGGCCTGCCGTGGCGGGCTTCGTCGTTTGTGGGCCTGCCCGCACGCTGCGCGCTCCACCATCTGGCCGGCCTGCCGGCCGAGGGAAACCCGATGAGCCTGAAAGACCGCATCAACGAGGACATGAAGGCAGCGATGCGCGCCAAGGACGCACCGCGCCTGTCGTGCATCCGCATGCTGCTGGCCGCCATCAAGCAGCGCGAGGTGGACGAGCGCATCACGCTCGACGACGCGGCCGTCGTCGGCATCGTCGACAAGCTCATCAAGCAGCGCCGCGACTCCATCGCCGCCTTCCAGCAGGCGGAACGCACCGACCTCGTGGAGAAGGAGAGCGCGGAGGTGGCGGTGCTCCAGGCCTACCTGCCTGCCCGCCTGTCGGCCGAGGAGATCGCCGACGCGGTGCAGGCGCTCGTCACCGAGCTCGGCGCGAACGGGCCCGGCGACATGGGCAAGGTCATGGGTGCGGCGAAGGCACGCCTTGCGGGCAAGGCCGACATGGGTGAGCTCAGCGCGGCGGTCAAGCAGGCACTGGCACCGGGCGCCAAGCCCGGTGCGCGATGAGGGCCTTCCGGGCCCGCCGCTAGGATGCACGCGATGAGCGGGAACGCGCTGCCCCTGCGTGCCGTGGCGCCCGATGTCTGCGTGGCGCCCCAGCTGACCCCGGCCGCAATGGCCGAGGCGGCGCGCATGGGCTTTCGCAGCGTCGTGAACAACCGGCCCGACTTCGAGCACGGGCCCGATCAGCCGACCAACGCGGCCATCGAGGCGGCGGCACGCGCCGCCGGGCTCGAGTACCGCTTCCTGCCGGTGCAAAGCGCCTACCAGTCGCCCGAGCAGATCGCCGAGTTCGCGCAGCTGCTGGCCGAACTGCCGCGGCCGCTGCTCGTGTTCTGCCGCTCGGGCGCACGTTCGATGCGCCTGTTCATGGCCGCGCAGGCCCTGTAGCCCGCGCCGCCGCGGCGCCGCAGGCGGGGCAGGTGCACCCGCTCAGCGCAGCCGCACCCAGCTCACCTCGAACCAGTTGTCGGCGCGGTGCACCACGTCGACGTTCGTGCGCATCGCCCACGGGATGACCTGCCGGTGCAGCGGCAGCGAGTGCATCTGCTCCTTCCACTCGCGCAGCGCGGCCTTCACCAGCGCCTCGCGCTTCTTCGGATCGGGTTCGATGCTCGACGCGGCGGCCAGCTGGTCGAAGCGCTCGTTGCGCGAGCGGCCGTAGTTGTACAGGCCCTCGCCCTTCGGCCCGGGGTTGCGCATCACCGGCGTCAGCGTCGTCTCGGCGTCGGTGACGGCGCCGCCCCAGCCGAGCATGTACAGGCTCGTGTCCCACTTCTCCAGCTTGGGGAAGAAGGTGGCGCGCGGCATCGCGTTGACGCGCACCTTCACCCTCAGCTGCGCCCACATGCCGGCCAGCGCGATGCAGATCTCCTCGTCGTTGACATAGCGGTTGTTCGGGCAGTCCAGCGTCACCTCGAAGCCGTCGGCGTAGCCCGCCTGCGCCATCAGCCGACGGGCGAGCGCCAGGTCGAACGGCGCGCGCGCCTCGAGCTCGGCGTCGTCGTAGGCGCCCTGGGGCGACGGCGTGTAGCCGCCGGTGGGCACCGCCAGCCCGTTCATCAGCTTGCCGCGGATGGATTCGATGTCGACGGCGTGGTGCAGCGCACGGCGCACGCGCAGGTCCTTGAACGGATTGCGGTCCTTGACGCTGCCGTGCAGCAGCTCGTCGCGGTGCTGGTCCATGCCGATGAAGATGACGCGGTTCTCCGGCCCCTCGACGATCTTGACGCCAGGCGTCGTGCGAAGCCTCGGCACGTCGCGCGGCGCCGGATCGAGGACGAAGTGGATCTCGCCGGACACGAGCGCGGCCAGCCGCGTCGCGTCGTTGGCGATCGGCGTGTAGACGATCTCTTGCACGTTGCCCTCGTGCCGGTCCCACCAGGCCGGATTGCGCCTGAAGGTCGTGCGGACGCCGGGCTGGCGCGACACGAGCATGTACGGGCCCGTGCCGTTGGCGTGGAACGAGGCGTGGCTCTCCTCCTTGTTCTTGAAGTCCAGCGGCCGCAGCACGCGGTGGCGCGCAGCCCAGGCCCGGCTCATGACGAAGACGCTGTCGACGTGCTGCAGGAAGATCGGGTTCACGCGCGCGAGCCGGAACTCCACCGTCTGCGCGTCCACCGCCACCGGCGTGCCGAGCGCGTTGGCGTAGACGCTGAAGGTGCCCACCGGGTCCTTGGCGCGGTTCACCGAGAACACCACGTCGTCGGCCGTGAGCGGCGTGCCGTCGTGGAAGCGCACGCCCTCGCGCAGGTGGAAACGCCAGGTCGTCGGGCCCGTCTGCGTCCATGACGCCGCCAGCGAAGGCACGATGGCCAGCGTGCGATCGCGCCGCGTCAGGCGCTCGTACACCTGCCCGTTGATGGCGTTGGTCAGCCCTTCGTTCTGAGACTGCGGGTCCATCGTCAGGGGGTCGCCCTGGCTCGCCCAACGCAGTGTCTGTGCCGGCACCGCCGTGGCCAGGCAGAGCCCCGCGAGCAGAGCAGCCGCCACCGTGCGCGCGCCGGCACGCGCGGCCGTGACCTGCCCTCTTGCTCGTGCCATCACCGCCTCCTGTCGATCCGGTCACCCGCCTGTGGCCAGTGTAGGCGGCCGTCGCCAGCCGGCAGACCAGGGCGCCGCGCGGCACATTAGCGTCCTGGCGGCGCGCAGAAGCGCCGCAGCCGCAGCGTCGGCCCACCCCGGGCCGACGGGAGCCAAACGTGCGCATCTTCGAAGCCACCGCGACCCGGGCCGCACTGTCCTTCGAGCGCCTGATCCCGGCCTTGCGCGCCCTGTTCACCCGCGGGTGCGAGGTGCCGCCTCGCCATGTGCACGAACTGGCGGGGCGCGAGGGCTCCATGACGCTGACCTCGCTCCTGATGCCGGCCTGGCTGCCCGGCGTGGCCTACGCGGTGAAGATCGTCAACGTGGCACCGGGCAATGCGGCGCGCGGCCTGCCCGGGCTGCACGCGAGCGTCTTGCTGCACGACGCAAGCACCGGGGTGCCGCTGGCGCTCATCGACGGCAACGAGGTGACCGCGCACCGTACCGCGGCTGCGTCGGCCCTGGCCGCTTCGTGGCTCGCGCGCGCGGACGCGCGCCACCTGCTCGTCGTCGGCGCCGGGTGCGTCGCCCGCCTGCTGCCGGCCGCCTACCGCGTGGTGCGGCCGATCGAACGAGTGGTGGTGTGGGCGCGCCGGCACGAAGCGGCGCTGGCGCTGGCCGGCGAACTGGCTGCCGCCGGCTTCGATGCCCGGGCCGCCACCGACCTGGAAGCCGCGGCGCGAGCGGCGGACGTCGTGAGCTGCGCCACACTGGCGCGCGAACCGCTGGTGCGCGGCGCCTGGCTCGGCGCGGGCACGCATCTGGACCTCATCGGCAGCTTCACGCCGGCCATGCGCGAAGCCGACGACGCGGCCTTCGCCGGCGCGCACCTCTACGTCGACACCGACGAGGCGCTGGCCAAGAGCGGCGACCTGCTCGGCCCGATGTCGCGTGGCGTCTTCGCCGCCGCGGACGTGCGGGGCACGCTGGCCGACCTGTGCCGCGGCCGCGTCAGCGGACGTCTCGCCGCCGCCGAACGCACGGTCTTCAAGTCGGTGGGCACCGCGCTCGAGGACCTGGCGGCGGCCATGCTCGTGGCCGGCATGCGCGAGAGCTGAAGGTGACCGAGGCGCACGAAGCGAGGCGCACAAAGGACATCGGGCACCCGAAGGTGCCCGATGGCTTGCGAAGACTTGGCGGAGTGGACGGGACTCGAACCCGCGACCCCCGGCGTGACAGGCCGGTATTCTAACCGACTGAACTACCACTCCGCGTCGGTGGCTGCGTTGCCGGTGCCCGCTCTCTCGGAGAGCCTGCCCGCGAGCCCAGCCAGGCTCGTGTTCCTCATCTCGCGCACCGCGACGTTGGCGTCCCCTAGGGGATTCGAACCCCTGTTACAACCGTGAAAGGGTCGTGTCCTAGGCCTCTAGACGAAGGGGAC
>JAHCKS010000139.1 GCA_026125665.1 Rubrivivax sp.
CCGCCGGAGGGCGCGACGCCGCGCGCGCCGCGGATCGCGACGTCGTGCGGCGAGGGGAGGCCGCGGCGGGTCGGGCGGCAGGCTTCACGGATCGGGACTTTACACGCGTCAAGACGCATGCTACTTTACGCGTGTCAATTGACACGCGTAAACACGCCTTCGCGCTTCGGTCCCCGGGCGCGCGGGTGCCCTTCCGATCCGGCAGGCCGCCGGCCGGCACGCCTGCCCCTCGTCTGCCAAAGGAGCCACGACGATGACGCTGTTCGACACCGCGCGCCAGGCGCACATCCTGATCGGCACCGTGGTGCTGGCCTCGTTCTGGGTGGCCGCGCTCGCCGCCAAGGGCAGCGCGCTGCACAAGCGCGGCGGTCGCCTCTACGTGCTCTCGATGGCGGCGCTGCTCGCCGCGACGCTGGTGCTGGCCGCCGGCAGCGCGCTGGCCGGCGTGCCGATGCGCGCCGTGTTCAACGTCTACGTGACGCTGATCTCGGTGGTGTCGGTGTTCATGGCCTGGCGCTCGATCGCCTCGCGCGCCGACGTGCACCGCTACCTCGACTGGCGCTACAAGGCCCTGTGCGTGCTGCTCGGCGCCTACGGGCTGTTCCTGCTGGGCCTGGCGCTGTCGCCGGGCATGGGGGAGCCGGCGCGCCGCGCGCTCGTGGCCTGCTTCGCGCTGCTCGGGCTCTCGATCGCCGGGGCGATGGCCTGGCGCCTGCGGCGCGGCGCCGACCACCCGCGCTGGTGGCTCTCCGAGCACCTGACGGCGATGGGCATCAACTTCGCCGCCACGCACGCGTCGTTCTCGCTGCTGGCCGGCGGCGCGGTGTTCGCGGTGCTGAAGGAGCCGTGGGTGCGCACCGGTGTGCTGGCGGCGTGGATGACCTCGGCGCTCGTCGTGCGGCTGTGGGCGGGGCGACGGTTCCTGGGTCGGCGCACTGCGCCGGCGGGCCCGCCGGGTGAGAGGGGTCAGGCGGCTGTCGGCGCCGCCGGCTGATCCGGCCCATGCCGTGGCGTCGCGGATGCGGCGCTTTGCCCCTTCCCGCGTCGTTGACTTGACGCAAGGCGACGGGCCGGTCGCGCACTAGGCTATGGGTGCGGTGGTGTCGGGTGGCGGGCTTGGTTGGGCAGGTCCGACCGCCGCCGCTTCCCGGGGAGGCCAGCATGCCCTCGCACGAGCCCGATCACCTGGTTCGGCATACCTACGCCATCGTGCTGGCCGGCGGCCGCGGCACGCGGCTGGCGCCGCTCACCGACCATTGCGCGAAGCCGGCCGTGCCCTTTGCCGGCAAGCTCAGGATCATCGACTTCACGCTCAGCAACTGCGTCAACTCCGGGCTGCGGCGCATCGGCGTGCTCACGCAGTACAAGGCGCAGAGCCTGATCCGGCACGTCGAACGCGGCTGGGGCTTCCTGCCGGGGAGGCTGTGCGAGTTCATCGAGGTCGTGCCGGCGCAACAGCAGCAGGGCGAGGGCTGGTACAGCGGCACCGCCAACGCGGTGTTCCAGAACCTCGACCTGGTGCGCGAAGCGGCGCCGCGGCACGTGCTGGTGCTGGGCGGCGACCACGTCTACAAGATGGACTACTCGGTGATGCTGGCCGAGCACGTGGCGCGTGGCGCGGCGGCGAGCGTGGCCTGCGTCGAGGTGCCGCTGGAGGAGGCGCAGGAGTTCGGCGTGGTGGCCGTGGACGGCGCCGGGCGCATCACGGCCTTCGCCGAGAAGCCCGAGCGGCCGCAGCCGGTGCCCGGGCGGCCCGGGTGGGCGCTGGCCAGCATGGGCATCTACCTCTTCGACGCCGACGTGCTGCTGGCCGCACTCGAGCGCGACGCCGCCGATGTGCGGTCGCGGCACGACTTCGGTCACGACATCATCCCGGCCCTCCTGCACACGCACGGCGTCTTCGCGCACGCCTTCGAGACGAGCTGCGTCAACCGCGTCGAGGGCCGGCCGTACTGGCGCGACGTCGGTGCGGTGGACACCTACTGGGCGGCAAACATGGACCTGACGCGCCTCGCCCCGGAACTCGACCTGTACGACGACCACTGGCCGGTCTTCAGCC
Organism: Rubrivivax sp.; assembly: GCA_026125665.1. GTDB lineage: Bacteria > Pseudomonadota > Gammaproteobacteria > Burkholderiales > Burkholderiaceae_C > Rubrivivax. The sequence goes on from JAHCKS010000139.1 coordinate 2,060, forward strand.
TGCAGCGGCAGCTGCCGCCGGCGAAGTTCGTGCTCGACCACGAAGGCCGGCGCGGCGCCGCCGTCGATTCGCTCGTTTCCGGCGGCTGCATCGTCAGCGGGGCGACCGTGCGTCGTTCGATCCTGTTCTGCAAGGCGCGCGTGGCCGAGGGCAGCGTGATCGAGGACTCGCTGGTGCTGCCGAACACCACCGTCGGCCGCGGCGTGCGGCTGGTGCACACGGTGGTCGACCGCGATTGCCACCTGCCCGACGACTTTCGCGCCGGGCAGGACGTCGCGGCCGATCGCGCGCGCGGGCTGCACGTCACGCCGGGCGGCATCACGGTCGTCACGGCGGCCATGCTGGGTCAGGCCGCGCAGACCTGTGCGTGCCCGCCGCACGGCGTGGACGCGGCCCTGCGTTGACGGTGACGCGCCGGATGGAGAAGGCGAAGGACGGGCACGCCACCCGCGACGGCAGCGACAAGGCACGCCGGCGACACGAAGCCGGGCACGAGAACTCGGCCGCGCACGTCGGCGGCGATGCCGTCGTCGCCCACCCGGGCGAGACGGCGGCGCAGGTGCGTGCGCGCATCCGCCAGCACCGGCAGGCGCGCTGGGAGCTGCTGTGCGTGGTGGAGGACGATGGCCGGCTCGTCGGCGCGTTGACCGCCGCCGAGCTGCTGGCGCTGCCCGACGAGACCGATGTTGGCCGCGCGGCGCGCGAACGGCACACGCCGCGCATCGCACGCGGCGCCGACCAGGAGCGCATGGCCTCGGTGGCGCTGCGCCACGGCGCCGCGGCGATGCCGGTGGTGGATGACGACGGGCGGCTGGTCGGCGTCGTCGGGCCGGCGCGGCTGATGCGCATCCTTCGGCATGAGCACGTGGAAGACCTGCACCGGCTGGCCGGCATCACGCGCGAGCCGCCGCCGTTGCCCGACGCGGCCGAGGCGCTGGAAGCGATGGAGGCGCCGCCGGTGCGGCGCGCACGGCACCGGCTGCCGTGGCTGATGGCGGGGCTGGTGGGCAGCATGGCCGCCACGTTCGTCGTCGCGCGCTTCGAGTCGGCGCTGGCAGCCAAGCCGGCCATCGCCTTCTTCGTGCCGGGGCTCGTCTACCTTGCCGACGCCATCGGCACGCAGAGCGAGGCAGTGGCCGTGCGCGGGCTGTCGCTCAGCCATGCGCCGCTGGCCCGCCTGCTCGGCAGCGAGCTGCGCACGGGCATGCTGATCGGGCTGGTGCTGGCGCTGCTCGCCTTCCCGCTGGTGTGGGGGGTGTTCGGCGAAGTGCGCCTCGCTGCCGCGGTGACCTTGGCGTTGGCCGGGGCCAGCATGCTCGCCTCGGTGCTCGGGCTGCTGCTGCCCTGGGCGCTGTCGCGCTTCGGCTCCGACCCGGCCTATGGCAGCGGGCCGCTGGCCACCATCGTGCAGGACGTGCTGAGCCTCGTCATCTACTTCGCCTGCGTGTCGGCGATCGTGCTGTGACGCGTTGCCGAAGCGCGATGCGCCGCAGGAAGCGGGCCGCGCGTTTCGCGCGGCCCGCTTCGCCACGGCCAGGCCGTCTGCTACGCACGGCCTGCGTCAGCAGGTGCCGTGCCGGGCAGCGCGGTCAGCGGCGGCGCCGGTCGGACTCGACGGCGGCGACACGCGCCGCGCCGGCGTCGCTGGCCTTGGCGGCGGCGACGAGCCGCGCGACGCAGCGGTGACGCGCTGCGCGCTCGCCGAGCGCGTCGCAGCGTGCGACGGCAAAGCGGGCTTCGGGCGAGTCGCGCAGGAACGGCTCGCGCGAGACGCTGTCGAACGCGACGGCGACGGCGCACACGACCGCCGCCGCGGCGACGAACGCCACGCTGGCGAGAGCGGCACGCACGCGGGGCGGCGGCTTGGGGTAACGATGGGTCTTCATGGTGTCTTCCTTGGGTGGGGCTTGCGGACGGGCCGCGTAGGTCGTGGGGAGCGCGGGCACGCCGGCCCTGCCGACGGTGGCCTGCGCTCGAACGGATGCGTTGGACATGGCTTCAGAGTGCTTTCGGTGTTAGGCGCGGCGCAGGGACGAGCCGGCCCTGCCGCGCGGTGCACGGGGCACCGGCGGAACGAAGGCAACGAGCTCGTGCCCTGCGGACGCGCCGCGGGGCTGACGAACGGACTGGACGGCTGGGACAGGCGACCTGCCGGCCGCGCTCCGGACGAACGGGCGCGGTCGCGGACGGCCTCGCGGGCCGGGGTGTCGCTGGGGGAGACCTACGACGGGACGGCGGCGCGAGGCACTCCGCGCCGGCCGCGAGTCGTCAGTTGCGTGCGGCCGACAGGAGGCGGGACTGCATGCGGATCAGCATCGCGAGCTCCTGTGGTGAGAGGGTGGGAGGGAGGAACACTGCACTCATGCACGTGGTGCGATGAGCGCGGGCCGCACTGTGCGCGATGCGCCCGGGCACGTCAACCCCCGCGCATCGACATTTCAGCGGAAGGGCAACATTCACCGTTGTGCTTCGGCGAGCTCGCTCGTCGGCACGCAGGCACAGAAGAGGTTGCGGTCGCCGTAGACGTTGTCGACGCGGCCCACCGGCGACCAGTACTTGCCGCGCCGCAGGCCCGGCAGCGGATACGCCGCCTCCTCGCGCGTGTAGGCGTGCGGCCAGTCGGCTTTCAGCAGCGCCTCGGCCGTGTGCGGCGCGTTCTTCAGCGGGTTGTCGTCGCGCGGCCAGGCGCCGCTCTCCACCTTGGCGATCTCGGCGCGGATGGCGACCATCGCGTCGCAGAAGCGGTCGAGCTCGACGCGGGGCTCGCTCTCGGTGGGCTCGACCATCAGCGTGCCGGCGACCGGGAAGCTGAGCGTCGGCGCGTGGAAGCCGTAGTCGATGAGCCGCTTGGCCACGTCCTCGGCAGTAATGCCGCTCGTCTTCGCCAGCGGCCGCAGGTCGAGGATGCACTCGTGCGCGACGCCGCCGCCGGCGATGCCGGGCAGCCCGCTGCTGAAGTGGATGTCGTAGTGCGGCGCCAGGCGTGCGGCGACGTAGTTGGCAGCGAGGATCGCCGTCTCGGTGGCGTGGCGCAAGCCGTCGGCGCCCATCATGCGCACGTACATCCACGAGATCGGCAGCACGCCGGCGTTGCCGAGCGGCGCCGCGCTCACCGCGCCGACGCGGTGCCGTGATTCCTGCTGCCCCGCGCCGACGCCACCGGTCACGCCGCCGGCCGCGTGCGCCGGCAGGAAGGGCAACAGGTCCTCGACCACGCACACCGGCCCCACGCCCGGGCCGCCGCCGCCGTGCGGGATGCAGAAGGTCTTGTGCAGGTTCAGGTGGCTCACGTCGCCGCCGAACTCGCCCGGTGCCGCCAGGCCCACCAGCGCGTTCATGTTCGCGCCGTCGACGTAGACGCGTCCGCCGTGCCGGTGCACGATCTCGCACAGCTCCTTGACGCGTGCCTCGAAGACACCGTAGGTGCTCGGGTAGGTGATCATCACGCACGCCAGGTTCGCGGCGTGCTGCGTGCACTTCGCGGCCAGGTCGGCCAAGTCGACGTTGCCCGTCGCGTCGCACTTCGTCACCACGACCTGCAGCCCGGTCATCTGCGCGCTCGCCGGGTTGGTGCCGTGCGCCGATTCGGGGATCAGGCAGATGTTGCGGTGCCCTTCACCGCGCGAGGCGTGCCAAGCGCGGATGGCGAGCAGCCCCGCGTACTCGCCCTGGCTGCCGGCGTTGGGCTGCAGGCTCACGCCGGCGTAGCCGGTGGCCTGGCCGAGCCACGCGCACAGCTGGTCGTTCAGCTCCTGGAAGCCCGCGAGCTGCTCGCGGGGCGCAAAAGGGTGCACCTGCGCGAACTCCGGCCACGTGACGGGCAGCATCTCGCTCGTCGCGTTCAGCTTCATCGTGCACGAACCGAGCGGGATCATCGAGCGGTCGAGCGCCAGGTCCTTGTCGGCGAGGCTGCGGATGTAGCGCAGCATCTCCGTCTCGCTGTGGTGCGTGTTGAACACCGGGTGCGTGAGGAACGCGCTGGTGCGGCGCAGCGCCGGCGGGATCAGCGGCTCGATGCCGTTCTCGTGCGCCGCCACGCTCGGCAGCTTCGCCCGGCCGGCCGGCGAGAACCAGCGCCACAGCGCCTCGATGTCGGCGCGCGTCGTCGTCTCGTCGAGCGCGATGCCGAGGTGACCCGGCATGACGCGGCGCAGGTTGGCGCCGCCCGCGAGCGCGCGAGCCACGATCTCGTCGGTGCGCTCGCCGGTGGCCACGCTGATCGTGTCGAAGGCATGCGGCGTGACGACCTTCAGGCCGAGCTCCTGCAGGCCCGCGGCGAGGATCGCCGTGTAGCCGGCGACGCGCTGCGCGATGCGCTTCAGCCCTTCGGGCCCGTGGTACACGGCGTACATGCTGGCCATCACCGCCAGCAGCACCTGCGCGGTGCAGATGTTGCTGGTGGCCTTCTCGCGGCGGATGTGCTGCTCGCGCGTCTGCAGGGCCAGGCGGTAGGCGGGCGCGCCGTGGGCGTCGACGCTCACGCCCACCAGCCGCCCGGGCAGGTGACGCTTCCACTCGTCGCGGCAGGCCATGAAGGCGGCGTGCGGGCCGCCGCAGGCCATCGGCACGCCGAAGCGCTGGCTCGTGCCGACGACGACATCCGCCCCCCATTCGCCCGGCGGCTTCAGCAGCGTCAGCGCCAGCAGGTCGGCGGCGACGATGAACGCCGCACCCTTGGCATGCGCCTTCTCGACGAAGGGCGCCATGTCGTGGATCAGCCCGTCGGTGGCCGGGACCTGCGCGAGCACGGCGAAGTACTCGTGCTCTTCCATCAGCTTCGGAGCGAAGCCGACCAGCACCGTGAGGCCCAGCGGCGCAGCCCGCGTGCGCAGCACCTCGATCGTCTGCGGGTGGCAGTCGCCGGCGACGATGATCGTGTCGCTCCGGCTCTTCACGCTGCGCTTCGCGAGCGTCATCGCCTCGGCGGCGGCGGTGGCCTCGTCGAGCATGCTGGCGTTGGCGATGGCCATGCCGGTGAGGTCGCACACCATCTGCTGGAAGTTCACCAGCGCTTCCATGCGGCCCTGGCTGATCTCGGCCTGGTACGGCGTGTAGGCGGTGTACCAGGCCGGGTTCTCGAGGATGTTGCGCTGGATGACGCCGGGCGTGAACGTGCCGTGGTAGCCCTGGCCGATGAAGCTCTTCAGCACCCGGTTCTTCGCCGCGATGCGCCTCAGCTCGGCCAGCGCCCCGGCCTCGCTCAGCGGCGCGGGCAGCTGCATCGGCGTGCTGCGCGCGATGCTTGCCGGCACCAGGGCCTCGATCAGCGCGCGCCGCGAAGCCGCGCCGACGACCGACAGCATGTGCCGCTCGTCGTTGTCGTCCGGGCCGATGTGGCGGGCGGCGAACTCGCCGGCGTTCTCGAGTTCATCCAGGGGCTTCAGCGCGGACATCAACATGGCAGGAGATCAGAGGGATGGCAGGGCCAGCGACCGCCGCGGATCCGGCTTTGCCGGGCCGCTGGCGGTGCCCCTGGCCACGAAGTGGCCCCTTCGGTGCCACGGGGGAGGCGCCGAAGGCGCTACGCGGGGGTCAAGTCAAGGTCTTCAGCAGCTTGTCGTAGCCCGGCGGGTCCATCAGCTCGTCGAACTGCTCCATGTGCGTGACGTGCACCTTGAAGAACCAGCCTTCGCCCATCGGGTCGCGGTTGGCGAGCGCGGGATCGGCGCGCAGCGCCTCGTTGACCTCGACGACCTCGCCTTCGACCGGCATGTAGATGTCGGCCGCGGCCTTGACGCTTTCCACGACACCCGCCACCTCGCCCTTCTTGTACGTGCGGCCGACCTCGGGCAGGTCGACGAAGACCACGTCGCCGAGCGCTTCCTGCGCGTGCAGCGTGATGCCGACGACGGCGGCTTCGTGGTCCTCGATGTTGATCCACTCGTGGTCGGGCGTGAACATGGTCGTCATGGGCGGGGGCTCCTCGGGGTGATGGGCGGCGGCGGGGGAGGGGGCGGCTCAGCCGCGGTGGTAGCGGTGCGGGGTGAAGGGCATCGGGCTCACGCGCATCGGCACCGCCTTGCCGCGAACCTCGGCGTACACCTCGTGGTGCGCGAGGGCGTGGTTCTGCGTCAGGTAGGCCATGGCGATGGGCCGGTTGACGGTGGGGGCGACGGTGCCGCTCGTCACGGTGCCCAGGCGGCGGTGGTGCGCATCGAAGATCGGCGCGCCTTCGCGCACCGGCACGCGCTCCAGGCCGACGAGGCCGACGCGCTTCGAAGGCGGGTCGCTCGCGATCTGGCGGTCGATGGCTGCCGCGCCCGGGTAGCCACCGGCGCGGGCGCCGCCGGCGCGCCGAACCTTCTGGATCGCCCAGCCGAGGCCGGCTTCGATCGGGCTCGTCTGCTCGTTGATGTCGTGGCCGTAGAGGCAGAGGCCCGCTTCCAGGCGCAGCGTGTCGCGCGCCCCCAGGCCCGCCGGCGCCACCTCGGGCTGCGCGAGCAGCGCCTCGGCGAGCATCGCGGCGCCTTCGGCGGCGACCGAGATCTCGAAGCCGTCCTCGCCGGTGTAGCCCGATCGCGTGACGAAACACGTCTGCCCGGCGAGCTCGAAAACGCCGCCCGTCATGAAGACGAGGCCTGCGACACCGGGGTTCAGCCGCGCCAGCGCGTCCACTGCCTTGGGGCCCTGCAGCGCGAGCAGCGCGCGCTCGGGCATCGGCACCACCTGGCAGCGATGGCCGATGTGCGTGACGAGGTGGCGCGTGTCGGCCGCCTTGCACGCGGCGTTCACGACGAGGAAGAGGTCGCCGAAGCCGCGCTGCCCGTCCGCCGGCGTGGGCTTGGTCACCATGAAGTCGTCGAGCAGGCCGCCGCTGGCATTGGTGAAGAACGCGTAGCGCTGGCGGCCCGGGGCGAGGTCGACCACGTCCACCGGGACGAGCGTCTCCAGCGCCGCCGCGGCGTCGGCCCCGACGAGGCGCAGCTGCCCCATGTGCGAGACGTCGAACAGCGCGGCCTGCGCGCGGCAGTGGCGGTGCTCGGCGATGACACCGGTGGGGTAGTTCACCGGCATGTCGTAGCCGGCGAACGGCATCATCTTCGCGCCGAGCTTCAGGTGCAGCGCGTGCAGCGGCGTGCGCTGCAACCCGGGCGCGCTCGAAGCGGCGGGTGCGGTTGCGTCGGACATCGTCGCTTCCTCCTCGGTGGTGGCCATGTTCGGCGCGCCGAAGGAACACAGCCTCGACGCGACGTCCCGGGCCCCCGCTGTCCGCTTTACCTGAGAGATTCGGCACTGCCCCATCCGTGGCGCGAACACGCTTGGCATTCGCGCCCGGCCGGCAGGCCTTGCCCCTTCGGTGGGCTGCCGCGACCGTGGCCGCGACGCGCCTCTCTCCAGTGAGGAAGTCAGCCAGTCCTTTTGCCTGAGCGTTTCGCGGCGCCGCCGCTCCGGCTGCGTGCCACGCGGGTGATTGCGCGCACGTGCGGGATCGACCTTGCCGCTTCGCCTTCGGCGGCCGCGACCCCGACGCCTGCGCAGCGGAGGGCGGCTCTCTCCTGGCCGGGCCAGTGTAGCAGCCCGGTCTGCACGAGCGGCGTGCGAACGGCGCGCGAACCGCCCGCGTGCGCACCCCGCGCCGCACCGTGCTGATCGTGCGGGCGCGAGGAGGGCATGATGCGGCCATGCCGCTTCCCGGGGCCCATGTCGGCCGCTTCGCTCCTTCGCCCACCGGGCCGCTGCACGCCGGCTCGCTCGTCGCGGCGCTCGGCAGCTGGCTCGACGCACGCGCGGCCGGCGGTCGCTGGCTCGTGCGCATCGAAGACGTGGACGGCCCACGCTGCGTGCCCGGTGCGGCCGAGCTCATCCTGGCGCAGCTCGCGCGCTGCGGCCTCGTGCCCGACGAGGCGCCGTGGTGGCAGTCGGCGCGCGGCGCGGCCTACGGCATGGCGCTGCAGCGGCTGCGCGACGCGGGTCTCGCCTACGACTGCGGCTGCACGCGGCGCGAGATCGACGACCGGCTCGCCGCCGCGGGCCAGGCGCCGGCGCGGCACGGCGAGCGCATCTACCCCGGCACGTGCCGAAGCGGCCTGCACGGCAAGGCTGCGCGTGCCGTGCGGCTGCTGACGCTGCGCGGCGGCGCGCCGGTAGTCGTCGAGTGGGCCGACCGCCGCCTCGGCCCGCAGTGCCAGGACGTGACGCACGAGGTGGGGGACTTCGTGCTGAAGCGCGCCGACGGCCCGTGGTCCTACCAGCTCGCGGTCGTCGTGGACGACGCGGCGCAAGGCGTCACGCATGTCGTGCGCGGCGAGGACCTGGCCGACAACACGCCGCGGCAGATGCTGCTGCAGCGGGACCTCGGGCTGCCCGCGCCGAGCTACCTGCACCTGCCACTCGTGCGGGCCGCCGACGGCGAGAAGCTGAGCAAGCAGAACGGCGCGCGCCCGCTCGAGCTGGAGGGCGGCGCGGTACCGGCGCTGCAGGCCGCGGCGGTGGTGCTCGGGCTGCCGCGCATCGGCGCCGCGACGCCCGCCGAATGGCTGGCGAAGGCCGTGCCGGCGTGGGCTGGCATCATCGCGGCCGGCTTTTCCACGATCACCCACACGAAGGGATTCCCACGATGACCACGACCGCCAGCGGCCTGCAGTTCGACGACACCGTGCCCGGCAGCGGCAACGAGGCGACGCAAGGCAAGACCGTGCGCGTGCACTACACCGGCTGGCTCTTCGACGCCAACGCCAACGACAACCGCGGCCGCAAGTTCGACTCCAGCAAGGACCGTGGCCAGCCCTTCGCGTTCCGCCTCGGCGCGGGCGAGGTCATCCGCGGCTGGGACGAGGGTGTCGCGGGCATGAAGGTGGGTGGCACGCGCGTGCTGACGATCCCGCCCGACCTCGGCTACGGCGCGCGCGGCGCCGGCGGCGTGATCCCGCCGAACGCGACGCTGGTGTTCGAGGTGGACCTGCTCGGCGCGTAGACCGGGCCGGCAGCTGCCGGCGGGCACCTTCAGGCCGGCACGGGCCCCTCGATCCTCTCGCCCAGCACCGCCCACACCGGCTTGAGCCGCCCCGGCAGGTCGGGCAGCGACCCCAGCGCCGTGCGGCTTTCCTCGGGCGAGTGGAAATCACTGCCGCGCGAGGCGAGCAGGTCGAACTCCACCGCCGTTTCGGCGAAGCGCAGCGTCTCGGCGGCGCTGTGGCTGCCGGTGATCACCTCGACGCCGACACCACCGTGCGCGATGAACTCGGTGAACAGCGCGTACTCCTCGTTCGCCGTGAGCTTGTAGCGCCCCGGATGCGCGATGACGGCGACGCCGCCGGCGCCGCGGATCCAGCGCACCGCGTCGCCGAGCTTCGCCCACTGGTGCGGCACGTAGCCCGGCTTGCCTTCGGTGAGGTAGCGGCGGAACACCTCGTGCGTGTGCGCGCAGACACCGCGCTCGACGATGTAGCGGGCGAAGTGCGTGCGCGAGATCAGGTCGGGGTTGCGCGCCTGCGCGAGCGCGCCTTCGAAGGCGCCTTCGATGCCCACGCGGGCCAGGCCCTCGGCCATCTGGCGCGCGCGTTCGCGGCGGCCGGCCCGCGTGGCCGCGAGGCCGGCGCGCAGCGTCTCGTCGTCGGGGTCGATGCCCAGGCCGACGACGTGGATCGTCTCGCCGGCGAAGCTCACCGAGACCTCGACCCCGCCGACCCAGGCCAGGCCCAGGTCGAGTGCGGCGTCGCGCGCGCGTTGCTGGCCGGCGACCTCGTCGTGGTCGGTCAGGGCCCACAGCTGCACGCCGCCGGCAGCAGCGCGTTCGGCCACGGCTTCCGGGGTGAGCGTGCCGTCGGAGGTCGTGGAGTGGGAGTGGAGGTCGGCGTTCAACAGGTGCACGCGCCGATTATCCCGGCGATGCAGTCCCCGCGTCGGGCGCGCGGTGCGGGGTGAGGCGCCGATGAGCGCGGCAATGTGCCCGCTGTTCGGCCGTTCGGCATGCCTCGCAGGCAGGCGGCGGGCCGGGGCGTGCAGCTACTCGCCGCGCAGCTCCACCGCCGGCCGCACGCGGCTGGCGCGCCAGCTCGGGTACAGCGTGGCCACGAAGGCGAGCGCCAGCGAGGCCAGCGCGATGGGCACGATGTCGCTTGCGAGCGGCAGGCTCGGCATGCGGCTGATGAAGTACACGCTCGCCGGCAGCAGCGTGGTGCCGAGGGCGCGTTCGACGGCCGGCACGATGTGCCCGATGTTGAGCGCGACGGCGAGCCCGAGCGCCACGCCGGCGGCCGTGCCGACGATGCCCGCCGCCGCCCCCTGCACGAAGAAGATGCCCATGATCGAGCGCGGGCTGGCACCCAGCGTGCGCAGGATGGCGATGTCGGCGCGCTTGTCGGTCACCGTCATCACGAGCGTGCTGACGAGGTTGAAGGCGGCGACGGCGACGATGAGCACGAGGATCAGGCCGAGCATGCGCTTTTGCAGATGCACGGCCTCGAACCAGGTGCGGTTGCTCTGCGTCCAGTCGCGCACGATGACCTCGGGCCCGAGCCGGCGCGCCAGCGCGTTGGCCACCTGCGGTGCGGCCAGCGCGTCGTCCAGGCGCAGCTGCAGCGCGCGCGGCCCTTCGATGCCGAGCAGCGCCGCCGCGTCGGCGGCGTGCACGTAGGCCCAGGCGCTGTCGTACTCGTAGTGCCCGGCTTCGAAGGTGCCGGCGAGCGTGAAGCGCGAGGTGCGCGGCAGCGCCGGCACGTCGGCGCCGCCCCCGCCGTCGGCCGAGGCGCGCTGCGGCGGCAGGACGACGGCCACCGGGTCGCCGGGCTTCAGGCCCAGCGTGCGCGCGAGCTCGCTGCCG